>JAZJZJ010000038.1:0-23573 GCA_040389925.1 Pseudomonadota bacterium
TCTTGCCCGAACCCGAGGGCCCGAGCAGCGCGACCAGTTCGCCCGACGGGATGTCGAGATTCAGGTTGTCGCAGACGACGGTGTTGCCGAAGCGCTTGTTGAGGTGGCGGATTTCGATGCTCATGACGGCTGGCTCACTCGTTTCTGTCCGAAGCACTGCGCTTCTGTTTCTTCACGCGCTGCTCGACCGCGTACTTCAGCACCAGCGTCACCAGTGCCAGCAGCGCCAGCAGCGACGCCACCGCGAACGCCGCGGCGAACTGGTACTCGTTGTAGAGGATCTCGATGTGCAGCGGCATCGTGTTGGTCTGGCCGCGGATGTGGCCCGAGACGACGCTGACCGCGCCGAACTCGCCCATCGCCCGCGCGTTGCACAGGATCACGCCGTAGAGCAGCGCCCATTTCACGTTCGGCAGCGTGACCCGCCAGAACATCTGCCAGCCCGACGCACCGAGCACGCGCGCGGCTTCTTCCTGCTCCTGGCCCTGCGCCTGCATCAGCGGGATCAGCTCGCGCGCGATGAACGGAAAAGTCACGAACACGGTCGCGAGCACGATGCCCGGCACCGCGAAGATGATGCGCACGTCGTGGTCGCGCAGCGTCTCGCCGAACCAGCCTTGCAGGCCGAAGATCAATACGTAGATCAGGCCGGCGATCACCGGCGAGACCGAGAACGGCAGGTCGATCAGCGTCAGCAGCAGGTTCTTGCCGCGAAAGTCGAACTTGGCGACAGCCCACGCCGCAGCGATGCCGAACACCAGGTTCAGCGGCACCGAGATCGCCGCGGCGATCAGTGTCAGCCAGATCGCCGACACCGCATCGGGCTCGGTGATGGCCGCGAGGTAGACGCCCCAGCCTTTCTTGAAGGCCTCGAAGAACACGGCTGCGAGCGGTACGAACAGAAAGAACGCGAGGAACGCGAGCGCCACGCCGATCAAGGTGCGGCGCACCCACGGCGGTTCGGCGGTGGCGGCCAGCGCGGTTCGCGGCGCGACGGATCGGCGCACGACGGGCTGCGCCGCCAGGGTGGTGGTCGTCGTCGACATGGAGGGGTTCAGCGCCCCTGGCGCTTGCGCGTCCAGGCCTGCAGCAGGTTGATCGCGAGCAGCAGCGCGAACGCGGCAACGAGCATCACCACGGCGATCGCGGTCGCGCCCTGGTAGTCGTATTGCTCGAGCTTGGTGATGATCAGCAGCGGCGTGATCTCCGAGATCATCGGCATGTTGCCGGCGATGAAGATCACCGAGCCGTATTCACCGAGCGCACGCGCGAACGCGAGCGCGAAGCCGGTCAGCAGCGCCGGCGTCAGGATCGGCAGGATCACGCGGGTGAAGGTCTGCGCGCGCGTCGCGCCCAGCGTGGCGGCGGCTTCTTCGAGTTCCTTCTGCAGGTCTTCGAGCACCGGCTGCACCGTGCGCACGACGAACGGCAGGCCGATGAAGGTCAGCGCCACGAACACCCCGAGCGGCGTGTACGACACCTTGATGCCGATCAGCGCCAGATACTGGCCGATCCAACCGTTGGCGGCGTACAGCGCGGTCAGCGCGATGCCGGCCACCGCGGTGGGCAACGCAAAAGGCAAATCGACCAGCGCGTCGACGACCCGCTTGAACGGGAACTCGTAGCGCACCAGCACCCAGGCCACGATCAGCCCGAACACCGCGTTCACCAGCGCGGCCGCCACCGAGGCGCCGAAGGTCAGCCGGTACGAGGCGACGACACGCGGCGACGTGACCGCATCCCAAAACGCCGGCCAGGTCATCGTGAAGGTCTTCAGGAACGCCGCCGACAGCGGGATCAATACGATGAAGCCGAGGTACAGCAGCGTGAAGCCGAGCGCCAGGTCGAAGCCCGGCAGCACGCTGTGCCGCTTGAGCAGGGTGCGGGACAGGATGGGCATCGTGCGTCAGGCGGATCGCAAACAAGCGAAGCGATGAAACGCGCTACTTCCTCGTGTAGATCTGGTCGAACACACCGCCGTCGGCGAAGTGCGTCTTCTGCGCCTTGGCCCAACCGCCGAACACGTCGTCGATCGTGAACAGCGCGATCTTCGGGAAGTTCTTCGCGTACTTCGCCGCGACCGTCGCGTCGGTCGGCCGGTAGTAGTTGCGGGCCGCGATGTCCTGGCCTTGCGGGCTGTACAGGTACTCGAGGTAGGCCTGCGCCACGTCACGCGTGCCACGCTTGTCGACGACCTTGTCGACCACGGTCACCGGTGGCTCGGCCAGGATGCTGGTGGGCGGGTAGACGATGTCGAACTTGTCGTTGCCGAATTCCTTCAGCGACAGCCAGGCTTCGTTTTCCCACGCCAGCAGCACGTCGCCGATGCCGCGCTCGGCGAAGGTCACGGTCGAGCCGCGCGCGCCCGAATCGAGCACCGGCACGTTGCTGAACAGTTTCGCGACGAAGTCCTTGGCCTTGGTGTCGTTGCCGCCGGGCTGCTTCAGCGCATAGCCGTAGGCCGCGAGATAACCCCAGCGTGCACCGCCCGAAGTCTTCGGGTTGGCGGTGATGATCGACACCCCCGGCTTGACCAGATCGTTCCAGTCCTTGATGCCCTTCGGGTTGCCCTTGCGCACCAGAAAGATGTAGGTCGAGGTGTAGGGCGAGCTGTTGTGCTTCAGGCGCTTTTGCCAATCGGGCACGATCTGCTTCGAGCGCTCGGCGATCTCGTCGATGTCCCAGGCCAGCGCCAGCGTCGTCACGTCGGCTTCGATGCCGTCGATCACCGAGCGCGCCTGCTTGCCCGAACCGCCGTGCGACTGCTTCACGCTGAGCTTGTCGCCGGTCTTGGCGAGCCAGTACTTCGCGAAGGCCGCGTTGTACTCTTGGTAGAGCTCGCGCGTCGGGTCGTACGAGATGTTGAGCAGCGTGATGTCTTTGGCAGCCGCCAAGCCGGCGGCTGCGGCGAGCGCCAGCGTGGCCGCCGTGCGGAGAATGGTTCGAGCCGTCGTCATGAGAGGAGCGTCCTTTGAGGGTCAATGGATCGGTCTGGCGACCGTCTGCAACGATGCTAGGGACGCGACACGAATCAGGGAACGAATCAAATCGCCAATGGATATGCGCAAAGCGCGCATCGCGGCCGTGACAACCTCAAACGGCCCAGCGCCATTCGCTGGCCGGCGCGGGGAAAACGAATAAGGGCGCCGGGGCTCACCACGCACCCGACGCGTTGCCTCCGCTCGATCAGCTCATGCGTCCATTCCGATGACATCGAAAAATGTTCGGATCATTCGGGTGTCTCGCCGTTCCGCCAGGCACACCACGTGCGCATATGTCCGAATCTGCGCGTCGCTGATTCGCACCGCATGCAAGCCCGGGCCTGGAACGTATTCGACCTCGGACACGGCAGCGACGCCGACTCCCTGAGCGACCGCCTCACGGATGATCTCGCGACTGGCCACCTCCATCACCACTTCCGGCTCGACCTTGGCTGACTTGAGGGCGGCCTCGATGGCCTTGCGAGTGGTCGACCCGCTTTCCCGCAAGATCAGCTTCTCGCCCTGCAGATCGGATGTCCGGATGCTGCGTCGTCGCGCAAACCGATGCGCCGAGGAACAGAAGATGACGATCGGGTGATCGCTGTAGGGTACCGACACGAAGCGCCGGTCGCGAAACACCTGCGCGAGAACGCCGACATCCGCGCTGTAGTCGAGCAGGCGATCCAGCACGTCCTGCGAGTTGCCGGTGCTCACCGAGATCTTGACGCCCGGAAACTTCTGGTTGAAGGCCACCAGCATTTTGGTGACGTGCGATGGCCCGACCGCGGCAACGTTCAGGTGGCCCGAGCGCAATTCGCCCGCGTCGCGGAGCAGTTGCACCGACTCGGCCTCGAGGCTGAAGATCTGGCGGGATTGCTGGAGCAGGCGCTCGCCGATTTCGGTCGGTCGAACGCGTCGGCCCGTGCGATGGAAGAGTTCGACCTTGTACAGGTCCTCGAGCTGGCGAACCTGGGTGGTCACCGTCGGCTGGCTCACATGCAGCATCTCCGCGGCCCGCGTGAAGCTGCCGGTCGTGGCCACGGCGTGGAAGGACCGCAACTGTGTCAATCGCATGACAGACCCCTGAGTGTTATCCCGGGTGAACTATAGATTCAGTCAATACATTGGCCAGAAAACTTGAATTGGCCAAATGGTTTCGGCTCGCCGACAGTTGCCTCAGACGCCACAGACCCGTCACAGCGGGCGGCGACGATGAACGAATCCAACCGATGTCACAGGAGACAAAAATGACGATCACTCGCCGAACGCTGCTGGCCAGTACACCCGCCCTGCTGGGCGCACCGATGCTCGCGCTCGCACCCGTCGCCCGGGCGGCGAATGTGCTGACCGTCGGCCTGATTCCCTCCGAAGACTCGCGGGCGATGATCGCCAACAGTCAGGCCATGATGGACATGCTGTCGAAAGCGCTCGGCATGGAGGTGAAACCCTTCGTCGCGGCCGACTACAACGGCGTGATCGAAGCCCTGCGCTCGAAGCGGCTCGACGTCGCTTACCTCGGCCCGTTCTCGTACGTCCTGGGCACGACCGTCGCCGACATCGAGGCCTTCGCGGTGGCCGAGACCAAGAAGGCCGGGCGCACCTTCTATCACTCGCTCGTCGTCGCGCACAAGGACAGCGGCATCAAGACGGTGGCCGACCTGAAGGGCAAGACCTTCGCCTTCGTCGATCCGAGCTCGACCTCGGGCCACCTGTTCCCCAAGGCCGGCCTGATGAAAATCGGCTTCAACACCGACAAGGACTTCGGCCGCGTCATCTTCTCCGGCTCGCACGACTCCAACGCGGTGGCGGTGCAAAACAAGCGGGTCGACGCCGTTGCGATCGCCGACCGCATCCTCGACGCAGCCATCGCCAAGGGCCTGGCCAAGCGCGAGGACCTGGTGGTGATCTGGAAGTCGGACCCGATCCCCGAGTCGCCGATGGTCTGGCGCAAGGATCTCGACCCGGCGCTGAAGAAGCGCATCCAGGCGGCCTTCCTCGAAGTCAAGAACATCCCCTGGTCGGACCAGGGCGAACTCAACGGCTTCCACCCGACCAACGACGCGGCCTATAACGTCATCCGCGAAACCGCCAAGTCGCTCAACCTCGACCTGAGGAAGATGAAGTGATCAGGATCCGCGGATTGACCAAACGCTACGGCGAGTTCGACGCCCTGAAGGGCATCGACCTCGACGTGGCACCCGGCGAGTTCCTCGTCGTGCTCGGGCCTTCGGGCGCCGGCAAGTCGACACTGCTGCGCTGCATCAACCGGCTCGCCGAGCCAACCCAGGGCGACATCCATGTCGATGGCCAGCTGGCGACGTCCGATGCCGCCAGCCTGCGCAAGCTGCGCCTCAAGGTGGCGATGATCTTCCAGCACTACAACGTGGTGCCGCGCCTGTCGGTGCAGAAGAACGTGCTCACCGGCCGCCTGGGTGCCGTGCCGTCACTGCTGTCCTGGCTGCAGGTCTTCCCGCGCAAGGATGTCGCCATCGCGCAAGAATGTCTGCGTCGGGTCGAACTCGAAGAAAAGGCCGAGCTGCGCACCGACACCTTGTCGGGCGGGCAGAAACAGCGCGTCGGCATCGCCCGCGCGCTGGCGCAGAAACCCAAGGTCATCCTCGCCGACGAGCCGGTCGCGAGCCTGGACCCGAAGACCTCGCGCACCGTGCTGACCTATCTGAAGCAGGCCAGCCGCGAGTTGGGCATCACGGTCGTGTGCAACCTGCACCAGATCGAATACGCACGCGAGTTCGGCGAACGCATCGTCGGCGTGTCCGCCGGCCGCATCGTGTTCGAGGGTGGGCCGGACCAGCTCACCGACGCCGTGCTGCAACGCATCTACCCCGGGCTCGAAGAGGGCGAGGGGTCGGCGTCGTCACCGCAACGCGACCAGGAGCCGCCGGTGCGGATCAAGGATTTCTCGCTCGAGGAGGCATGATGAATATCGGTTCCTACACCTTGCTCGTCGCACGGCCGACGGGCAACTTCGGATGGTTGTCGCGGGCGGGTACTGGTGCGGTGATCGTCGCCGTGCTCTGGTGGGCAGCCCAGGGCAGCCAGGTCAGTTTCACCGAACTCAACAAGGGCCTGCCCTGGATCGGCGACTTCCTGGGCCGCATGTTCCCGCCGAACTGGGCCTTCCTCGACAAGCTGGTGACGCCGGCGATCGAGACAATCCAGATCGCGATCTGGGGCACGCTGCTCGCGTTCGTGCTCGCGGTGCCGGTGTGCTTTCTGGCGGCGCGCAACCTGACGCCCAACATGGCGGTGTTCCACTTCACTCGCCAGGTGTTCAACGTGACCCGCGGCATCAACGAGATCATCCTGGCGCTGATCTTCGTCGCCGCGGTCGGCCTCGGGCCGTTCCCGGGCGTGCTGGCCCTGGCCGTGCACGGCGCGGGCATGCTCGGCAAGTTCTTCTCCGAGTCGATCGAAGAGATCGACCAGGGACCGATCGAGGCGCTGCGCTCGACCGGCGCCGGGCCGATCCAGATCATCATCTTCGGCGTGCTGCCGCAGGTGATCACGGCCTGGATCGCCGTCGTCCTGTACCGCTTCGAGACCAACCTGCGCCAGGCCACCGTGCTCGGCATGGTCGGCGCCGGCGGCATCGGCTTCGAACTGGTCGGCAGCATGAAGCTGTTCCAGTACCAGGACACCGCGACCTGCATCCTCGTGATCATCGTGATGGTGATGCTGGCCGACTACATCTCGACCTGGCTGCGCGCCTCGATCCAGAAGGGAGCCCGTTGATGAACTCCTCGGTCGAACCGGTGCACGCCAACGGACGGGCGTATGCCCGCCCCCAGGCGCCGGTGGTGGTGGTCTGTGTCGACGGCTGTGAGCCCGACTACATCACCCAGGCCATCCAGGCCGGTTCCGCGCCTTTCCTGAAGCAGATGCTCGAACGCGGCAGCTCCCTGATCGGCGACTGCGTGGTGCCGAGCTTCACGAACCCGAACAACGTGTCGATCGTCACCGGGGTGCCGCCCTCGGTGCATGGCATCTGCGGCAACTACTTCTACGACGTGGAGACGGGTCGCGAAGTGATGATGAACGACCCGGAGTACCTGCGGGCGCCGACGTTGCTGGCAGCGTTCGGGCAGGCCGGGGCGAAGGTCGCTGCGGTCACCGCGAAGGACAAGCTGCGCACCTTGCTCGGCCATGGCCTGCAAGGCATCTGCTTCTCCGCCGAGAAGGCCGACCAGGCGACCGTCGCCGAATGCGGCATCGACAACGTGCTCGAACTGGTCGGCAAGCCGGTGCCGTCGGTGTACTCGGCCGACCTGAGCGAGTTCGTCTTCGCCGCCGGCGTGAAGCTGCTGCAGACGCGGCGTCCCGACCTGATGTACCTGTCGACCACCGACTACGTGCAGCACAAGTGCGCCCCTGGCACCCCGGAAGCCAACGCGTTCTACGCGATGATGAGCGGCTACCTGGAGCAGCTCGATGCGCTCGGCGCGGTGATCGCCCTGACAGCCGACCACGGCATGAGCCCCAAGACCGACGCCGCGGGCAGGCCGCGGGTGATCTACCTGCAGCAGGTGCTCGACGGCCTGCTCGGCGAGTGCGCGGCGCGCGTCATCCTGCCGATCACCGACCCATACGTCGTGCATCACGGTGCGCTCGGATCGTTCGCCACCATCTACCTGCCCGATGCACCAACCACCGCGCGTGCACGCGATGCGCTGCAAGCGCTGCCTGGCATCGAGCTGGTGCTGCCACGCGACGAGGCGGCGCGCCGCTTCGAGTTGCCACCCGAGCGCATCGGCGACCTGGTCGTGGTCTCCGACCACTTGACCGTGCTCGGCACCAGCACGGCCCGACACGTCCTGAGTGGCCTGACGGTGCCGCTGCGTTCGCATGGCGGCATCTCGGAGCAGAAGGTCCCGCTCCTGTTCAACCGCCCGCTGCGCGATGTCGCGCCTGGCCGGCGGCTGCGCAACTTCGATGTGTTCGACCTCGCGCTGAACCACGTCGGCCCACCCCGTTAGAGGAACTCATGTCGCACGAATATTTCAACCCCGTTCGCAGCGTGTACGGGGCAGGGGCCCTGTCGTCCCTGCCCGGCCTGCTGGCCGGTCGCCGCGCGCTGCTGGTGACCTTCCCCGAAGCCCGCGCGCTCGGCCTCGTCGGCCGCATCGAGGCGCTGCTCGGCGACCACCTCGCCGGCGTGATCGACGACGTCCGACCGAACCCCGATGTCGCCGAGTTGAAGGCGCTGTATGAAGGGTTCTGGCGCAACGCCGGCGGCATCGACGTGATCGTCGCGATCGGCGGCGGCAGCGCGATCGACACCGCCAAGGCGCTGATGGTCGGCACCGCGAGCGGCAGCTTCGATGACCTCATCGCCCTGCTGGCGTCCGGCAAGGCCTTCGTGCCGGCGCAGCTGAAGAGTCTGATCGCGGTGCCGACCACGGCCGGCACCGGCAGCGAGGTCACGCCCTGGGCGACGATCTGGGACCGCGGCGCGCAGAAGAAGTACTCGCTGCACCTGAAGGAGACCTGGCCGGCGGTGGCGCTGATCGACCCCGAGCTGATGCTGTCGCTGCCCGCTTCGGTGACACTGCAGAGTGGCTTGGACGCGCTGTCGCACGCACTCGAGTCGATCTGGAACGTCAACGCCAACCCGCTGTCGGACACCTTCGCGGTGGCCGCGGTGCACGAGATCTTCGACACCCTGCCGAAGCTGATGGAGCGCCTCGGCGATGTCGGGCTGCGCGGCCGCATGGCGCTGGCGGCGCTGAAGGCGGGCATGGCGTTCTCCAACACGCGCACCGCGCTGGCGCACTCGATCTCCTACGAAATGACGCTGCGCTACGGCCTGCCGCACGGCATTGCCTGCTCGTTCCCGCTGCCGATGGTTCTGGGGCGTGCGATCGGCCGGCGCGCCGACCGCGACGCGGTGCTGGAGCGCGCCCTGGGCCCGCTCGACAAGGCGCCGCGGCGCTTGGCCGACTTCATCGAAACGCTCGGCGTCAAGACCCGCTTCGCCGACTACGGCGTCAGCGACGAGCAGGCGGAAAAGATGGTCGCGCACGCGTTGACCGGCGCGCGCGGCAAGAACTTCATCGGCAGTGTGCAGAAGGAGGCGGCATGAGCGGCATCAAGGACAGTGCGAAGTTCCGCGCCGAGGCCCTGCGCATCGGCGGCGAGCACGTCACCACCTCCCGAAACATCGACGTGCTGAACCCGTTCAGCGGCGAGCGCGTCGGCACCGTCGCGATGGCGAGCCTGGACGAGGTGCGGCGCGCGATGGACATCGCGCAGGCCTGCGTGCCCACGCTCTCGCGCTACGAGCGCTCGGCGATCCTGAATCGCGCGGCCGCGCTGCTGCGCGAGCGGGTCGAGGCGGCGTCGGACCTCATCACGAGCGAATCCGGCCTGTCGAAGAAGGACAGCGTCTACGAGGTCGGCCGCGTGGCGGACGTGCTGAACTTCGGTGCGAACGAGGCATTGCGCGACGACGGCCAGGTCTTCTCGTGTGACCTGACGCCGCACGGCAAGAAGCGCAAGGTCATCACCACGCGCGACCCGCTGCTCGGCGTCATCACGGCGATCACGCCGTTCAACCACCCGATGAACCAGGTGGCGCACAAGGTGGTTCCCAGCGTAGCGACCAACAACCGCATGGTGCTCAAGCCATCGGAGAAGGTACCGCTCTCGGCGTACTACTTCGCCGACCTGCTGTACGAAGCCGGGTTGCCGCCCGAGATGCTGCAGGTCGTCACCGGCGATCCGCGCGAGATCGCCGACGAACTGCTGACGAACCGCCATGTCGACCTGATCACGTTCACCGGTGGCGTGCCCATCGGCAAGTACATCGCCACCAAGGCGGGCTATCGCCGCATCGTGCTCGAGCTGGGCGGCAACGACCCGCTGATCGTGATGGACGACGCCGACCTCGACAAGGCCAGCGATCTGGCGGTCCAGGGCTCGTACAAGAACTCGGGGCAGCGCTGCACGGCCGTCAAGCGCATGCTCGTTCACGAGAAGGTGGCCTCGGCCTTCACCGAGCTGGTGGTCGCGAAGACGCGGGCCTGGCGCTACGGCGACCCATCCGACAAGAGCAACGAGATGGGGACCGTGATCGACGAGGCCGCCGCGCGCTCCTTCGAGAAGGTCGTCGACGAAGCCATCGCCCAGGGCGCGCGCCTGCTCGTGGGCAACCGACGCGAAGGAGCGCTCTACTCGCCGACGGTGCTCGACCGGGTGCGCCCCGACATGACCGTGGTGCGCGAGGAAACCTTCGGCCCGGTGTCGCCGATCATCACCTTCAAGAGCCTCGACCAAGCGATCGAGATCTCGAACGGCACGGCCTACGGGCTGTCGTCCGGCATCTGTACCAACCGAATGGACGACGTGACGCGTTTCGCGAAGGAGCTGAGGGTCGGCACCGTGAACTTGTGGGAGGTGCCGGGCTATCGCATCGAACTGACACCGTTCGGCGGCATCAAGGATTCGGGTCTGGGTTACAAGGAAGGCGTCCAGGAAGCGATGAAGTCGTTTACCAACTGCAAGACCTTCACGATGCCCTGGTGATACCGACAGACACGACAAGACTGAACCTTCCTCACGCCGCTTTTCCGGAGAGCAGACGTTTGTGACCGGCAAGCAATGGCCGACGGCCGCCCGCGACGTGACGGTGACGATCGACCGCACTCCCTCACATTGCCGACGTCGAGCTTTCAAAAACCGGTAGGCAATGCACTGCGGCCACTCAGGTTCGCAAAGCCAGCATCGGCCATCGACCCAAAGCAGAATTGCAGGACACTCGCTTGGCCCTCAAAAAGCGGACACCAGGTTCGGACCGTGTCCAGGGGGCAGCGGCCGTTCACCTTCGGGCAACTCGGCCGCATGTCGATCCTCCGCCCACTTGAGCGTCGCGCCAAAGGAAGCACGCAACATCGCGCTGTGGCCCCGGCGAACAGTGTTCACACGGGCCTGCCATCACGCCAGCGGTAGAACCGTACTGACGGCGCCAGGAACCACGGATTGCCGCGATAGAACGGGCGCGTCTGGAAAGCCAGTCCGTCGAGCGCCGTGCGCCCTTCGTCCAGGCCCAGCACCTGCTGCCCGATCTTCATTCCGAAGTAGCTCGCGGTGCCGACGCCGGCACCGCAGTAGCCCATCGCGTAGCGCATACCGTCGTGGCGGCCGACGTGCATCAGCTCGTCGAAGGTGTAGGCGACAAAGCCGCACCACGAGTGGCTGATGCCCACGCCGGCAAGTTCGGGGAAGACCTTGACCATGTCCGCATGCAGCATCGGCCCGCTGATGCGCGGGTCGGTCTCCTGGTGCGAGACGCGCCCGCCGAACAGCATGCGCTTGCGATCCGGCGAGGCGCGGTAGTAGTAGACAACCTTGCGGGTGTCGCTGACGATGCGGTTCTTCGGGATCAGCCGGTCCATCAGACCGTCGGGCAGCGGGTCGGTCGCGATCATGTAGCTGCCGATCGGGATGACGCGGCGCTGCAGCCACGGCGTCAGGCCGCCGGTGTAGCCGTTGGTCGCGATCACGACATCGCGCGCCAGCACCGTGCCTTTCGCGGTGGCGACGCGAAACAGTTGGTCTTGCTTCTCGATGCGCGTCACCGCGCAGCGCGCCGCGACCTGCGCACCGGCGGTCGTCGTCCGCTCCAGCAGCCCTTGGTGGTAGCGTGCCGGGTGCACCGAGCAATGCTGCTCGTAGACCGCGCCGCCCCAGTACGCGTCCGATCCCAGCTCGCTGCGCTGCTCGGCGCGCGGCACCATGTGCGCGGCCACTTCCAGGCCCTTCGGCTGGCGCTCAACCCGGGCCGCGAGCGCCTCGTACTGCGCGGCGTTGTGCGCGGCGTGGAAGCGGCCGACATGGGCGAAGTCGCACTCGATCCGTTCGCGCTCGACGAAGTCGGCGATCCAGCCCAGCGAGCGCTGGCCCTCTTGCAGGATCTCGAACGCGCGCGTCGTGCCGTGGCGCTTCGCGAGCAGCTCGAAACCGGGCTTGATACTGGTCGACACCTGGCCGCCGTTGCGCGTGCTGCAGCCCCAGCCGGCCTCTTCGGCGTCGAGCACCAGCGTCGAGCGCCCACCGCGCGCCGTCTGCAGCGCGGCGTGCAGGCCGGTGTAGCCGGCGCCGATCACCGCGACATCGACCGTCGCCGGCAACGGCGTGTCCGGCAGCGTCGGTCGTGGAACGTCGTCCCACCAATAGGGCGCGAGTTTCGTGTGGTCGAGAAGGTTCATCGGGGGTCTCGTCAAGCGGTCAGTCTCGGTGGTCGGCGAGCACGAGCGCGGCGCCCTTCTCGGCCAGCATCAGCGTCGGTGCATTCGTGTTGCCCGAGGTGATGGCCGGGAAGGCCGATGCGTCGATCACGCGCAGGCCTTGCAGCCCGTGGACTTGCAATTGCGCGTTGACCACCGAGGTGGCCGGGTCCGGCCCCATGCGGCAGGTGCTGACCGGGTGGAACACGGTGGACGCGCGCTGGCGGATGTCTTCCAGCAGCTGTGCGCGGGACTGCACTGTCGCGCCCGGCAGGGTCTCGCGCTCGATCACCGCGCTCAGCGACGGCGTCGCGGCGAGCGTGCGCAAGAAACTCCAGGCCTCCAGCATCTCCTGCACGTCGTGCTCGGTCGACAACGCGTTCGCGACGATGCGCGGCGCGTCCAACGGGTCGGCCGAGCGGATTTGCACATGGCCGCGGCTCGTCGGCCGGCACGGCTGGGCGCTGAGAAGAAAGCCCGGATAGGGATCGGGCCGCATCAGCGCGCGCCGACCCGGCGTCGCCTTCGTGTAGCTCAGCGGCGAAAAATAGAGCTGCGCGTTGGGTTCGTCCAGGCCCGGCCGCGTGCGGAAGAAGCCACCGCCCTGGTTCACGCTCAGCGCCAGCGGTCCGCCGCGCGTCGCGAGGTAGCGCAGCCCCGCCCACAGTTGGCCGCGCCAGGTGCCGAACTGGCCGTTCAGCGTCGGCACGCGGGCGCGGTAGAGGTGGTCGATGCACAGGTGGTCCTGCAGATGGCTGCCCACCGCCGCGCGGTCGACAACGACCGCGATGCCGAGCGCGTGCAGCAAGGCGCCCGGCCCGACGCCGGACAGCTGCAGCAGTTGCGGCGAGTTGATCGCACCGGCCGACAGAATCACCTCGCCGCGCGCTCGCGCCGTGTGGCGTTGCCCGCCTTGCAGATACTCGATGCCGCTGGCGCGCGTGCCATCGAACGTGATCGCGGTCGCGTGTGCGTGGGTCTGCACGCAAAGGTTCGCACGCTTCAGCGCCGGCCACAGGTAGGCCGTGCTCGCCGATTCGCGACAGCCCCGCCGGGTCGTGATCTCGTAGATGCCGACGCCTTCCTGGTGCGCCCCGTTGAGGTCCGGATTGAACGGCAGGCCGGCCTCGCGGCCCGCGGCCAGGTAGGTCGCGCACAGCGGATGCACCTCGCCGGCGACATCGCTGACGTGCAGCGGCCCGCCGGCACCGCGCAGCGCGCTCGGGCCGCGCGCGCTGTCTTCGAGCCGGCGAAACCACGGCAGCACGTCGTGCCAGGACCAGCCCGCGTTGCCCATCGCGGCCCAAGCGTCGAAGTCGCTCGGCTGGCCGCGCACGAACACCATCGCGTTGATGCTGCTCGAGCCGCCCAGCACCTTGCCGCGCGGCCAGTAGCCCTCGCGGTCGGCGAGTGCGGGCTCGGGCGCAGTACGGTAGCGCCAGTTCACACGAGGGTTGTGAAACGAATGACCATAGCCGATCGGCATGCGCAGCCAAACGCTGCGGTCGCTGCCGCCGGCCTCGAGCAGCAGCACGCGATGCCGGCCCGATTCGGTCAGGCGGTTCGCGAGCACGCAGCCGGCCGAGCCCGCGCCCACGACGATGAAATCAAACTCTGCTGGGCCTGTCACCGGCGAAGGGTCGCACACGCGATGGTCATCGGAACAGGTCCGCTCTGGACAAATCGTCAAACCACCGACGCGACCTTGCGGCGCGCCTTCAGGCGCGCCTCGATCACGCCCGACAACACCTTGACGCCGGCCTCGACCGCCTTCGGCGCGACGCTGCCGAAGCCGAGCACCAAGCCGTTCACGTCGACCGGCGCGATCGCGAAACGACCGATCGGCGACGCGGCGATGCCGCGCCGATCGGCGTCCTGCGACACGTCGGCCTCGCGCAGCGCACGTGCCAGATAGCCCACGGTGTGCAGCCCGCTGTCGGCCGGCACGACGTCGAGCAGGCCCTTCAGATGCCGACCCGCGGCGTGCACCAGCGCGTCGTGCCGCTCCTGATAGGTCTGGCGCATGCGCCGCGTGTGCGCGGCGAAGTGGCCTTCATCGATGAACTCCGCGACCACACCCTGCGTGTGTGAGGGCACGCCCTGCAGGAACTTGCTCATGACGATGCGGAAGGTGTCGACCAACGCCGGCGGCGCCAGCAGATAGCCCAGCCGCAGTGCCGGGAACAGCGACTTGCTGAAGGTGCCGACGTAGATCACCAAGCCGGTCGTGTCCACGCTCTTCAGCGTCGGTGGCGGCCGGCCGCCGAAGAAGAATTCGCCGTCGTAGTCGTCCTCGATGACCCAGGCATTGGCCTGCTCGGCCGCGTGCAGCAGCGCGAAGCGGCGCTGCAGGCTCATCACGCTGCCCAGCGGCTGCTGGTGCGATGGGGTGACGAAGGCGAGGCGAAACTTCGGCGCGAGTTGGAGCCCGGCCGCGACGCACAGGCCCTCGGCGTCGACCGGCACCGGCACCAACTCGGCGCCCGAGGCGATCAGGCTGTTGCGCGCGCCGATCGCGCCGGGGTTCTCGAACCAGACCTTGTCGCCGGGGTTCAGCAGCATGGAGCCGATCAAATGGAAGGCCTGCTGCGCGCCGCCGACGATGAAGATCTGCTCCGCGTCGCAGGTGATGCCGCGGTTCGCGCGCAGGTGCAGGGCGACCGCGCGGCGCAGCGCCGGCGCGCCATAGGGGTCGCCGTAGCCCATCACGTCGTCGCGCGCGCCGCGCAAATACTTGGCCGAAAGCCGCGCCCACTGCGCCATCGGAAAGGCGTCGAACGCCGGCAGCGCGGTCGTGAACGCGCGCGGTGCGTGCGGCAGGCGCTGGCGTTCGCCGAAGCGCGCGATGGCCTGCGACATCACGGTCGACAGACGCGGCGCGGCGAGCGGCAGCGTCGGCGGCACCGCCCTGGGCGGCTTGGGGCGCGTGGTCGCCAGCACACTGCTGACGAAGGTGCCGGAACCGGTGCGCGACTCGATCAGGCCTTCGGCGGTGAGGCGGCTGAAGGCCTCGATGATGGTGGTGCGCGAGAGCTTCAGGTCGCGCGCCAACGTGCGTGTGGCCGGCAGGCGCTCGCCGGCCGCGAAGCCGCCGGTCAGGATGATGTCGCGCAGCGCGACGCACAGCTGCGTGCTCAGCGGTTGATGGGCATCGTGGTCGATCCGGATCGACAACAGAAGCGAACCACCGGCGCGTTTGACCATTTGAAAATGGTATCACCCATTAATCAAAGTGGACCTGTTGCGCCGACCACTTCAAACTGAAGATGGGCCATGCGCATCAAGACCATCGAGACCTTTTGCGACGCCTTCGTCGGTTTCGTGCGCGTCACGACAGCCGATGGGTCGCAGGGCTGGGGCCAGGTCTCGCCCTACCTGGCCGACATCACGGTGCAGGTGCTGCACCGCCAAGTCGCGCCTTGGTCGCTCGGCCGTGATGCGATGGACATCGCCGGGCTGGTCGAACTGATCCCCGAACGCGAGCACAAGTTTCCGGGCTCCTACTTGTATCGCGCACTGTGCGGCGTGGAGACCGCTCTGTGGGACTGGCGCGGCAAGCGCGAGGGCAAACCCGTCTGCGAACTGCTGGGCGGCAGCGCCCGGCCGCTGCGCGCCTACGCGTCGTCGATGAAGCGCGACATCACGCCGGCCGACGAGGTGCGGCGCATGGTCGCGCTGCGCGAGCGCTTCGGCTTCGACGCGTTCAAGTTTCGCGTCGGCGCCGAGTACGGTCATGACAAGGACGAGTGGCCGGGCCGCACCGAAGAAATCGTGCCGGCGATGCGCCGCGCGATGGGCGACGCACCCGCGCTGCTGGTCGACGGCAACAGCTGCTACTCGCCGCGCCGCGCTATTCAGGTCGGCCGCCTGCTCGAAGACCACGGCATCAGCCACTTCGAGGAACCGTGCCCGTACTGGGAACTGGAACAGACGCGCGAGGTGTGCGACGCGCTGAGCCTCGACGTGGCCGGCGGCGAGCAGGACTGCTACCTGCCGATCTGGAAGCACATGATCGCAATGCGCGCGGTCGACATCGTTCAGCCCGACGTCTGCTACATGGGCGGCATGCTGCGCACGCTGCAGGTCGCGCAGCTCGCGCACGCGGCCGGGATGCCCTGCACGCCGCACAGCGCCAACCTGAGCATGGTCACGCTGTTCACGATGCACTTGCTGTGCGCGATCCCCAACGCTGGCAAGTACCTCGAGCTGTCGATCGAGGGCCCCGACTACTACCCGTGGCAGGACGGCCTGTTCGTCGAATCGCCGTATGCCGTGACCGACGGCCACGTCCAGGTGCCGGGCGGGCCGGGTTGGGGCGTCGAGATCGACCCCGCGTGGCTGCAGCGCGCGAACTACCAGATCAGCGAGGCTGCGTGAGATGGGCCGCGACTTGAAGGCCCTGGTGGCCGAGGCGAAAACGACCGGCACATTGGCCGGCCTGCCGGACCATCACTTCATCGGGGGCACCTTCGTGCCCGCGATCCATCGCGGCCGCATGGCCTCGTTCGACCCCGGCACCGGCCTCGCTTTCGCCGACTTCGATGCCGGCGATGCAGACGATGTGGACGCGGCGGTGCGCGCAGCGCGAACTGCACTGAGCGGTCCATGGCGCCGGCTGACCCCGGCCGAGCGCGGCCGCACCTTGCACCGCGTCGCCGAGCTGGTCCGCGCCAATGCCGACCGGCTCGCCGTCGTCGAGTCGCTGGACTCGGGCAAGCGGCTGTCCGAAGCCCAGGGCGATGTGGCCGGTGCCGCGGCCACCTTCGAGTACTACGCCGGCGCCTGCGACAAGCACGAGGGCCTGAGCATTCCGCTCGGCGACGATCACCTCGCATACACGCTGAACGAGCCGGTCGGCGTCACCGCCCACATCATCCCGTGGAACTACCCGTTGTCCACGGCTGCGCGCGGCATCGCGCCCGCGCTCACGGCCGGTTGCAGCGTGGTCGCGAAGCCCGCCGAGCAGACGCCGCTGACGGCCTTGATGCTCGCCGAACTGTGCGCCCAGGCCGGCATCCCGGCGGGCGTCTGCAACGTCGTCACCGGCACCGGTCGCGAAGCCGGCGCGGCGCTGGTGCGCCACCCGGGTGTGCAGCACATCAGCTTCACCGGATCGGTCGCCACCGGCGTCGGCGTGATGCAGGCGGCCGCACCCCAGGTGACGCGGCTGGTGCTCGAACTCGGCGGCAAGTCGCCCGTGGTCGTGTGCGCCGATGCCGACCTCGACGCGGCACTCGACAACGTGATGGGTGCGATCTTTGAGAACGCCGGCCAGATCTGTTCGGCTGGTTCGCGTCTCGTCATCGACCGCCGCATCCACGCCGCGTTCGTCGACCGGCTCGTCGCGCGCACCCGCACGCTGACGCTCGCCCACGGCCTGCGCGACACCGGCATGGGCGCGATCAACTCGGCCGCCCACCTCGACAAGGTCGCCGGCTTCGTCGACCAAGCCCGCGCGCGCGGCGTGAGCGTGCGCACGGGTGGCCACCGCGCACGCGATCCGCTGACCGACCGTGGCTGGTTCTTCGAGCCGACCATCCTCGATGACGTGCCACCCGACGACGAGGCGGTGCTCGAAGAGATCTTCGGCCCGGTGCTGTGCGTGCAGCCGTTCGACGACCTGGACCATGCGGTCGCGCTCGCCAACGGCACGTCGTTCGGCCTGGTCGCCGGCGTCTTCACGCGCGACTTCGCGAGCGCGCACCGGCTGGCGCAGCGCATCGACGCGGGCCAGGTCTTCATCAACGAATACTTCGCCGGCGGCATCGCGGTGCCTTTCGGCGGAAACAAGCGCTCCGGCTTCGGGCGGGAGAAGGGCCTGGAGGCCTTGCGCAGCTACAGCAAGCTCAAGAGCGTGGCGGCACGCATTTGAGTTCTTCCGGACGTCGTCATGGGGGCTGCCCGTCGACACTTGTGCGTAATGGATCAACAGGAGCGATGGCAATGATGAACAGACAGATCGTGAACAAGCAATCGGATCGTCGTCTCGGCGCGCTTTGCGGCGTGGCCGCGGCCGCGCTGCTGTGGGCCGGTGCCGCGAGTGCGCAGCAGCAGCTGACCGTCGTGTCCTTCGGCGGCGCCTACCAGGACGGGCAGAGCAAGGCGCTGTTCCAGCCCGCGGCCAAGGCGCTGGGCATCGCGCTCAAGGAAGAAACCTACAGCGGCATCGCCGACCTGCGCCTGAAGGTCAAGGCCGGCGCCGTCACCTGGGACGTCGTCGCCAGCGGTTCCGGCAGCGCGGCCCGCGCCGGCGCCGAGGGCCTGCTCGAACCGCTGGACTACAAGGTGATCGACGTCTCGTCGTTCGCGCCCGGCATGACGCAGGAGCATTGCGTCGGCGGCGACGTGTTCTCGAACGTGCTGGCCTGGAACACCAAGACCTATGGCGACAAAGGCCCGCAGAGCTGGGCCGACTTCTGGGACGTGAAGAAGTTTCCCGGCAAGCGCTCGTACCGCAAGGGTGTGGCCGGCTCGCTGGAGCCGGCGCTGATGGCCGACGGCGTGCCACCGAACAAGGTGTACGAGGTGCTGTCGGCACCCGGCGGCATCGAGCGCGCGATCAAGAAGATCGCCGAACTGAAGCCGCATATCGCGGTGTGGTGGTCGTCGGGCGCGCAGCACGCGCAGCTGATGAAGGACGGCGAGGTCGACATGATCACCGGCTGGAACGGCCGCTTCGACGTGGTCGCGAAGGACGGCGCCAAGGTCGCCTACACCTTCAACCAGGCCATCATCGACTACGACTGCTTCGCCGTGCCCAAGGGCGCGCCGAACAAGGCGCTGGCGATGAAGTTCCTGAACGAGATCAGCAAGCCGCAGTACCAGGCCGAGTTCACGAAGTACATCACCTACGGCCCGACCAACAAGAAGGCCTACGATGGCGGCGCGATCCCGCCGGCGTATGCGAAGACGCTGCCTTCGCACCCGGACAACGCGGCCAAGCAGCTCGTGATCGACCTGGCTTGGTACACCAGGTTCGAGGCGCGCGCGGCCGAGCTGTACCAGAACATGCTGACCGAGTAGCGCCGCTTCGCCGCAAGGAACAACGATAACGACAACGAAGGGTGGCTTCATGGTTCGAAGTTCGTCGCTGCCGATCAGCATCCGGCAGCTGACCAAGCGCTACGGCGACATGCACGCGCTGGACTACATCGACCTGGACATCCGCAGCGGCGAGTTCCTGACCCTGCTGGGCCCCTCGGGCTCGGGCAAGACGACGCTGCTGACCGTGCTCGCCGGCTTCACGCGGCCCGACAGCGGCAGCCTGAAGTTCGGTGACACCGAGGTCATCTGCACGCCGCCGCACCGGCGCGACGTGGGCATGGTGTTCCAGAACTACGCGCTGTTCCCGCACATGACGGTGGCCGGCAACGTCGCGTTCCCGCTCAAGCTGCGCGGCGTCAAGCGCGACGAGGCCGCGCAGCGCGTCGAGCGGGCCCTCGAGATGGTGCGGCTCGGCGGCTTCGGCGCGCGCGGCATCGACCAGCTCTCTGGCGGCCAGCGCCAGCGGGTCGCGCTGGCGCGTGCGATGGTGTTCGAGCCGCGCATCATGCTGATGGACGAGCCGCTCTCGGCGCTCGACAAGCAGTTGCGCGAGCACATGCAGATCGAGCTGCGCCAGTTGCACGACAAGCTCGGCATGACGACCGTCTACGTGACGCATGACCAGCGCGAGGCGCTGACGATGTCGGACCGCATCGCCGTGATCAACGGCGGCCGCATCATGCAGCTGGATGCGCCGCGCGCGATCTACGAGCGGCCCGCGAACCGCTTCGTCGCCGAGTTCATCGGCGAGTCGACTTTCGTGCCGGTCGCTGTCGACGGCGGTACGGTGGACTTCGGCGGGCGCCGGCTGCGACCGGCGACGACCGAGGCCGACGGCCCGCACCTGCTGATGTTGCGGCCCGAGCGGCTGCAGGTGCTGGCGCCGGGCCATGTCGACGGCCTGAACCTGCTCGACGCGCGTTTGATCGCCGTCGTCTACCAGGGAGACAGCTCGCTGCTGCAGGTCGCGCTGGCCGACGGCACGACCGTCGGCGTGCGCTGCGCGTCGTTCGGCGAATCGGCGACCGACGGCCTCGCGCCCGGCGCGCGCATCACGCTGGGCCTGGCACCGCGCGATACCGTGTTGCTGCCGGCCGAGGCCGTCGCATGACGACGCATGACCTGCCCAATGCCCACGCGCTGCGGCGCAGCGATACCTGGGAGCGCCGGCGCCTGCTCGGCCTGGTGTCGCCGGCCGTCGTGCTCGTCACCATCCTGATGGTCGTGCCGGTGGGTTGGCTGTTCTACCTGTCGACGCAATCCGACGCCGGCAGCTTCAGCCTCGAGCACTACCGCCGCCTGTGGGAGCAGCCTTCGTACGCGCGCACCTTCCGCACCACTTTCGAGGTCAGTGCGTTGACGACGGCGATCTGCGTGCTGCTGGGCTACCCGCTGGCGTACTTTCTGTCGGAGTTGCCCAAGCGCGCGGCCAACCTCTGCATGATCGCGGTGCTGCTGCCGCTGTGGACTTCGATGTTGGTGCGCACCTACGCGTGGCTGGTGCTGCTGCAGCGCCGCGGCCTGATCAACACCTGGGGCCAGGCGCTGGGCTGGTGGGACGAGCCGCTCGCGCTGGTCCACAACCTGACCGGCACGCTGGTCGGCACGGTGCATGTGATGCTGCCCTTTCTCGTGATGCCGCTCTACGCCGCGATGTGCGCGATCGACCGCGACCTGCTGAAGGCCGCGGCCAACCTGGGTGCCTCGCCGCTGCACACCTTCTGGCGCGTGTTCTTCCCGCTGTCGCTGCCCGGGCTGACGACCGGCGCGTTGATCGTGTTCATCCTGTGCCTGGGTTTCTACATCACGCCGGCGGTGCTCGGCGGCGGCAAGGTGATCATGGTGTCGACCCGCATCGCCAGCGACATCGAACTGTTCTTCAACTGGGGCGCGGCGAGCGCGCTCGGGGTCGTGCTGCTGGTGCTGACGACCGTCATCATCTTCGCCGCGTCGAAGCTGCTGCGGCTCGACGGCATGTTGCGCGGCAGGGCGACGTGACGAGCTGGTGGCGCCGGCCCGCGACGGCCACGCAGATCACGCATGGCGCGCGGCTGTGGCTGTACGTCGTCGCGGTGCTGGTGATGGTGTTCCTCGTCGTGCCAACGCTGCTGGTGATCCCGATGAGCTTCTCGGGCGCGCAGTACCTGGAGTTCCCGCCGCGGCAGTGGTCGCTGCGCTGGTACCAGAGCTACTTCGCGTCGCCCGCATGGATGCAGGCGACCACCACCTCGCTGAAGGCCGGGTTGCTGACCGCGCTCGTCGCGACACCGCTGGGCACGCTCGCGGCCTACGGGCTGCTCGTGTCGCGCACGCGCCTGGCCGGCGCGCTGACGATGCTGCTGCTGACGCCCATCGTCGTGCCGGTGATCCTGATCGGCATCGGCGTGTTCTACGCCTACGTCAAGCTGCATCTGGTCAACACCTTGCCCGGTCTGGTGCTCGCGCACAGCATGCTCGCGGTGCCGGTCGTGATGATGGTGGTGAGTTCGGCGCTGAAGACCTTCGACATGAACCAGGAATTGGTCGCACGCAGCCTCGGCGCGTCGCGCCCACGCGCCTTTCTGCTGGTGACGCTGCCGCAGATCCGCTTCACGGTCGCGACCGGTGCGGTGCTGGCCTTCCTGACCTCGTTCGACGAGATCGTCGTCTCGCTGTTCATCTCGGGCGGCGATCACTCGACGCTGACGCGCAACATGTTCAACGCGTTGCGCGACCAGGTCGACCCGACCATCGCGGCGATCTCCACGATCATCGTGGTCATCACGTCGCTGCTGCTGGTGCTGACGCAGTACCTCTCCGTCGGAAAGCGTCGATAGGCGCGGCCAGCCACTTGGACCCCGAGCCAAGGCACGACGCACGGCTCGACGGGTTGGCCTCGCTCAGCGCAGTCTTCGCATCACCTGCGCCGTGTCGATATTGGCACTCCGCGCGCGGTCTTGAACCAATCGGCCGGGCCAGCCAGCGCAAGGCCAAGACTGGCTGCCCGATGCCACGGCGCAGGGTTACAGGGGGAGACCGAACATGCCTCGGGGACGGACGTGCCAAACGCCCGCTGAGATGTTCAGCGAATCTGTTGCGTTGATCAGTTGAATCCGCCGCCGATTGCAGACTCTCCCCCCAGTTGTGACGCGGCGCCCCGCGCTACAACACGTGCGCGCGCAGCTCCGGAAATACCTTGCCGACCTTGCCGACCTTGTCGAGCAGGTAGTCGCCGTAGCGACCGCTGAACGCATGCACGTTGGCCCGGTCCAGCGCTCCGCACTGTCGTCGCGCGCCGGCGCACCGTCCAGCCCCTCGATGCGTTGCACCCGGCTGAAAAACTTCGGGTCGAGGAACAGCGGGAACGACAGGCGATCGCGCCCGCTGCGGTTGATCGCGACGCGGTGCGGCGTGGAGCGGTACAGCCCGCCGGTCATGCGGTCGAGCATGTCGCCGATGTTGCAGACGAAGCTGCCGGCAATCGGCGGTGCAGCGCGCCGCGAAGTAGTCGGGCGGCAGCGCCAAGCTCGAGGCCACACCCTCCATCAATCGGTGGCCGAGTTGTGTGACGGCGGTCATCCAGGCCAGCACCGTATCGCGCAAGCCGGGCACGTCGGGGAACAGGTTGCGGCCGTGCACCGGCGTGCCGGCGCGCACCAGCGGGTGCTCGTCGGGCAACTCGGTGCCGAGGTACAGCCCTTCCTTCCAGTCGGGCTGCCCCGAGGTCAGCTCGCCGCCGAGCGGGAAGTAACCGCGCCACGCGCGTCCGCCGAGCGCCATGCGTCACCGCAGCTTGGTGGCTTCGTCGAGCGCGAAGAATTGGCGGCTCAGGGTTTCGAGCTGCGCCATCAGTTCCGGCGCCACGCCATGGCCAGTCACGCAGAAGAAGCCGTGCGCGCGGCAGGCTTGCCCGATGCGGCGCGCGACCTCGGCGCGCGCCGGCCCGGCGTGCGCCAGACTGCTCACGTCGCACCGATCAAATCGCAAACGACAGTTCGAGCGGATGGGCGCGGTCGATGCGGCGCTCGCGCTCCAGGCGCTGCACCATCTGTTCGACGAGGGTCTTGGCCTGCGGCAACGGCCCGTAGCCGGCCTCGGTGTTGATGTGCCCGGCGTCGCCGAGGTTGACGAGCTGCGAGCCCCAGACCCGCGCCCAGATGCTGGCCGACTCGAATCTCATCCAGGGATCGGTCTCGCTCGCCAGCAGCACCGACGGGATCGCCAGGCGGGACTGCGGCAGCTTGCCCGCCACGCCGAACTTCGCAGGATCCGCGGGTGCCACCAACAACGCCGAGAGCACGCCTGGGGCACCCTCCTCCGGGCCTTG
>JAZJZJ010000038.1:23583-44336 GCA_040389925.1 Pseudomonadota bacterium
AGCGATCGAGCTCGACGCTCGCGAGCTCGGATTCTTGCGCCAGATGGCGCAACAACGCGAGGCAGCCGAAGCTGTGCGCGACCGCGACCCAGCGCGAGCCTGGGTGGCGCGCCATCGCCATCCCGATGCGTTGCGACCAGCGCGCCTGGTCGGCGCTGGCCCAATCGTCCTGCTCGACCCGCACCGCGCGCCGGCTGAAGTGCCCGTGAAGCCACGTTTGCCAATGCGCAGGCCCGCTGTCGTTCAGCCCCGGGATCACCAGCAGCCGAACCGGGTCGCCTTTGAAACCCATGGTCGTTCCCTCTCGTCGGTCGGTTCAGAGCGTGGCGACCGAGACCTCGGTGGCCTTGACCAGCGCGATCACCTCCTTGCCGACGACCAGCCCCAGTTCCTTGACAGAGCGCGTGGTGATGACCGAAGTGACGATCAGGCCTGAAGTCGTTTCGACATCGATCTCGGAAACGACCGGCCCTTCGATGACTTCCTTGACCTTGCCGCGGAACTGGTTGCGCACGTTGATGGCGGTGATGCTCATGATTTCTCCTGAAACTGAAAGGGGCAGGTCGCGCGCCGGGCTGCCCCGGATGCCGGCGATCTTCATTCGAGTTCCGAGGGCGTGATGCCGTGACGGAAGACGCGACGGTACGGCCGCCCGCGCGCAGCGCGAACGAAGAAGAACGGGTTTCGATATGCGGATTGATCAGTTCACGCGGCACGTGAACATCGGCGATGCGAAGTCGCTCGCCACGCAGCCGGCGTCGACGACGCATTGCCAGCTGGCATCGGCCGGCGCGCTCAGAGCGAGGCTTCGAGCAGCTCGCGGTACTCGTCGGCGCTGGCGATGCGCGGATTGGTCTTGTGGCAGTGATCGGCCAACGCACCGCTGACGATGCGCTCGAACAGCGCACGCTCGACGCCCATCGCGGCCAAGCCCGACGGCAGGCCGAGGCGCGCGTTCAGGTCGCGGATTGCCTCGGGGATGTCGCCGCCGCTTTGCAGCCCCATCGCGCGCGCCATGCGGGCCAGGCGCTTGTCCTTGACGACGCTCTCGGCGCTGGCGTTGAAGCGCACCACCGCCGGCAGGAACATCGCGTTCAAGGTGCCGTGGTGCAGCCGCGGGTTTGCACCGCCGAGGCTGTGCGAGAGCGAATGCACGGCGCCCAGCCCCTTCTGGAACGCCATCGCGCCCTCGATCGACGCGCTCATCATGTTCAGCCGCGCGTCGCGATCCGAGCCATCGCGCGTGGCGCGCTCGATGTGCGCCCAGCCGCGCTCGAGGCCGTCGAGCGCGATGCCGTCGGCCGGCGGGTTGAACGCCGCGGCCATAAAGGTTTCCATGCAGTGCGCGATCGCGTCCATGCCTGTCGCGGCGGTCAGGCCGGGCGGCAGGCCGAGCGTGAGTTCGGGGTCGCAGATCGCCGAGCGCGGCAGCAGGTGCCAGGAATGGAAGCCGAGCTTGCGGTGGTCGTCGGTGATCACGATCGCGCCGCGCGCCACCTCGCTGCCGGTGCCGGACGTGGTGGGTACCGCGATCAGCGGCGCGACCGCCTCGGTGATCTTCGCGCTGCCGCCTTCGATGGTCGCGTAGGTGACGAGCGGGCCGGGGTGCGTGGCGGCGATCGCGACGCCTTTCGCGCAGTCGAGCGAGGAGCCGCCGCCGACCGCAATCAGGCCGTCACAATGGTGCTCGTTGAACATCGCCGCGGCCTCGCGCACCGCGGCTTCGGTCGGGTTCGACGGCGTGCGATCGTAGATGGGGCCTTGCAACGACGCGGGCAGCGCATCCAGCACCTTCTGCAGCACGCCGGCCGCGCGCACGCCGGCGTCGGTGACGATCAGCGGCTTCTTGATGCCGATGCGCTCGCACTCGGCGGCCAGCAGCGTGCGCGCGCCGAATTCGAGGTGAACGTGGGTCAGGTAGTAGATCAGGGCCATGGCGAAAGTCCCGGTGTTTGGGTTCAGCTGCGGTAGCTGGTATCGATGCGGTCGAGCTTGCGCACCAGCGCGTCGAACACGTCCTGCCCGGCGCCGAAACGGGCGCTGAACTGCAGCGAGTCCGCGGTGCATTTTGCTTGAATCGCCTCGCTCACCATCAGCGGCTTGCCCATCGATTGCGTCGCGAGCTGGATTTCGCAGGCACGCTGCAGCAGCCACAGCACGGCAAACGTGCGCGCGAGCGTTTCGCCCCAGGCGAGCAGGCCGTGGTTGCGCAAAATCACCGCGGGCCGGTCGCCGATGCTCTTCAACAGCCGCGGGCCTTCGTCGGCATGCACCGTGATGCCCTCGAAATCGTGGTACGCGAGCTTGCCGTGCAGTTGCGCCGCATAGAAGTTGCTTGGCGACAGGCCCGCTTCGAGGCAGGCCACGCCCATGCCCGCGGTCGTGTGCGTGTGCATCACGCAGTGCGCGCCCGGCACGCCGGCGTGGATCGTCGAGTGCGGCGTGAAACCGGCCGGGTTGAACGGCCAGCGGCTCGCGCCGATGATGCAGCCCTGCAGGTCGACCTTCAGCAGGTTCGAGGCCGTGACCTCGCTGTAGTGCAGCCCGAACGGATTGATCAGAAAGTGAACCTCGGGGCCCGGCACGCGCAGCGAGATGTGGTTGTAGATCAGTTCGGTCCAACCCAGCATGTCGAAGATGCGATAGGTCGCGGCGAGTTGCACGCGCAGCGCCCATTCTTCGGCGGAAATGTGCGCCGGGCGGGCGTCAGTCGAGGTCGAAGCTGCGTTCATCGCGAACTCTCCCGGGATCAGACGAAACGGAATGCGACCGAGCCGAGCGGCCCGTAGTCGACATGAAAACTGTCGCCGGCCTGCGCGGTGGTCGGGCGCGTGAACGAACCGGCGAGCACGATGTCGCCGGCATTGAGCTGCTCGCCGTACGGCGCGATCTTGTTCGCGAGCCAGGCGACACCGTTCGCCGGATGGTTCAGCACGCCGGCGGCGAGACCGGTTTCTTCGATCACGCCGTTCTTGTGCAGCAGCGCACCGACCCAGCGCAGGTCGAACTCGGTCGGCTTGACCGGCCGGCCGCCGAGCACGATGCCGGCGTTCGCGGCGAAGTCGCTGATCGTGTCGACCACCTTGCGCGGCGCCTTGGTCTCGCGGTCGAACTGCTCGATGCGCGCGTCGATGATCTCGATCGCGGGCGTGACGTAGTCGGTCGCCGAGAGCACGTCGAACAGCGTCGCGCCCGGCCCCTTGAGCGGCTTGCCGAGCACGAACGCGAGTTCGACCTCGACGCGCGGCGCGATGAAGCGCTCGATCGGGATGTCGGTGCCCGACGTGAAGAACATGTCGTCCATCAGCGGCGCGAAGTCGGGCTCGTCGATCTGGCTCGCCTGCTGCATCGCGCGCGAGGTCAGGCCGATCTTGCGGCCCTTGATGACGCGGCCCTCGGCCAGCTCGAGCGCGACCCAGGCGCGCTGGGTCGCGTAGCCGTCTTCTATCGTCATCTCGGGGAAGCGCTTCGAAAAATGGCGCAGCGCGGTGCGGGTCTTGCGCGCGTTCTGCAGCTCTTTCGCGAGCGACGCGATCGTGTCTGGCGGCAGCATGCGATCAATCCTTCTTGAACAGCGGATGCAGGTTGCTCAACTTGCCATCGAAGACTTCGGCGCCGACGTCGATCTGCAAGGTCACGCCGACAAGCCGCCGCAACTGGATCGGGTCGAAGAATTCCTTCGCGACCGCGAGCAGCGCCGCGCCGATGCGCTGTTGCGTTGCTTCGCTGCGGCCGCGGCCCATGCGCAGGTTCAGGTACGCAAACGCGTAGTCGTTCTGGCCATCGGCGATCGCGTAGCGCGGCGCCGGGTACGCGAGCACGCGCGTGCCGCCGGGCGGGAACACGGACGCGCCGGCCTCGTCGACCTGCGCGAGCATCGTGTCGGCCAAGCTGCGGCACAGCGCGTTCATGTCGGCCTGCGCGTCGAGGTTGCCGCTGTAGTTGATGACGAGATGCGGCATGGTGTTTCCAGTCAAACGATGTCCATCACGCCGATCGTGCAGCTCACCGCGAATATCGGGATCGGTTGCGAATGCCGGACCGTGCCCGCACCGCGCGCCGCGGCGGCGATCGCGATGAAGGTGCGGATCTCGAACGCGCCCTGCCCGCCGTCACGGTAGCACTCGGCGTCGGTGTACTGCAGCAACGCGGTCTTGTCGTTGCGCGACCAGCGGGCGAGAAACTCGCGGTCCCACGCGGCGTTGATCTTGCCGGAGTCGGGCGTCGCCGGCCAGTGGCTGATGCCGCCGGTGCCGACGATCGCAATGCGCTCCGGCACGCTGTCGGCCGCGCGGCGCAGCGCTTCGCCGAAGGCCCAGGCGCGGTGCAGTGGCGCGAGCGGCGGGCCCTGGCAGTTGATGTTCGCGGGGATGACAGGCAAGTCGTAGGCCGGCGTCAGAAAGTGCAGCGGCACCGCGATCGCGTGGTCGAACTTCCACTCTTCGGCGAAGGCCACGTCGACCGTTTGCATCGCCTCGCCGATGATCTTCTTCGACAGCGCCGCGTTGCCCGGCACCTTGGTGCGCGCGATGCCGAGCCACTGCGGGTCTTCGATCGGGCCTTCGTACTCGTCGGCCATGCCGAGCGCAAAAGCAGGCATGTTGTTCATGAAGAAATTGCCGAAGTGCTCGGCGCCGACGACGATCAGCGCGTCGGGCTGCGCGGCGCGCAGGTCGTCGCCGAGGCGGCGGAACTCGGCGTGGAACGAATTCTTCTGCGCCGGGTCGGCGAGGTGTGCGCGGCCAGTGATGCCGGGGGCGTGACTGCAGATGGCGGCGAAGACGAGGCTCATAGTCCTGCGACCTTCTCGTCCATGCCGGTGGTCATTGTGTAGACACCCGCGCGCACCGGGCCGTGTTTGGCCACGCCGTCGCGCATCGCTTGCAGATAGTCGGGCCACGGCATGCCGAGAAAGGCGGCGAAGTGCATCAGCAACTGGCCATTCGCACCGAGCACGTAGATCAGACCGATGTCGCCGCGCGCGATCGCGTCGCGCTCCTCGTCGTCGAGCGGGTACTCGGCGAGCAGGTCGATCGGCGCATCGCGAAAGCGCTGCTGCACGCGCGGATCGCGGTTCAGGTGGTACAGAAACTTCTGCATGCCGTAGAGCGACATCGATCAGGCTCCCCAATGCGGGATGTGATGCGCGCCCATCGAGACCGCGATGTTCTTCGGCTCCAGGAACACCTCGTAGCTCCAGGTGCCGCCCTCGCGCCCGGTGCCGCTCGCCTTGGTGCCGCCGAAGGGCTGGCGCAGGTCACGCACGTTCTGGCTGTTGACGAAGCACATGCCAGCCTCGATCGCCGCGGCGACGCGGTGCGCACGGCCGAGGTTTTCGGTCCACACGTAGCTCGACAGGCCGTATTGAATGTCGTTGGCCTGACGGATCGCGTCGGCCTCGTCGCTGAACGGGATCAGGCACGCGACCGGGCCGAAGATCTCTTCCTGCGCAATGCGCATGTCGTTGCGCACGTCGGCGAACACGGTCGGGCGCACGAAGTTGCCGCGGCGCATCGCTTCGGGCAGATCCGGCGCGTCAAGCCCGCCGGTCAGCAGCGTCGCGCCCTCTTTCGGGCCGAGTTCGATGTAGCTGCGCACCTTCGCGAGGTGGGCCGGGCTGATCATCGGGCCGATCAGCGTCGCATCGTTCAGCGGGTCGCCGACGCTGATGAGTGCGGCGCGCTCCGCGAAGCGCCTCGCGAACTCGGCGTAAATGCCCTTCTGCACGAGGATGCGCGAGCCCGCGGTGCAGCGCTCGCCGTTGTTCGAGAAGATCATGAACACGGCCGCATCGAGCGCGCGCTCGAAGTCGGCATCGTCGAAGATGACGAACGGGCTCTTGCCGCCGAGTTCCATGCTGAACTTCTTCAGGCCGGCGTTCTTCACGATGCGCTGGCCGGTCGCGGTCGATCCGGTGAACGAGATCGCGCGCACGTCGGGGTGCGCGCAGAGCGGCTCGCCGGCGTCGCGGCCGAAGCCGTGGACGATGTTCAGCACGCCGTTCGGCAGGCCGGCCTCGGTCGCGAGTTCGCCGAAGCGCGAGATGCTCAGCGGCGACAGTTCGCTCATCTTCAGCACGGCCGTGTTGCCGAACGCGAGACACGGCGCGAGCTTCCAGGTGCCGGTCATGAACGGCACGTTCCACGGCGAGATCAACGCGCACACCCCGACCGGATGGAACAGCGTGTAGTTCAGATGTGTCGGCGTCGGGTAGGTGTGCCCGTCGACCCGCGTGCACATCTCGGCGAAGTAGTAGAAGTTGTCGGCCGCGCGCGGCACCAGCTGCTTGCCCGTCTGCGAGATCGTCTGCCCGGTGTCGCGGGTTTCGAGGTCCGCGATCTCGGGCACGTGCCTCGCGATCAGGTCGCCGAGCCTGACCATCATCTTCGCGCGCTCGGCGGCCGGCGTGGCCGCCCACTTCGGGAACGCGGCCTTCGCGGCGGCGACGGCCGCGTTGACCTCGTCGGCGCCGCCGGAGGCGACTTCGGCGAGCACCTCCTGCGTCGCCGGGTTGACGGTCTCGAAGTAGTCGCGGCCTTCGACGGGCTTGCCGTCGATCAGGTGATGGATGCGCATGTCAGAGACTTTCTATCGTGTTGACCAAGCGACCGATGCCGTCGATCTCGCAGACCACTTCGTCGCCCGGGTTGACGTTGACCACGCCCTCGGGCGTGCCGGTCAGGATCAGGTCGCCGGGCGCCAGCGTCATGAAGCTGCTGAGGTACTCGATCAGCGCCGGCACGTCGTTGATCAGGTCGCGCGTGTTGCCGCGCTGCTTCACCTCGCCGTTGACGAGCGTGCGCAGATCGAGCGTGTGCGGGTCGGGCACGTCGGCCGCATCGACCAGCCACGGGCCGATCGCGGTGCAGCCGTCACGGTTCTTCACGCGCAGGTTCGGCCGGTACCAGTTCTCGAGGTAGTCGCGCACCGCGTAGTCGTTCGCGACCGTGTAGCCGGCGACGTACCACATCGCGTCGGCGCGCTTCACGTTCTTCGCGACGCGGCCGATCACGACCGCGAGTTCGCACTCGTAATGCATGAACGCGGCGTCGCGCGGCCGGCGCGTGATGCCGCGGTGGCCGATCAGCGTGTTCGGCGCCTTCAGGAACGCGAGCGGCTCGTCGTTCGCGCTCGTCGTCAGTTCTTTCGCGAGCTCCTTTGCGTGGTCGGCGTAGTTGATGCCGAGCGCGATGATCGTGCCGGGCTCGAACGGCGGCAGCCAGACGACCTGCGACTCGGCGAGCACGCGACCGTCGGCGAGTTGCACGCCGTCGGCATGCGCGGTGGCGTCATGGATCGCGCCAGCGAACGCAACACGAGCGCGGCGCGTCATGCGAGCGCTCCTTCGGCAACGAGCGGGTTGTCGAGGCGGCCGAGGCCGTCGATCGTGATCGACACGCGCTGGCCGGCCCGCGCTCGCGGCGCACCGGCGGCGACGCCGACCATCAACACGTCGCCCGGCGCCAGCGTCATGAAGGCGCTGACCTCGGCCAGCAGCCGCGCCGCCGGCCGGATCAGGCCCGCCGTGCTGGCGCGATGCACGAATGCGCCGTCGATCGCGACCGCGATGCCCAGCGCATCGAGCGAACCGATCGCGTCGCGCGCCACGAACTCACCGATCGGGCAGAACGTGTCGCGCGCCTTGAAGCGCAGCGACGGTCGGTAGTACGACGCGTGCGGCACGCTCACATCGTTCACGATCACGCAGCCGGCGACGAACGACAGCGCCTGCGCCTCGCTCACGCCGCAGGTCGCGCGTCCGATCACGAGCCCGAGCGTCGCGCCGATCTCGAGTTCGTCGACACCGGCCGGCACGACGATCGCATCACCCGGGCCGATCCAGGTGTTGCGCGGCTTGATGTACAGCACCGGCGCTTTGGGCGGCGCCTTGTACGGCGGCGCGTGCACGGCTGCACCCAGTGCGGCGAGCGCATCGTGGTGATTCAGCAGGGTGCCGTAGACGGTGCCGCGGCGTGGTGGCAAGAACATGCCCAAAGTCTAATCACTCACACATTAGTATTGCAAGGCTGGTCGACCGGCATCGGCTCGGTAGTTTCCCGGGATGGGTCACCGCCGCCCGCCGCACGTACACTGCGATGTAAGCAAATTTCACCTCGCGCCCATGCCCGCTGCCCTGCGCCACCGCAACCTGCCCCATCTGCTGCTGCGCTCGCGCGAGGCGCTGATGGCGCACTTTCGCCCGCTGCTGGCCGAGCACGGGCTGACCGAGCAGCAGTGGCGCATCCTGCGCGAGATCGTCGAGCAGGGTCCGCTCGAACCGCGCCAGTTGTGCGAGGCGTGTTCGATCTCGAGCCCGAGCATCGTCGGCGTGCTTGCGCGCATGGAAGAAACCGGCCTGGTCGTACGCGAACGCATGGCGCACGACCAGCGCCGCGTCAGCGTCTCGCTGACCCCGAAGAGCCGCAAGACCGCGCAGAAGCTGATCCCGCTGATCGAGCAGCGCTACGAGGTGCTCGAAAAGTCGCTCGGGCTGCGCTCGATCCAGGAGGTCTACGATGCGCTCGATGCGTTGCTCGCGCGCACGCCGCGCGCCGACGAATCGGCGCGCGGCTGAGGCTCAGCGCTGCTTTCGCAGCCGCCGCACCTGGAGCGCGGCACCGATCACGAACAGCAGCACCAGCACGCCGGTCGCGCGCGCGAGTTCGGGCGCCTCCGCGTTGGGCAGCAGCGGCGCGCCCAGCGGCAGCCGGGTCGAGGTCTCGGTGATCGCCGGGATCCAGTGGAACAGAAAGGTCGCCGAGTAGCTGACCACCTCGACCACCTTCGACCAGCCGCCGAACAGCGCGGTGCGCCCGGCCACCCAGGCCACTGCCAGCACCACCAGCGTGATCACACCGAGCGCATGCGGCTTGCCGAAGCCGCCGTGCTGGAAGATCCCGAAACCGGTCAACGCCGTCAGCGCGGTCGTGATCACATAGGTCTTGCCGAGGTCGTTGTCCAGCGTGATCTGTTTGTCGCGGATCAGCGCGATCAGGCCCGCTGCCAGCGCGACCAGGCTGATGGCGGTGTGGATCACGCCGAGGGTCGTCAAACCGTAGAACATGGTTCTTCCTCCAATTGTTGTGGGGAGCGGCACGACTTTCAACCGAGCACGTCACGTGCCAGCGCGGGATTTTGACTTGGGGATGACAATTTGCGGGCGAACTGCGTATCCTCCCAAAGCGCCGTCAGCGCGCGTCGCCGGCGCAGCCGGCCTGCACTCTCGACAGGAAAGACCTTCAGCCCATGCGCTACCGGATTGCACTCTGCGGGTTCAGCGAGTTCGAATACCGGGCGATGCACTTCTCCTTTCAGCATCCGAGCCGCTTTCACGAGTCGACCTACGACGTCGTCGATGCCTTGTCGGACGCGGATTTCGCGGTCGTCGACGCCGACTCGAAGCCGGCCGTGCGCGGCGTGCTGCAGTCCGGCCGGGTCGCGCAGGCGGTGTTCGTCGGCAACGAAGCCCCGGAAGGGGCGGCACGCCACCTGCAGCGGCCGATCGACCCGACCCGCATCCTGCGCACGCTCGACGAGTTGACGACGCGCCAAGCCAAGGGCGGCGCGCCGACGCGACCCGGCCCGCGGCAGGGGATGCCGACGCTCCATGACATCGTGGCGCGGCCCCACGCACCGATCGAGGCCGCGGCCGTGATTCCGCCGGCGCCGGGCGTGTCGGCGCAGCACTTGGCCGCCAAGGCCGCAGCCCGCACGAGGGCGCGCCAGGCGCGGTTCGCCAGTGACCGTGTCGAGCCCGGCGCCGCCGCGCCGCTGCGCGACGCGCTCGTGCTCGATCCCGACCCCGACGCCAACGCGCTGCTGTGCGAGTTGCTCGAACGCTTCGGCTTCGAGACGCATCCGGTCGCGACCGTCGGGCAGGCCGCGGCGCAGTTCACCCGGCGGCCGTTCGCCGCTGTCTTTCTCGACATCGCGCTCGACGATGCCGGGGTCGCGCTGCTGCAGCAGATTCGTGCCCTGCCCGCGCCCTGGCCGCACGCCGGGCCGGCGGTGCTGCTGGCCACGGCCCAGCTGGAGCCGACCGACCGGGTGCGCGCGGCGCTGGCCGGGCTCGGCGAGCCGCTGGTCAAGCCGCTCACGCGCGGCAGCGTGGCGCGCGCCCTCGAAGGCGCCGGCGTGGTGCTGCCGGCCGACGCGCGCCGCCACTGAGGGCGACAGCGGCTCGTCCTACAGCGCACGCGCAGCGGCAAGCGCAGGATGCAAGCGTTCGCAACCGGGCGTTGCGTGGTACAAGAGACACAAGGGACACCCGATGATCACCCGCCACCTTCCGACCCTCGCCGCGCGCGCCGCTGCGTGCGCACTGGTCTTTGCCGCCCACGTCGCGCCGGCCCAGCCGGGCGGTCCGGCGGCGGCCGACGTCCCCGCTTCCGGCGCATCGGTGCCAACCCCGGCGCCGGCGGTGGGGCCACGCCTGCGTTCGCCAATCGAAACCGGAAACCGCGCGACGGTGCCCGGCGATCTGCGGCCGGAGCGCCCGGTCACGCCGCAAATCAGCATCCCGTTCGGCAAGTCGCCGCCGCCGCCCGGCAAGCGCGACGCGCGCGCGATCACGCGCCCGACGCCCGCCTCGGGCAGCATCGACGATGCGGCCGCGCGCTGCGAATCGCAGGTCGACGACACCGTGCGCGCCGCCTGCCGCGCCAAGCTGGCGCGCGAGTCGAAGGGCCGTCTGCCGCGCTGACGAGCGCCGCGAAGTTCGCCGCGCCACGCGTCACCTGACGCCCCACACATCATGCGACACTGGGCCACGTCATGGCCCTGCCCTCGTTTCAGCAGCTTCACCCGTTTCGCCCGCGGCTGGTCGATGCCCTGCGCGGCTACAACGGCACGCGCTTCGTCGCCGATCTCGGCGCCGGCATCACGGTCGGCGTGGTCGCACTGCCGCTGGCGATGGCGTTCGCGATCGCCTCGGGCGTGAAGCCCGAGCAGGGCCTGTTCACCGCGATCATCGCCGGCTTCATCATTTCGGCGCTGGGCGGCTCGCAGGTCCAGATCGGCGGGCCGGCGGGCGCCTTCATCGTCATTGTTTATGGCATCGTCGAGCGCTACGGCTTGGCAAACCTGCTGATCGCGACCTCGCTCGCCGGCGTGCTGATGTTCGTGCTCGGCCTGTTCAAGCTCGGCGCGCTGGTGCGCCATGTGCCGCTGCCGATCGTGATCGGCTTCACCAACGGGATCGCGGTGCTGATCGCGGTTTCGCAGTTGCGCGACCTGTTCGGGCTGCAGATTCCGGGCAAGCTGCCGGGCGACTTCTTCACGCTGCTGAAGACGATGTGGTCGCACCTGGCGAGCTTCAACCCGTATGCGTTCGGGCTCGGCGCGGCCTGCATCGGCGGGCTGTTCCTGTGGCCGCACGTGTTCAAGCCGGGCGGGCTGCTGAAGCGGCTGTCGCTGGAGAAACACCTCGACGGCCGTTCGCTGCGCGTGGCCGGGCGCATGCCGGGGCCGGTCGTCGCACTGGTTTCGCTGAGCGTCGTCGCCGCGCTCCTCGACTTCCCCGTCGAGACCATCGGCACGCGCTTCGGCGGCATCCCGGGCACTTTGCCGAGTTTCGAGTTGCCCGACTTCACCTGGGAGACAGCCAAGCAGCTGTTCATTCCGACCCTGACGATCGCGCTGCTCGGCGCGATCGAGTCGCTGCTGTGTGCGCGCGTCGCCGACAACCTGATCGACCACCCGCGCCACGATCCGAACCAGGAGTTGATGGCGCAGGGCGTGGCGAACTTCGTCGTGCCGTTCTTCGGCGGCATTCCGGCCACCGGCACGATCGCGCGCACCGTGACCAATGTGCGCGCCGGCGCGACCAGCCCGGTCGCCGGCATCGTGCACGCGGTGGTGATCCTGCTGGTCGTGCTGCTGGCCGCACCGCTGGCCTCGGCCGTGCCGCTCGCGGTGCTCGCCGGCATCCTGCTGTCCGTGGCCTGGAACATGGGCGAATGGCACGAGTTCGCGCGGCTGCGCCGGTTCAGTCCGCAGTACCGTTCAATCCTGCTCGGCACGTTCGGGCTGACCGTGATCTTCGACCTGACGGTCGCGGTGCAGGTCGGCCTCGTGATGGCCTGTGTGTTCTTCATCTACCGGATGAGCACCTTGTTCAAGGTGCTGCCGCACGTTTTGAGGCCGGGCGATGTGCTGCCCGACGGCGTGCAGGTGTTCGAGCTCTACGGCTCGCTGTTCTTCGGTGCGGTCGGCGGCATCGAGAAGCTGCCCTCGCAATTGCTGCCCGGCACGCGCGCGCTGGTGCTTGAGATGAATCGGCTGGTGCTGATCGACACGTCGGGCATCGACGCGCTGCAGCAGTTGCACCGCGGCCTGCAGCGGCGCGACATCGGGCTGGTGCTGGCGAACGTCAACGAGCAGCCGCTGTCGCTGATCCGGCGCTCCGGCTTCGAGGCGATCATCGGCGCCGAGCACATCGTGCCGAGCCTGAACGAGCTGGATGCGGCAACTCGACAATCGTCCGCATGATCGACCTCGACGCCTACTTCCGCCGCATCGGGTACAGCGGCCCACGCACGCCGACGCTCGATGCGCTGAGCGCGATCGTCGCCGGCCACACCGCCGCGATCCCGTTCGAGAACATGGATGCGCTGCTCGGCCGCGCGCCGCTGCTCGCGCCGGCGGCGCTGCTGGGCAAGCTGGTCGGCCAGCGGCGCGGCGGCTACTGCTACGAGCAGAACGCGCTGCTGCGGCTGGCACTGCTCGAACTCGGCATGCAGGTCACGTCGTTGGCGGCCTGGGTCGTGTGGATGGCCGCCCCCGCTGCACCGGTGCGGGCGCGCAGTCACATGCTGCTGAAGGTGGCGCTGCCGGCGTCGCCGGATGACACGTGGCTGGTCGACGTCGGTTTCGGCGGCCACCTGCTCGGCGCGCCGTTGCGTCTCAAACCGGGCCTGGTGCAGCGCCCCCCCGGCGGCACCGAACGCATCGTGCAGGACGGTGACGTGTTCAGTCTGGAGGCCGAACTGCCGGCGGGCTGGACTCCGGTCTATCGCTTCACGCCCGAAACGTATCGCCCGGTCGACTATGAGCCGCTGAACTGGTTCACCGCGACTCACCCCGGCTCGATCTTCCGCCACAACCTGCGGATCGAACGGCTGACGCCGCAGCTGCGCGCCGGCCTGTTGAACGACAAGCTGACGCTGCGGCCGGCCGATGGCCCGGCGCAGGTGCGACGCATCGACTCGGCCGCCGATCTCGCGCAGGTGCTCGACCAAGTCTTCGATCTCGCGCCACCGGTCTCGGCGGTGGCGCTCTTTGAGCGTCTCCCGAAGGGCCTCGACGGCGCTTGGTTGCCGCCGGCCGGCTGACCCCTGCCTCAGACGCCGGCCGCCACGCAGACGGCGGCGATCGCGTCGCCCAGCCCGTGCGTCAGCGCAAAGCCCGATGCACCGATCAGCAACGCCCCGGCCAGCCGCACCGGCAGCGTCGGCGCCAGCGACCCGCCGCGCGCCTGCCGCATCCGCCGCCACAGCAGCGGCGCCAGCATCAGCCCGAGGGCCGAACTCGCGGCGAAGCCCGCCATCACGACCGCGCCCTGCACCGGGCCGGACGCGAGCGCCGCGACGATCAGCGCCGATTGCAGCAGCCCGCACGGCATCGCGGCCCAGCAGGCGCCGATCGCGGCGCTGCGTGCCGGCGCCGGCACACGGGCGACGAAACGCAGCGGCTGAGTCTGCAGCGCCGCCGCAGCGCGCGTGCCGGCGCCGGCGAGCCAAGCCGGCGCGCGCCCCTGCCACAGCAGGCATGCACCGAGGGCAATCGCGGCCACGTGCAGCATGGCCCACAGCGGCCGCAGCACCGGCGCGGCGACGCCCAGTTCTGTCAGCCCCGAGACGCTCGCCGCGACCAGCGCGCCCGCCGCCGCGTAACCCGCGAGCCGGCCGAGCTGCAACGCCCACATCGCACGCGCCGCGCCGGCCGGGCCGTGCCGACCGGCGATGCCGCCAAACGCCGCGCCGCACATCGCCGCACAGTGCGGGCCACCGGCCAGCCCCATCAGCAGCGCCGAGACAGCGAGTGCGGCGTCCACCGTGCCGGCTCAGATCAGGTTCGAATACTGGCTGCGGGCCCGGTCGGCCTGCAGATGGCGGTCGAACACCATCGCGATGCCGCGCACGAAGTACCAGCCGAGCGGCGTGACCTCGATCGCGTCGGGCTCGACCCGCACCAGCCCCTGCGCCTGCAGCGGCGCGAGCGCAGCCAGTTCGGTCGCGAACGTCTTGCGGAAGTCGACCAAGTGCGCCAGCGCGATCGACTCGAACTCGATCCGGCCCTGGCACATCAGCCCCATGATGACCGCGCGGCGCAGCAGGTCGTCGCGCGTCAGCGCCAAGCCGCGCACGACCGCGAACTGGCCCTGCGCGATCGCGTCGTGGTACTCGGCCAAGGTCTTCGCGTTCTGGCTGTAGGTCGCGCCAACGCGGCCGATCGCCGAGACGCCCAAGCCGATCAGGTCGCCATCGGGCTGCGTGCCGTAGCCCTGGAAATTGCGGTGCAGCCGGCCTTGGCGCTTCGCGACCGCGAGCGGGTCGTCGGGCAGCGCGAAGTGATCCATGCCGATGTAGTCGTAGCCGGCCGCGCCGAAGCCCTCGATCGCCTGCGCGAGCATCGCGATCTTGTCGGACGCCGCCGGCAGCTCGACCACGTTGATGCGCCGTTGCGGCTTGAAGCGCTGCGGCAGATGCGCGTAAGCGTACAGCGCGATGCGGTCGGGGCGCAACGCGCTGACCTGCGCGACGGTGCGCGCGAACGAGGCCGGCGTCTGGCGCGGCAGGCCGTAGATCAGATCGATGTTGGTCGAGCGGAAGTTCAGCGCGCGCGCCGCCTCCAGCAACGCGCGCACGCTCTCGAGGCTCTGGACCCGGCGCACGGCGGTCTGCACGTCGGGATCGAAGTCCTGCACGCCGAAGCTCAGGCGGTTGAAGCCGAGGCCGGCGAGGTGCTGCAGGCGCTGCGGATCGGCGGTGCGCGGGTCGACCTCGATCGAAATCTCGGCACCGGCCGTGATCGCGAACGCGCGGTGCAGCATCGCCATCAGCCGGCTCAACTCGGCATCGCTCAGGAAGGTCGGCGTGCCGCCGCCGAGGTGCAGCTGTGAGACCGGCTGGTGCAGGCCGAGCTCGACGGCATGCAGGCCGATCTCGGCCTCCAGCGCATCGAGGTACGGCGCGGCGCGCTCATGGTGACGGGTGATGACCTTGTTGCAGGCGCAGTAGTAGCAGACCGACTCGCAGAACGGGATGTGCACGTACAGCGACAGCGGCGCCACACCGGCGTTGCGCGCGGCACCCTGGCCGCGCGAGCGCAGCGCGCGTTCGTAGTCGGCCGGGCCGAAGGCCTCGATGAAACGGTCGGCGGTCGGGTACGAGGTATAGCGCGGGCCGGGCATGTCGAGCTGGCGCAGCAACTCGGGCGACACGACCGGCCCCGCAGCATGGGCGACGAGGTTCATACCCTCGAACTGTGCGGCCCGCCGGCGCGGTGCACCTTGATCGAGGTCAAACAACCCGCTGGCGCAAACGGGCACACTAGCGCCATGCGAAGCACAACCTCGGCAGAACGCGCGATCGCGCCCGACGCGGTGGCGGCCCGCCCCGTGAGCCAGATCGTCCCGATCCGCGCCGAGGCGCTGAAAGTCGCCTGTTCGAGTTGCAATCTGCGCGAGCTGTGTCTGCCGGTCGGACTGGCACCGAGCGACATGGAACGGCTCGACACGCTGGTCGAGACGCGCCGCTCGCTGAAGCGCGGCGAGGCGCTGTACAGCGCCGGCGAGGCGTTCAAATCCTTGTTCGCAGTGCGCACCGGCTACTTCAAGACCCGCGTGTCGGCCGAGGACGGTCGCGACCAGGTCACCGGCTTTCAGATGGCCGGTGAGCTGATCGGCTTCGACGGCATCGGCAGCGAACGCCACACCTGCGACGCGGTCGCGCTCGAAGACTCGCAGGTTTGCGTGATCCCGTTCGCGCAGCTCGAATCACTGTCACGCGAGTTCGGTGACCTGCAGCGCCAGCTCCACAAGGTGATGAGCCGCGAGATCGTGCGCGAGCACGGCGTGATGCTGCTGCTGGGCAGCATGCGCGCCGAAGAACGACTCGCCGCCTTCCTGCTGAACCTGACGCAGCGCCTGCAGGCGCGAGGCTTCTCGCCGACCGCGCTGGTGCTGCGCATGACCCGCGAGGAGATCGGCAGCTACCTCGGCCTGAAGCTCGAGACGGTGAGCCGCGCGTTCTCGAAATTTCAGGACGATGGCGTGCTCGAGGTCAAGCAGCGCCAGCTGCGCGTGCTCGACGAAGCTGCGCTGCGCCAACTCGTCAACGGCGCGCCCTGCTAGGGCCCGTTAACGCACCAGCCAGCAGCACCGGAGCTTGCAGCGCGCGATCACGCCGGTCGCGTCCGAGCCGGGCACGACGTTGACAAGCGCCGACGACCCGTGCGTGCCCATCACGATCAGGTCGGCGTTCCCGGCCTGCGCGAACTCGGCGATCACCTCGGCGGCATGGCCGTTGCGCCACGCGGTGCGCAGGTGGTTGCGTGTGAGCGAATCGTCGACCCGCGCGGTACTTCGGGTCTTGATCCGCATCAAGCCCGAGCCGGCTCGGCGGGCGAACAATGGACCGCAACTTCAGGAGAGCACCGTGACCTTCAAGAGCCTGCTCGTCCTGCTCGGCGACGAACCCCACTGCATCGCCCGCACCCAGGCGGCGATCCGGCTCGCGCAGCGGCTCGATTGCCACCTCGTCGGCTTGGCGCCGACCGGGCTGCTCGACTTGGCCGCGGTGCCCGGCTCGGCCGCCGCGTTCTCCGAGTTCGCAGCCAGGGCACGGGACGCACTGCGCGACCAGGCCGGGCGCGTCGCCGACCGGTTTCGCAACGATTGCCGCACCGCCGGGTTGGCCTCGTACGACGCCATCGTCGACGAGGCCGACAGCGCCCGCTCGCTGCTTCGTCACGCGCACTGCAGCGACCTGACGCTGCTGACCCAAGCCGACCCCGACGCGCCCGGCTACCGCGCGGCGAGCGAACTGGTCGAGACCGTGGTGCTGCACAGCGCACGCCCGACGTTGATTCTGCCGAACGCCGGCCATTTCGAGCAGCTCGGCACGCGCGCGCTGATCGCGTGGGACGAGAGCCGCGAGGCGGCCCGCGCAGTGGCCGATGCATTGCCGCTGCTGCGCCGCGCCACCGAGGTGCACTTGGCGACTTGGCCCGAAGGCGATGGCGCCGAACGGCAGCTGCTGCAGGCGCAGCTCGACGCGGCCCGCGGCTGGCTCGCGCGGCACGGCATCGACGCCCAGGTGCAGCTTGAGCGTGCGACCGGATCGATCGCCGATGCGCTGCTGGCGCGTGCGGCCGAATCGCGTTGCGACCTGATCGTGATGGGCGCTTGGGGCCACGCGCGCTGGGCCGAGCGCCTGCTCGGTGGCGCCACGCACGGGCTGCTGCGCTCGATGGCGGTGCCGGTGCTGATGTCGCATTGATGTCATCCCCGACGTCGAACCCAACCCTCCTGGAGACCCGCATGACACATCCCGCCGTTCGCATCATTCGCGAGGAACACGCGGCGCTGGCCGCGATGCTGCGCTCGATCCTGCTGCTGCTCGATCAGCACCGCCGGCGCGGCAGCCTGCCCGACTTCGCGGCCTTGCGAGCGATGCTGTTCTATGTCGACGAGTTCCCGGAGCAGCGCCACCACCGGATCGAGTCGGAGTTGCTGTTCCCGAAGCTGCGCGGGCGCACGCCGTTGTCGCGCGCGCTGCTCGACCGGCTCGACGCCGAGCACGCCTGCGGTGCGCACCGCATCCGCGATCTGGAGCATTCGCTGGTCGCGTTCGAGATGCTGGGCGAAACGCGGCGCGCCGTGTTCGAGCGCGACGCGCAGCACTACGTGAGCTTCTACCTCGCGCACATGGCGCTGGAGGAGCAGGAGATCCTGCCGCTCGCCGAACAGACACTGACCACGCAGGACTGGCAGGAACTGGATGAAGCCTTCGCCAGCAACCGCGATCCGCTGACCGGACATGAGCCGACGGCCGACTACCGCGCGCTGTTCACCCGGATCGTCAATGCAGTGCCGGCACCGATCGGGCTGGGCGCTGCGGCCTGATCAGCTGCGCCAGTTCAGCGTGTCGGACTCGACCGACAGCAAGGCGCTGACGGCACCGGCGGTCGCGATCGCGACCCAGAACATCAGGAAGGTCACGGTGTAAACCGCCTGCGCCGACCAACCGAGCGGTGCGCCGCCGAACCAGCGCAAATCGGCCGGGTCGATCACCGCGAACACCAGCATCTCGAGCACGCCGGCCGCGACGAAAGCCGGCCAGAGGATCTGCAGCGTGCGCCGCATCATCGCGGTGTGGCCGCGTGATTGCGGGCCTGCTGCGCCGGCGAGCTCGGCGTGTTGGGAACGCTCGCGCGCACCGCCAGCTGCGGCAGCACGGCGTCGGCATGGCGCAGCGCCGTGAACATCAGCGCAACACTGGCAACGACGACGATGCCCAGCCCGCCGACGAACAACCACATCACGCCGACGCGCCACCAGGGCACGCTCGGATTCGACATCGGCACTGCGCTCATCGTCTCGCTCCCGTTGCGTTCACCGCGGCACCACGAAGGTGGACCGCTCGCTCAACTCCGCACCTGTGCGCCCACCCTCGACCAGCGCAATGCGAAAACGCATCGGGTGCGCGCCGGCACCGAGGGCCTTTGCGGTCTGCGGCGCGATCTGCACCGCCACCGGCACCCAACGCGCCTGCGTCGGGCCGACCTCGATCGCGCCGCGCGACGCGATCGTCGCGTCCGGCCAGCCTTCGACCTCGATGCGGAAGTGCTGCGTGGTCTCGGTCGCGTTCATCAGCTGGATGCGGTAGACATTCTCGATCCGGCCATCCTCGACCATGCGCGCGAGTGCGCCACGGTCGCGCACCACGTCGGCGCGGAACGGCGAGCGCAACGCCAAGCTGGTCGCGAAGGCGCCGGCGATCAGCAGCAGCACGCCGGTGTAGACGAGCACGCGCGGGCGCAGCACGCGCGCCCACATCCGCGCCGCGCTCCAGCCGCCCTGCATGCCGTTCTGCGTCGCGTAGCGGATCAGGCCGCGCGCATAGCCCATCTTGTCCATCACGCCGTTGCAGACGTCGATGCACGCGGTGCAGCCGATGCACTCGTATTGCAGGCCGTCGCGGATGTCGATGCCGGTCGGGCAGACCTGCACGCACAAGGTGCAGTTGATGCAGTCGCCCTTGCCGACCGACGCCGGCGCGACGCCGCGCGCGCGCGAGCCGCGCGGCTCGCCGCGCGCCGCGTCGTAGCTGATGATCAGCGTGTCGCGGTCGAACATCGCGAAGCCGTAGAACAGGCTCCAGAACCATTCCCAGGGCCCCAGCGTCAGGGTGATCACGCCGGCCAGCAGCGTGTGCGCGGGCGTGAAGTACGCGACGAACGTGAAACCGGTCCACAGCCCGATCGCGAGCCACACGACCTGCTTGCCGCCGCGGCGCCAGAGCTTGTTCGCGCCCCATGGCGCGGCGTCGAGTTTGATGCGCGCCTGGCGATCGCCCTCGAAGCGGCGCTCGACCCACATGAAGATCTCGGTGTAGACCGTTTGCGGGCAGGCGAAGCCGCACCACAAGCGCCCGGCCACGGCCGTGAACAGGAACAGCGCGAATGCAGAAAGGATCAACAGCCCGGCCAGGTAGACGAAATCCTGCGGGTACAGCACCAGCCCGAAGATGTAGAAGCGCCGCGCCGCGAGGTCGAACAGCACCGCTTGGCGCTCGCCCCACTGCAGCCACGGCAGGCCGTAGAACAACAGCTGCGTGAACCACACCAGCGCCCAGCGCCAGCCCGCGAACCAGCCGCTGACCGAACGCGACTGGATCTTCGCTTCGCTCTGGTAGAGCGAGACCATCTCCGCCGGCGACGGCGCGCTGGCGACGATCGGGATGACGCGCCGCGCGGCCTTGGCTTCGGGGATCACGGCGTCGCCACCACCGGGCTCTGAGACAGGCTCCACACATAGGTCGCCAGCACGTTGATCTGCGCCGGCGTCAGGCGCCCGGCTTGGGCCGGCATCACGTTGGTCTTGCCGTGGTTGACCATCGCGATGATCGCCTCGTCGCCCCAGCCGTGCAGCCAGACCTTGTCGGTCAGGTTCGGTGCGCCGAGGGCCTGGTTGCCCTTGCCGTCGGCGCCGTGGCAGGCCGCGCAGACCGCGAACTTCGGGCGCCCGGCCGCCGCGTAGATCGGGTTGTACGCACTGCCCGACAGGCTCAGCACGTAATTCGCGACGTTGCGCACGTCGTCTGCCGTGCCGACCGCCGCGGCCATCGGCGGCATCATGCCGACGCGGCCTTGCGTGATCGTCTCTTCGATCTTCTCGGGCGTGCTGCCGTGCAACCAGTCGGTGTCGGTCAGGTTCGGGAAGCCCTTGCTGCCGCGCGCATCCGAGCCATGACAGGTGGCGCAGTTGTTGATGAACAGGCGCTCGCCGGTCGCCATCGCATTCGGGTTGCGGCTCAGCTGCGCGGGCGTCAGGCCGCTGAAGCCGGCGTAGACCTTGGCCATCTCGCTGCCGGCGGCCTTCTGCTCGGCTTCGAGCTGGTTCAGGCTGGTCCAGCCAAGCTGGCCCGGCAGGCTGCCGAGACCCGGGAAGACGGCGACATATGCAAACGCGAATACCACCGTCAGGATGAACAGCCACATCCACCAGCGCGGCAGCGGGTTGTTCATCT
>JAZJZJ010000039.1:0-427 GCA_040389925.1 Pseudomonadota bacterium
GGTGAAGAAGTGCGGCCACATGGGTGGCAAGGTGCTGGTGCCGACGCGTGAAGCCGTCGCCAAGCTGCAGGCCGCGCGCCTCGCTGCCGACGTCATGGGCACGCCGACGCTCGTGATTGCCCGCACCGATGCCGAAGCCGCCGATCTGGTGACCAGCGACGTCGATGACAACGACAAGCCTTTCATGACCGGCGAGCGCACGGTCGAAGGTTTCTACCGCAGCAAGCCGGGCCTGGAGCAGGCCATTTCGCGTGGCTTGGCCTATGCCGAAGTGGCTGACATGGTTTGGTGCGAAACCGGCAAGCCCGATCTGGCCTATGCCAAGCGGTTCGCCGACGCGATCCATGCCAAGTTCCCGGGCAAGCTGCTGGCCTACAACTGCTCGCCGTCGTTCAACTGGAAGAAGAACCTCGACGACGCGACGATC
>JAZJZJ010000039.1:473-16425 GCA_040389925.1 Pseudomonadota bacterium
GCTGGCCGGCTTCCACAGCCTGAACTACTCGATGTTCAACCTGGCGCACGGCTACGCACGCAACAACATGAGCGCGTTCGTCGAGTTGCAAGAGGCCGAGTTCGCGGCGGCCGAGCGCGGCTTCACCGCCGTGAAGCACCAGCGCGAGGTCGGCACCGGCTACTTCGACGCGGTGACGACGACGATCGAAGCGCTGTCGTCGACCGGCGCGCTGAAAGGCTCGACCGAAGACGAACAGTTCTTCGACGCGAAGCACGGTTGATTGACGGTTGATCGACACTCGGCCGCGGCGTCGGATGGCGCCGTGGCCTCGTGTAAGCAAGTCAATCCGGCTCGTTTCGGCCGGTAAATACCCTTAGAGTTCTGGCCTTGCGCTTGCAAGGGATTCAGGCCGGGCCAATCCGGCGAAATCCCGCGCGAATCATCAAAGGCCGCACTCTGAATTTCGCTCCCGCTCTCTTGCCAGTCTTTGTCGCACGTCTCGCGCTGTGCGCAGCTTTCGCGTCGCCGATCGGCGCCCACGCGGTCAACATCAGGGACGTCGAGGCCAAGGCGCGCGCACTCGCATCCGAGAACTTTCGCCCGCCGGCCACCAAGCTGCCGTCCGAACTCGCCGCGCTCGACTACGACGCGTTGCGCGACATCCGCTTTCGCCCCGACAAGGCCACCTGGCGCGCCGACAAGCTGCCGTTCGAGCTGATGTACTTTCACCCGGGCAAGAACTTCCCGGACCCGGTGCGCATCAACATCGCCGACACGCGTGGCACGAAGCGCGTCGACTTCGATGCCGACCTGTTCGACTACGGTCGCAACAAGGTCGACCCGAAGAAGCTGCGCGGCGTCGGCCTGGCCGGCTTCCGCGTTCACTACCCGGTGAACAAGAACAGCTACAAGGACGAGGTGCTGGTGTTCCTCGGCGCGAGCTACTTCCGCGCGGTCGGCAAGGGCCAGACCTACGGCCTGTCGGCGCGCGGGCTGGCGATCGACACCGCGGTGCCATCGGGCGAAGACTTCGCGCGCTTCACCGAATTCTGGGTCGACCGACCCGGCCGCGCCGATGTCGCGCTGACGATCTACGCGCTGCTCGACGCGAAGCACCTGACCGGCGCCTACAAGTTCATCCTGACGCCCGGTGCGGAGACGGTCGTGCAGGTCAGCGCGAAGCTGTTCTTCCGCGAGCCGGTGACCAAGCTGGGCATCGCGCCGCTGAACAGCATGTACTTCTTCGGCGACAACCAGCCCGGCGGCCGCGACGACTATCGCCCCGAGGTGCACGACTCCGACGGCCTCTCGGTCGCCTACGACAACGGCGACTGGATCTGGCGCCCGCTGGTGAACCCGAAGCGCCTGCTCGTCACCTCGTTCGCCGCGACCAACCCGAAGGGCTTCGGCCTGATGCAGCGCGATCGCGCGCCGGCAAGCTACGAAGATCCGGAGGCGTTGTACGAGCGCCGGCCGAGCGCGTGGATCGAACCTGCGGCCAAGTGGGGCGCGGGCCGGGTCGAGCTGGTGCAGATTCCGACGCCCGACGAGACCAACGACAACATCGTTGCGTACTGGGTCCCCGACAAGTCGCCCGATCCGAAGAAGCCGTTCGACTTCGCCTACACGATGCGCTGGCAGCTGAACGGCCAGCTGCCCGCCGGCAAGGCTTGGGTGGTGCAGACGCGGCGCGGCCGCGGCTACGTGAAGCAGCCGGACGGCGATCTGAATTTCATCGTCGACTTCGACGGCCCGCCGCTGCGCGATCTGAAGCCCGAGGCCAAGCCCGAGCCGGTCGTCGAGCTCGGTGGCAACGCCGTGTTGCGCGCGAAGAACCTGTTCCTGAACCCGGTCACCGGCGTGTGGCGGATGACGGTGCGCGTGAAGCGCGAAGACGCCGCGAAGCCGATCGAGATGCGCGCCAAGATCCTCGAAGGCGGTCGCACGCTGACCGAGACATGGAGCTACATCGTGCCGCCGGAGTCGGAGAAGCCATGACGGCCCCAATGCCGGCGATTCACCGCCGCTCGATGGCGTCGCAGGCCTGGGCCGGCCATCCGCTGTGGCGGCCGGTGACCCGCCTGCTGAAGGGGCGCGCGCCGCGCAGCTGGGACAACGGCCACGCCGACCGCCACTTCATGCTGCGCCGCGTGCTGCTGATCGTGCTGGTCGCGCTGGGCGCGATCATCGGCACCGACTACATGATCGACATCATGCCTACGCACGGCCGCGATTGGGCCGAGCGCGGGCTGCTGGTGCTGTTCGCGATCCTGTTCGCGTGGGTCTCCGCCGGTTTCTGGACCGCCGTGCTCGGCGCCTGGGTGATGCTGCGCGGCCACGACCGGCGCGCGATCACCAACGTGCTGCGCGGCGAGGGCGGTTCGGCGCCGATCGCGCCCGAGGCCCGCACCGCGATCATCATGCCGATCTGCAACGAAGATGTGGCCACCGTCTTCGCCGGCCTGCGCGCGACCTGCGAATCGCTGGCCGCCACCGACTCGGCCGCGCGTTTCGACTTCTTCGTGCTCAGCGACACCAACCAGCCCGATGCCCGCGCCGCCGAACAGACCGCGTGGGCGCAGCTGACCGACGCGCTGCAGCAGGCCGGCACCGACGCGCGCGTGTTCTACCGCTGGCGCCAGCACCGCACGCACCGCAAGGCCGGCAACGTGGCCGACTTCTGCCGCCGCTTCGGCGCCGACTATCGCTACATGATCGTGCTCGACGCTGACAGCGTGATGAGCGGCGACTGCCTCACCGCCCTCGTGCGCATGATGGAGGCGCGCCCCGACACCGGCATCATCCAGACCGCGCCGCGCGCCGCGGGTCACGTGACCACGCATGCGCGCATCCTGCAGTTCTGCTCGCGCGTTTACGGCCCGCTGTTCACGACCGGGCTGCATTACTGGCAACTCGGCGAATCGCACTACTGGGGGCACAACGCGATCCTGCGCATGGCGCCGTTCATCGAACACTGCGCGCTGCCGCCGCTGCCGGGCAAGACCTCGCTGTCGGGCGGTGTGATGTCGCACGACTTCGTCGAGGCCGCACTGATGCGCCGTGCCGGCTGGAAGGTCTGGATCGCGCACGATCTCGACGGCAGCTACGAGCAGGTGCCGCCGAACCTGCTCGCCGAACTCGGCCGCGACCGGCGCTGGGCCCAGGGCAATCTGCAGAACTCGCGGCTGCTGTTCGAGCCGGGGCTGCATCCGGTGCATCGCACGGTGTTCGTGACCGGCGTGCTCGCCTACCTGTCGTCGCCGTTCTGGCTCGCGTTCCTGATGTTGTCGACGGTGCTGTTCGCAACCCATTCGCACTTCGTGCCGACCTACTTCACCGAGCCGTACCAGCTGTTCCCGGCGTGGCCGACCGCGAACTTCAAGCTGATGCTGACGCTGTTCGGCCTGACCGCCGTGCTGCTGCTCGCGCCGAAGGTGATTTCGCTGATCGCGATCATCGCGAAGGGCGACGCGAAGCGCTACGGCGGCGTCGGCAAATTGCTGCTCAGCGCGCTGCTCGAATTCCTGCACTCGGTGCTGCTCGCGCCGGTGCGCATGTTGTTCCACACCCAGTTCGTGCTGGCCGCGCTGGCCGGCGTGAACCTCGCATGGAAGTCGCCGCCGCGCGACGATGCCGCCACCGGCTGGGGTGAGGCCTTGCGTCGCCACGCACTCGGCACCGTGCTTGCGCTGACATGGATAGTCGTGATCATCGCCACCAGCACCGCGTTCCAGTGGTGGCTGTCGCCAGTGCTCGCGGGCTTGCTGCTGGCGATCCCGCTGTCGGCGTGGACGAGCCGTGCCGGGCCAGGCCGCTGGCTGGCGGCGCGCCACATTTTCGTGATTCCCGAGGAACTGGCGCAGCCGGCCGTGCTGGCCGAAGCCGATCGGTATGCGGCGGCGTTCGAGGCGATGCCGGGCTTCGTCGACGCCGTGAACGACGCGACGGTGCATGCGCAGGTGCTGCGCGCAATCCCCGCGCGGCCGCCGGCGCGCGGCACGAAGGCGGTGGCGCAGGCGCGGTTGATCGAGCGCGCAGCGGTCGACGGGCCGCAGGCGCTGAGCAAGGCCGATCGGCTGCGCCTGCTCGCCGACGCGCAGGCGCTGCGTGTATTGCGCGAGCGCGTGCGTGCGGGCGCGGCGCATCGCGACTGGTCGGCGCATGTGGCTTTGGCCGCCGAACCGGACCTCGCCGCTGCGCCCGAACCGCAAACCGTGGAATCGATCGTCTCCGCGCACTGAGCCCGGTCGTTGCGCGCGGGCTCTTGGTCGCCGCGGCGCGTTTCGGGTAAGGTCACCGACCATGACCGACGACATCTCCACACTCCGCCGCATCCTGCGCGAGGGCAAGACGATCGCCGTCGTCGGCCTGTCGGCCGAATGGCACCGCCCCAGCTTCTTTGCCGCGAAGTACATGCAGCAGCACGGCTATCGCATCGTGCCGGTGAACCCGCGCTACACCGAGGTGCTGGGCGAGCGCTGCTATCCCAGCCTCGACGCGATCGATTTCCCGGTCGACATGGTCGACGTGTTCCGCCGCACCGACGACGTGTTGCCGATTACGCGTCAGGCGATCAAGATCGGCGCACGCTGCCTGTGGCAGCAGATCGGTGTCGTCAATCAAGAGGGCGCCGAACTCGCGCGCGCGGCCGGGCTCGATGCGGTGATGGACCGCTGCGTCAAGATCGAACACGCGCGGCTGTTCGGCGGGTTGAACTGGGCCGGCGTCAACACCCGCGTGATCTCGGCGAAACGCCCTGTCTGAACTCCATCGAACCCGTCATGGCCGACCACACTTTCCAACCTGAAACGCTGGCGATCCACGCTGGCCAGATCCCCGATGCCGCGACCGGCGCGCGCGCGTTGCCGATCTATCAGACCACCAGCTTCGTGTTCGACAGCGCCGACCATGCGGCCAGCCTGTTCAACCTGCAGACCTTCGGCAACGTCTACTCGCGCCTGTCGAATCCGACCGTCGCGGCGCTCGAGGAACGGGTCGCCGCACTCGAAGGCGGGCGCGCGGCGCTCGCGTCGGCGAGCGGCATGGCCTCGGAGGCGATGGCGCTGATGACCTTGCTGCAGCAGGGCGACCACGTGGTGGCGGCCGGTGCGCTGTACGGCGGCTCGGTCAGCATGCTCGCGGTCAACCTTCAGCGCCTGGGAATCGAGACGACCTTTGTCGACGCGAACTCGCCCGATGCCTTCGCAGCGGCGATGCGCCCGAACACGCGCGCAGTGTTCGCCGAGAGCCTGGGCAACCCGAGCCTGAGCGTGCTCGACATCGCCGCCGTCGCCGAAGTCGCACATGCGCACGGCGTGCCGCTGATCGTCGACAACACGGTGCCGTCGCCGTTCCTGTGCAACCCGATCCGGTTCGGCGCCGACATCGTCGTGCACTCGGCCACCAAGTACCTCGCCGGCCACGGCACGACGCTGGGCGGCGTGATGGTCGAGAGCGGCAAATTCCCGTGGGACAACGGCAAGTTCCCCGGCATGACCGAGCCATCGCCCGGCTACCACGGCGTGAAGTTCTTCGAGACCTTCGGCGATTTCGGCTTCACGATGCGCGCGCGCATGGAAACGCTGCGTGTCTACGGTGCGGCGCTGTCGCCGATGAGCGCGTGGCAGATCCTGCAAGGCGTCGAGACGCTGCATGTGCGCATGGAGCGGCACTGCGCGAACGCGCGCCGGGTCGCGGCCTTCCTGCAGGCGCATCCGCGCGTGAGCTGGGTCAACTATCCGGGGCTCGAAGATCACCCGCAGCACGCGCTCGTGAAGAAGCAGATGCGCGCGATCGACGGCGCGCCCGGCGCGTCGGGATTGCTCGCCTTTGGCGTGAAATCGCGATCGGCTGGCGCCGAGGGCGGCAAGGCGGCCGGTGTCAAGTTCATCGAGGCTGCGCAATTCATGAGCCACCTCGCGAACATCGGCGACACGCGCACCTTGATCATTCATCCGGCCTCGACCACGCACCGCCAGCTCGACGACGCGCAGCAACTCGCGGCAGGCGTGTTGCCCGACATGGTGCGGATGTCGGTCGGCATCGAGCACATCGACGACATCCTGTGGGATGTCGACCAAGCACTCGCGGTTGCGAGTGCACAGTGACCAGGCGCTGGCCGCGAGCGGAGACACCCGATGAACGACAACAACATCTATGAGCAAGGCCTGCCGAAGAACGCCGCGAACTTCGTCGCGCTGTCGCCGATCAGCTTCGTCGAGCGCAGCGCCGAGGTCTTCGGCGATCTGCCGGCGGTGATCCACGGCGCGCGCCGCTACGACTGGCGCAGCTTGCGCGACCGCTCGGCGCGCCTCGCCGCGGCGTTGCAATCGTTCGGCGTCGGCCGTGGCGACACCGTCAGCGTGATGTTGCCCAACACGCCCGAGATGGTCGAGGTGCACTACGCAGTGCCGGCCTTGAACGCGGTGCTGAACACCTTGAACACGCGCCTCGATGCGCCGCTGCTCGCGTGGCAGATGGCGCACTGCGAGGCCAAGGTGCTGATCACCGACCGCGAGTTCGCGCCGACGATGAGCGCCGCGCTGCGCCTGCTGCGCGACGAGCACGGCCGCACGCCGGTCGTGATCGACGTCGCCGACAGCGAGTACACCGGTGCCGGCGACCTGCTCGGCGAGCACGAATACGAAGCGCTGCTCGCCGCGCACGCACCGCTCGCGAAGCTCGACGGCCCGCGCGACGAATGGGACGCGATCGCCATCTCGTACACCTCGGGCACCACCGGCGACCCGAAAGGCGTGGTCACGCATCACCGCGGCGCCTACCTGAACGCGGTCAGCAACGCGGCGACGTGGACGATGCCGCACTTCCCGACCTACCTGTGGACATTGCCGATGTTCCATTGCAACGGCTGGTGCTTCCCGTGGACGGTCGCGCTGCTCGGCGGCACGCACGTGTGCCTGCGCAAGGTCGATGCGGCGCACATCCTCGCAGCGATGCGCGAGCACGGCGTCGACCACTACTGCGCGGCGCCGATCGTGCACAACCTGCTGATCTCCGCACCCGCCGAGCTGCGCGCCGGCATCGGCCAGAAGGTCCGCGGCATGGTCGCCGGCGCCGCGCCGCCGGCCTCGATGATCGAAGGCATGGCCAAACTCGGCTTCGACATCACGCATGTCTACGGGCTGACCGAGGTCTACGGCCCCGCATCGGTGGCCGTCAAGCGTGCCAGCTGGGCCGGCGAGACGCTGTCGGAGCAGACCCGACTGAACGGCAGGCAAGGCGTCCGTTATGGCCTGCAGGAAGGCATGACCGTGATGGGCGCGGCCGACATGGTCGAGACGCCTGCTGACGGCGAGACGATGGGCGAGATCATGTTCCGCGGCAACATCGTGATGAAGGGCTACCTGAAGAATCCGGCGGCGACCGAGAAGGCCTTCGAGGGCGGCTGGTTCCACACCGGCGATCTCGCAGTCATGGAGCCCGACCGCTACGTCAAGATCAGGGACCGCAGCAAGGACATCATCATCTCCGGCGGCGAGAACATCTCGTCGCTCGAAGTCGAAGACGCGCTGTACCGCCACCCGGCCGTGCTCGCCTGTGCGGTGGTCGCCCGGCCCGACGACAAGTGGGGCGAGACGCCGGTCGCATTCGTCGAGCTTCAGCCCGGCGCGCAGGTCACGGCCGCCGATCTGGTCGCGCATTGCAAGGCACTGCTGGCCGGCTACAAGGTGCCGCGTGAGGTGCGCTTCGAGGAGATCCCGAAAACCTCGACCGGCAAGATTCAGAAGTTCAGCTTGCGCGAGCGAGCGAAGGAGAAGTCATGAGCACCGAACCCCTCGTGCTGCGCACGCGCGACCCGCGCGGCGTGGTGACGCTGACACTGAACCGCCCGCAAGCCTTCAACGCGCTCTCCGAAACGCTGCTGACCGCGTTGCAACAGGAACTCGACGGCGTCGGCGAAGACACGCAGGCCCGCGTCGTCGTGCTCGCCGCGGCCGGCAAGGCCTTCTGTGCCGGCCACGACCTGAAAGAGATGCGCGCCGCGCCGTCGCTCGATTACTACCAGCGCCTGTTCGCGCAATGCGGCGCGGTGATGATGAGCGTGCAGCGCCTGCCGGTGCCGGTGATCGCGCGGGTCCAGGGCATCGCCACGGCCGCCGGCTGCCAGCTCGTCGCGATGTGCGATCTGGCGGTGGCCGCGAGCGACGCGCGCTTCGCGGTCAGCGGCGTGAACCTCGGCCTGTTCTGCTCGACGCCGAGCGTGGCGCTGTCGCGCAACCTGCAGCGCAAGGCGGCGTTCGAAATGCTCGTGACCGGCGAATTCATCAGCGCGGCGCAGGCGCTGGAGAAGGGCCTCGTGAACCGCGTCGCCACGCCGGATCGGCTCGATGCCGAAGTCGAGTCGCTCGCTGCCAGCATCGTCGCGAAACCGCGCGCCGCGATCACGCTGGGGAAGCAGCTGTTCTACCGCCAGCTCGAAACCGGCATCGAAGCCGCCTACGCAGACGCCGCGCAGACGATGGCCTGCAACATGATGGACGACAGCGCGCTCGAAGGCGTGCAGGCCTTCATCGAGAAGCGGCCGCCGGACTGGCGCTGAGCCCTACTTTGCGAGCCAGGCGAGCAACTCGCGCAGCCGCGACTCGGTCGACACGTCGAACTCCTTGATGCCGATGCGCTGCAGCGTGGCTTGGCCGGCCTCGCTGTCCTTCAACTGCAGCAGCGCCTTCTGGATCGCCGCCACCTGCGCCGGCGAGACCTTGCCGTTCGCGATCAGCGGAAAGTAGGGCTGGGGCACGCTCTTGTGGATCAGCACCGCACCGTCCTTCTCGAATTCCTTGCGCGCGCCCGAGTACGACGCGACCGCGCCGACATCGCCGAAGTTGTTGTCGAGGTAGAACTTGACTGCGGCCTGCTCCCGCACGTACTGCGCCTTCTCGCTGCCGATCACGATGCCGCGGTCGCGCAGCTCGGCGGTGCAGAAGCGCGCCATGTACGAAACCTGCTCGGGCAGCACCCAGCGCTTGCCTTTTGCCTGCTCCAGCGTGGTGATCGGCGAGCCCTTCCTGACGAACAGCATGCACTGACCTTCGGGCTTGCCGCTGGCGACGAAGCGGTAGCCGTAGTTCTGCACGCCGCGCGCCGGGAAGTCGCTCGGCCGCGCCATCACGTAGTTCAGCCGGCCGGTGCGCATGCCTTCTTCGAGCTGCGCGAACTCGCGGATGAAGACGACGCTGACCTTCTGCTTCGTCGCCGCGCCGATCGCTTGGGCCAGATCGCCGTACTTCGCGATCACGCGCGCGTGGTCGGTGCCGCCCGAGGTGCCTTCGCTGATGCCGAGCACGACCTCGCTCGCGTCGGGCGCAGGTTGCGCGGCCGCGGGCAAAGCGAACATGACGAGGAGGGCGGTGGCGAGTGTCGCCGAACGGGCACGTGCACGGATCGAGGGCATGGATGTCTCCTTCAAGCCCGTCGAGGGGCCTGTGGACTATCGGCAAGGCGCGCGCCGACTGGAGTCCGGGATTGCAGAAAATCGATTACGCCGCCTCCGAAAGGCGCAGACGGACCCGCACGACGCCGTCTTCTTCCGGCGTCGTCTCCATCGGCAACCCGCTGCGTTCGAACACGCGCAGCATCGCGCCGTTGCGAGCAAGCACCTCGGCATCGAAGCGATCGATGCCGGCGGCGCGCGCGATCTCGGTCAGCACCGAGAGCAGCTTGCCGCTGATGCCCTGTCCCTGAACATCCTCTTCAACCGCGAAGGCGACCTCCGCGGCGCGCTGGCCGTCGGGCGTGTCATGCGCGACGTAGCCGCCAGCGCCGACGATGATCTCGCCGGCCGCGCTTGCGACGGTCACGACGAGCACGACGCGCTCACGAAAATCAGGGTTGCACAGCCGGTCGAGATCGGCCTCGCTCAGCTCGTGCTTGTACGAGAAGTAGCGCATATAGACCGACTCGGGGTCGAGCGCGTGGAATGCCGTCTGCAGGCGCTCGCGATCGTCGGGCCGGATCGCGCGCACGATCGCCGCGGCACCATCGCGCAGCGCGAACGCCTCGCTGAATCCGCGCGTGCCGTCGCTCAATGGAACCCCTCGTCCGATGAATACATCGGCCGGTCCCCCCGGGCCACGCAGGGGCCCCTTCGTGGCCCTTGGACGAGCCTTGCTTGGGGCGGCCCGGCGCGGCGGCTCATCGTGCGCCTCTCATCCCGACCAGGCGGGGCATGCCTACATGCCCGCGTAGTTCGGCCCGCCGCCGCCTTCGGGCGCGACCCAGACGATGTTCTGGGTCGGGTCCTTGATGTCGCAGGTCTTGCAGTGCACGCAGTTCTGCGCGTTGATCTGCAGCCGATCGGTGTTGTCGGCGTTCTTCACGAACTCGTAGACGCCGGCCGGGCAGTAGCGGCTCTCGGGGCCGGCGTATTTCGCGAGGTTGATCGTGACCGGCACGCTCGCGTCCTTCAAGGTCAGGTGCGCGGGCTGGTGCTCGTTGTGATTCGTGTTGCTGATGAACACGCTCGAGAGGCGATCGAAGGTGATCTTGCCGTCGGGCTTCGGATACGTGATCTGCGGGCACTCGGCGGCGGGCTTCAGGCGCAGGTGATCGGGTTCGGTGCGGTGGATCGTCCACGGCGGCGACTTCACGCCCATCATCGGCAGCAGCCACTGCTCGATGCCGGTCATGAACGAGCCGACGTACACACCCTTCTTGAACCACTGCTTGAAGTTGCGCGACTGGTCGAGCTCGGCCTTCAGCCAGCTGGTCTCGAACGCGGTCGGGTACGCGCTGAGTTCGTCGTGCTGGCGCCCGGCGATCACGGCCTCGAACGCCGCCTCCGCGGCGAGCATGCCGGTCTTGATCGCCGCGTGGCTGCCCTTGATGCGCGCGGCGTTGAGTGTGCCGGCCTCGCAGCCGATCAGCGCGCCGCCCGGGAACACCAGCTTCGGCAGGCTCAGCAAGCCGCCCGCCGTGATCGCGCGCGCGCCGTAGCCGATGCGCTTGCCGCCTTCGAGGAACGCCTTGATGCGCGGGTGCGTCTTCCAGCGCTGCATCTCCTCGAACGGGCTCAGCCACGGGTTCGTGTAGTCGAGGCCGACGACGAGACCGAGCGTGACCAGATTGCCTTCGAGGTGGTACATGAAGCCGCCGCCGTAAGTCATCGAATCCATCGGCCAGCCGGCGGTGTGGACGACGAGACCCGGTTGGTGCTTGCTCGGGTCGATCTCCCAGAGCTCCTTGACGCCGAGCGCGTACGACTGCGGGTCACGGCCTGCATCGAGCTTGAACTTCGCAATCAGCTGCCGGCCGAGCTGGCCGCGCGCGCCTTCGGCGAACACGGTGTACTTCGCGTGCAGTTCCATGCCGAGCTGAAACTCGCCGGTGAGCTCGCCGTTCTTGTCGACGCCCAGGTTGCCGGTGGCGATGCCCTTGACGCTGCCATCGTCGTTGTAGATGACTTCGGTCGCCGCGAAGCCGGGAAAGATCTCCACGCCGAGCGCTTCGGCCTGACTGCCCAGCCAGCGCACCACGTTGCCCAACGCGACGACGTAGTTGCCTTCGTTGTGAAAGCAGTCGGGAATCAGGAAGCTCGGCGTGTCGATGGCGCCGGTCTCGCTCAGGAACAGCACCTGGTCGGCCGTGACGGGTTGGTTCAGCGGCGCACCGAGTTCCTTCCAGTTCGGGATCAGCTCGGTGATCGCCTTCGGGTCCATCACCGCGCCGCTGAGGATGTGCGCGCCCGGCTCGGAGCCTTTCTCCAACACGACAACCGAGATGTCCTTGCCTTGCGCGGCTGCCAATTGCTTCAGCTTGATCGCGGCAGCCAAGCCGCCGGGGCCACCGCCGACGACGACCACGTCGTACTCCATCGCTTCGCGCGGACCGTGTTCTGCGAGGATTTCTGCGGGCGTCATGCGGGCTTCCTTGGGGCTGTCGTTTGCGAGTGATTCTACGGGCGTCGTCCATGGGCTGCGTGCTATCGTCCCCTCGACTTCACCTGTTCCGTCGGGAGACAAGACCATGAGCTACAACATCGATCTGTCGGGCCGTGTCGCGCTCGTCACCGGCGCCTCCAGCGGCCTCGGCGAACAGTTCGCAAAGACGCTCGCGAAGGCCGGCGCCGGCGTCGTGCTCGCCGGCCGCCGCATCGAGCGGCTCAAGACCTTGCGCGCCGAGATCGAAGGCGACGGCGGCGACGCGCACGTGGTCGCGCTCGACGTGACCGACCGCGACAGCATCAAGTCGGCCGTCGCACACGCCGAGACCGAGATGGGCACGATCGACATCCTCGTCAACAACTCGGGCGTCGGCACGACGCAACTGCTGACCGAAGTCACCGAAGACGATTACGACTATGTCTTCAACACCAACACCCGCGGCGCGTTTTTCGTCGCGCAGGAAGTCGGCAAACGCATGATCGCGCGCTCGAAAGGTGCGGCGCCCGGCACCTTCACCGGCGGGCGCATCGTCAACATCGCGTCGATGGCGGGGCTGAAAGCCCTCGGCCGCATCGGCGTGTATGCGATGAGCAAGGCGGCGGTCGTGCACATGACGCGCGCGATGGCGCTCGAATGGGGCCGCTACGGCATCAACGTCAACGCGATCTGCCCCGGCTACATCGACACCGAGATCAACCACCACCAGTGGGCCACCGAACAGGGCAAAAAGCTGATCGAGATGCTGCCGCGCAAGCGCGTCGGCCAGCCGCAGGATCTGGATGCGGTGCTGATGATGCTGGTCGCGAACGAGAGCCACTTCGTCAATGGCGCGGTGATTCAGGCCGACGACGGATTCGGGGTTTGAGCGTGCAGCTTCGGGCGCTGTCCCTGCTCGAAGCGCGCGTGCTCGGCGTGCTGATCGAGAAGGCGCACACGGTGCCCGACAGCTACCCGCTGTCGCTGAACTCGCTGACCCTGGGTTGCAACCAGAAGACCGCGCGCGAGCCGGTGCTCAATGCGCTCGAATCCGAGGTGCAGGACGCGGTCATCGCGCTGAAGGCGCTGAACCTCGTTTTCGAGGCGAGCGGCTCGCGCGTCACGCGCTACGAGCACAACGCGGGCCGCACGCTCGCGCTGCCGTCGGCGGGGGTCGCGCTGCTCGCGACGCTGGTGCTGCGCGGGCCGCAGACGGTGTCGGAGCTGCGCACTGCGTCGGAGCGGCTGCACCGGTTCGCCGATCTGTCGTCGGTCGAGGGCTTTCTTGATGAGCTCGCGCTGAGGGCGGAAGAGAAGGGCGGCGCGCTCGTCGTCAAGCTGCCGCGCGCGCCGGGTGCGCGCGAGCCGCGCTGGGCGCATTTGCTGAGCGGCGCGGTCGATGTGTCTTCGATGCCGGTCGCGGCCGATTCGGCCGACTTCGTCGCCGCCAGCGAGATCGCGGCGCTGAAGGCGCAGCAGGGCGCGCTGCAGACCGAACTGACCGAACTGCGCGGCCTCGTCGAGCGGCTCTATGCAGAACTGGGCGTGGCACGCACCTGAGCGGAGAACACGCGATGCGATTCGACCTGCCCGACGCGAAGAAGCTGACCCACGAGATGGTGATCCCGATCCGCTGGGGCGACATGGACGCGATGGGCCACGTCAACAACACGATCTACTTCCGCTACATGGAATCGGTGCGGCTCGAATGGCTGTTCAAGATCGGCGGCGAGAAGGACGAGCATGGCAACGGGCCGGTGATCGTCAACGCGTTCTGCAACTTCATCGTGCAGCTGAAGTACCCGGGTGATCTGCTCGCGAAGCACTACGCGTCGAACCCCGGCCGCACCAGCTTCGACACCTGGATCACGCTGGAACGCACCGATGCGCCCGGCGTGATCTGCGCCTCGGGCGGCGCGAAAACGGTGTGGGTGAACTACGCGGCCGAGAAATCGGTGCCGCTGCCGGAGTCGGTGCGCGCGCTCATCGCGTAGCGGCCCGCACGCTCAGGCGCGCAACAGTTTCTGCACCAGCTCGGGCGTCGTGCCGGCGGCGTGCTTCTTCATCAGCCGGGCGCGGTACACATCGACGGTGCGCGGGCTGATGCCGAGCTGTCGACCGATCATCTTGCTCGTCATTCCCTCGATCAGGAACGCGGCGATCTCGCGTTCGCGCGGCGTCAGCTCGACGCCGATGCGGCGGCGCGCGGACAAGTCCTCGAACGACCAGATGCCCGCCGCGTGCGGGCTCGATGGGTCGAGCGCGCGCCCCGACACATGGCACCAGAACAGCCGGTCGCGCTGCGCACCGCCGAGGCGCTGCATCACGCGCTCGTCCGCATAGCCGCCACGCGCGTTCAGGCTCGCGACGATGCGCGCGCCGGTGTGCTCGAACTCGGCCTGCGACGGATAGAGCAGCTCGAAGCTCTGGCCGACCAGCGCGTCGCGCGTCGTGCCGAACATCTCGAGCAGCTCGCGGTTGCAATCGACCATCAGCCGGGTGCGCGAGAGCACCAAGCCGATCGGCGCGAGCTCGAACGCGGTGCGGTAGTCGAGTTCGGCCACGGCGGGATCAGAGCAGCGCGTAACTCGTGGTCGCGTGCGCGGCGAGCACATCGGCGCCGGTCGTGATGCGGATGTCGCCAAAGGCCATCGTCTTGCCCATCCGCAGCACGGTCGCGGTCACACGCGCCTCGCCGGCATCGGCGGCGATCGGGCGCAGAAAGGTGGTTTGCAGCTGCACCGTCGTCATCGGCCGGAACGCGCCGAGCTTCGACATCACCGCGAGCACCATCGCGGTATCGGCCGCCGCCATCAGCGTCTGGCCGCACATCACGCCGCCGGCGTGGACGTGGCGCGGCGTCACCGGCAGCGCGAGCACGACCTCGCCGGGTGTCGCGCGGATCAGGCGCAGCTCGAGCAGGCGCACCCACTCGGCAAAGATGTTCGTGAGTGCGTCGTCGAGAAAGGCCGTGTCGAACACTGGAGTCGGGGTCATCGCGGGCTCGGGAAGTATGCTTAGGCGATTCTACGTAACGACTACGTAATGGCATACGTAGTACGCTGCCGCGCTGCAACCCACGCGTGTTTCCCCCAGGAGAGTGCCTCGATGAAAAAGATCTTCCCCAGCGCCGCCGCGGCGCTCCAGGGTGTCGTGAAAGACGGCCAGCTGCTGGCCGTCGGCGGTTTCGGCCTGTGCGGCATTCCGGAGGCGCTGATCGCCGCGCTGCGCGATTCAGGCGTGAAGAACCTGACCGTGATCTCGAACAACGCCGGCGTCGACGGATTCGGCCTCGGCCTGTTGCTCGAAACGCGCCAGATCAAGCGAATGATTTCGAGCTACGTTGGCGAGAACAAGGAGTTCGAGCGCCAGTACCTCGCCGGCGAACTCGAGCTCGAGTTCACGCCGCAGGGCACGCTGGCCGAAAAGCTGCGTGCCGGCGGCGCGGGCATTCCGGCGTTCTTCACGAAGACCGGCGTCGGCACGCTGGTCGCCGAAGGCAAGGAGACGCGCGAATTCGACGGCCACGTCTACGTGATGGAACGGGCACTCGTGCCTGAAGTGGCGCTTGTCAAAGCCTGGAAGGCCGACCAGAGCGGCAACCTGATCTTTCGCCGCACCGCGCGCAACTTCAACCCGGCGTGCGCAATGGCCGGCAAGACGACCATCGTCGAGGTCGAAGAAATCGTCGAGACCGGGTCGTTCGATCCCGATGCAGTTCACTTGCCCGGCATCTACGTGCACCGGATCGTGCTGAACGCGACGCCCGAGAAGCGCATCGAGAAGCGAACCATCACAGAGAAAGCAGGAGCCTGATCATGGCTTGGACACACGACCAAATGGCCGCGCGCGCCGCCAAAGAGCTGCAAGACGGCTTCTACGTCAACCTCGGCATCGGCTTGCCGACGCTGGTCGCGAACTTCGTCGCGCCCGACATCGAGGTCTGGCTGCAGAGCGAGAACGGCATGCTCGGCATCGGCCCGTTCCCGACCGAAGACGAAGTCGACGCCGACCTGATCAACGCCGGCAAGCAGACCGTCACGACGCTGCCGGGCTCGTCGATCTTCGGCTCGCACGACAGCTTCGCGATGATC
>JAZJZJ010000040.1:0-4168 GCA_040389925.1 Pseudomonadota bacterium
CGGCGGCGGCGCGTTCTCGGGCAAGGACCCGAGCAAGGTCGACCGCTCGGCCGCGTACGCCGCGCGGTATGTCGCGAAGAACATCGTCGCCGCCGGCCTGGCGCGCCAGTGCCAGATCCAGGTCGCGTACGCGATCGGCGTCGCGCGGCCGATGAACGTCACGGTCTACACCGAAGGCACCGGCGTGATGTCGGACGACAAGCTCTCGGCACTCGTGCAGGAGCACTTCGACCTGCGCCCGAAGGGCATCATCCAGATGCTCGATCTGCTGCGTCCGATCTACGAGAAGACCGCGGCGTATGGCCACTTCGGCCGCGAGGAGCCGGAGTTCAGCTGGGAACGCACGGACAAGGCCGCCACGCTGCGCGCCGCTGCCGGCCTGTAAGGCAAACACGCTTCGCCGATGATCGAGATCCGTCAGGTCGAGACCTTCGACGAAGCCGCCTCACTGGCGCTGACGGAGCCGATCTTCGGCGACGCGGCGCGCCAGCAGTACATGCGCGAGCTGATCGGCGCCGAGGCCGAGGAGCGCAACGCTGCACTGCGCAAGGCGCTGCCGAAGCCCGAGCGCATCCGACTCGGCGCGTTCGACGGCGAGCGGCTCGTCGGCTTGAGCAGCGGCTGGTTCGAGGTCGGTGGCAACTTCTACATCGGCCTGTCGGCGGTCGACCCGGCGTACCGGCGCCAGGGCCTGTACACGCGCCTGCTGAACACGCTCGAGCAACTCGTGCGCGAGCGCGGCGGGTTGCTGATCAGCTCGCAGCACGTCGCGACCAACAACGCGGTGCTGATCGCCAAGCTCAGATGCGGCTACGCGATTGCTGGCACCGAGTACAGCGAGCAGATGGGCCTGCTGGTGCGGCTGGTGCTGCAGCTCTCGCCTGCGCGCAAGGCGTTGTTCGCGTCGCGCACCGGCACATTGCGACCCGGCACGCATGATTCGCTCCCGTGACCACGCTGACCCTCGATCATCTGCGCCACTACGCGATCGCCCGCACGCTGTTCAAGCCGACCACGCTGGCCCGCGCGATCGACAAGCTCGGCTTCGTCCAGGCCGACCCGATCCGTGCGCCGGCGCGCGCGCAAGATCTGACGCTGCGGCATCGCGTCGTCGACTACCGCGCCGGTGACTTGGAGCGGCGCTACGCGCGCCTGCGTGTCGAGGAAGACTTCTTCGTCAACTACGGTTTCCTGCCGCGTGCGCACCACGCGTTGATGCACCCGCGCACGCCGCGCACCGCGTGGACACTGGCGCGCCTGGAGCAGGCCGACGCGGTGCTCGAATTCATCCGCGCGCGCGGCGCCGTGCACCCGCGCGAAGTCGACCTGCACTTCGCGCACGGCAAGACGACGAACTGGTTCGGTGGTTCGTCGAACGCCAGCACGCAGCTGCTCGACGCCATGCACTACCGCGGGCTGTTGCGCGTCGCGCGGCGCGACGGTGGCACACGCGTTTATGCGGTGCCGATCCGTGACGCGAGTGACGCGAGCGAGCCCGATCCCGCGACCGCTGCGGCGCGGATGGATGCGCTCGTCGACCTGGTCGTCGCCAAGTACGCGCCGCTGCCGTTCGCGACGCTCGGCCAGCTCGTCAGCCACCTCGGCGTCGGTGCGCCGCAATGGCGTGCGCAGCGCGCCGCGACGCTGGCGCGCGCGAAGCAGCGCCTCGCGCATCACCGGCTCGACGGCATCGACTGGTACTGGCCTGCGGCCGAGAAGCCGGGCGCGGCGCGCTGGCAGCCCGACGAGCGCGTGCGCCTGCTGACGCCGTTCGACCCGGTCGTCTGGGATCGCCGCCGCTTCGAGCACTTTTGGGGCTGGGCCTATCGCTTCGAGGCCTACACCCCGGCGCCGAAACGCAAGCTCGGCTACTACGCGCTACCACTGCTGTGGCACGACCGGGTGATCGGGTGGGCGAATGCGAGCGCGACCGACGGCGCGCTGGCCGTGCAGTTCGGCTACGTCGCCGGCAAGGCGCCGCGCGACGCGGCATTCAGAACCGGCCTGAACGACGAGATCGACCGGATGCGCGGCTTTCTCGGGCTCGACCGCTGATTCACGCGCGGGCCGCGTCGAGCGGTTGGTCCAGCGGCTTTTGCCCCCAGGCGAGCAACGCGCCGAGCAGCAACACGCCGGCCGACACCGCGAGCCCGCCGCGCAAGCCGCCGGTGCCGTCGGCGACCCAGCCGACCAGCGTCGGCCCGACGATCTGGCCGGCCGCGAACACGATCGTGAACGCGGCGATGCCGGCCGGCCACGCGCCCGCCGGCAGGTTGTGGCGCACCAGCGCGGTCGTCGAGGCCACGACCGAGAGAAACACGCCGCCGAACAGGATGCCCGACGCGAACACCGCGACCGGGTGCGCGCTCAGCACCGGCAGCACGGTCGCGACCGCGAGCAATGCGTTCAGCAGCCGCATCGCGCCGCCGCCGCGCTGGCGTTGCAGCAAACCGGCCCAGACGAACGACGAGCCGAGCACCGCGACGCCGAGCAGCGCGTAGAACACGGTGATCGCGACGCTGCCGAGTTGCTGCTCGCGCAGCAAGGTCACGACGAAGGTCATGTAGCCGATGTAGCCGAGGCCGAACAGAAAATACGACGCCAGCCCGCAGGCGAAATGCCGCCACTCGAAGCGTTCCGAGGCCGACGGCGCGGCGCGCGCCGGCTCCAGCCCGCGGGTCGCGGCGGCCGTGATCGCGGTGGCGATCAGCGCCGCGAGGCCGAGCGCGACCCAGGCCCAGCCCCAGGGGTGCGCGCCGGGCAGCACACTCAGCGGCGGCACCAGCAGGGCCGAGATCACGATGCCGACGCCGGTGCCGCCGTAGTAGATGCCGAGCACGAGGCCGGCCGACGGTGCGGGCCGTGCACCGTCGATCGGTGCGCGCCCGCTGAGCCGCGCCGCGAGCAGGCCGCCCGAGACGAAGGTCGCCGCACTCGCGATGCCGGTCAGGCCGCGCAACAGGTAGAGCGCGGCGTCGCTGTCGACCGCGCCATGCGCGACCAGCAGCAGGGCCGAGCCGATGCCGCCGGCGAGCAGCGTGTTGCGCGCGCCGAAGCGCCGCAGCCAGCTTGGCGCGAGCAGCGCGCCGAGCAGGTAGCCGGCGGCGTTGACGGTGTTCATCGCGCCGGCCGTCGTGTAGCTCCAGCCGAGGTCGGCACGCATCGGCGGCAGCAGCAGCGCGTACGAGAAGCGCGCCAGGCCGAGCGACACCGCCGCGGCCAGCGCAAGCGCGGCAGCCACCATGAGCGTGGGCAGTTCGCGGTCGGGGGTCAACGGGGGTGGGGGCGAGGGCGGCATCGGGGCTGCAGTCTTGCACACCGGCCGCTTGGAACGCTTCGAGCCGGGTCGAACCGGGCGCGTGTCCTGCCCGCCGTCCATTCCGTCAACGCGCCGCGAGCAGCCGGTTCGCAACTTCCTTGAACCCGGCGCCGCGGGCGCCGTCGGTCAGGTAGCGTGGCCAGGTCGTCAGCACGTTTGCGAATTCCATCAGGTTCGCCACGCCGACGCTGAGCGGGAAGTGCCCGAACATCAGCTGATCGTTGGTCGAGTCACCGACGTAGACCCAGCGTTCGCGCTCGGCCTCGATGTCGCGCGCCAGCAGGCGCTGCACGATCCAGCGTGCGCCGCTGAGCTTGGTGTGCGCGCCGAACCAGCCATTGATGTGGATCGAGCTGACGGTCGCGTTCATGCCTTCGGCGCGCATCACGGCCACGACCGCGTCGATCTGCGCGGGCGACAGCTGCGCGAATTCGCTGTGGTCGATCGCGATGTCGGTGACGCGCCCGGCGCTGTCTTGCGCCAGCGTTGCGCCCGCCACCTCGCGCAGCACGCGCGCGGCGACCTCGCGCAGGCGTTGCGCGTTGCGCACGCGCGTCGGCGCGTCTTGCGCGTACTCGATCGCGAGCCGGTCTCGGCCCTCGCGGAACAGCGCGACCGCGCCGTTCTCGGCGACGATCGCGTCGATCGGCCAACCGCCCTGAGCCAGCGGTCGCGCGAACGGCTCGCTCCAGCCCATCGGCCGGCCGGTGATCGCGATGACCGGCAAGCCGGCGGCTTTGAGTGCGCTGAGCGCATCGAGCGCATCGGGCGTGATCGCGCCGGCGGTTGTCAGCGTGTCGTCGATGTCGGTCAGCACGCCGATCACGGCGCGCGCGTCGGCGTCGGGCA
>JAZJZJ010000040.1:4268-5427 GCA_040389925.1 Pseudomonadota bacterium
TGCAACCGCGCTCACCCGCACGATTCGTTCCTCGTGGGTGAGTTCCGACCTCCCTCCGGTGACCGCGTGCGGGTTCCTCAATTTTTGGAGCCCGATATGAACGCCATTCTCAAGTCACCCAACGGCGCCACCGCCGACTTCGCCATTGCCGACCCATCGCTCGCCGCTTGGGGCCGCAAGGAAATCAGGATCGCCGAAACCGAGATGCCCGGCCTGATGGCCATTCGCGGCGAGTTCGCGAAATCGCAGCCGCTCAAGGGCGCGCGCATCACCGGCAGCATCCACATGACGATCCAGACCGCCGTGCTGGTCGAGACGCTGCAGGCGCTCGGCGCGAGCGTGCGCTGGGCCTCGTGCAACATCTACTCGACGCAGGATCAGGCCGCTGCCGCGCTGGTCGCGCAGGGTACGCCGGTGTTCGCGCACAAGGGCGAGACGCTGACCGAGTACTGGGACTTCACGCACCGCATCTTCGAGTTCGGGCCCCAGGGTGCCGAAGGCGAAGGCCCGAACATGATCCTCGACGACGGCGGCGACGCGACGCTGCTGATGATCCTCGGCCAGAAGGCCGAGAAGGACGCGTCGGTCATCGCCAAGCCGACCAGCGAAGAAGAGACCTGCCTGTACGCCGCGATCAAGGCGAAACTCGCGGTCGATCCGACCTGGTACACCCGCAAGGCCGCGCAAATCATCGGCGTCACCGAAGAGACGACGACCGGCGTGCACCGCCTGAAGGAAATGAGCGCGAAGGGCACGCTGCCGTTCCGCGCCATCAACGTCAACGATTCGGTGACGAAGAGCAAATTCGACAACCTGTACGGCTGCCGTGAATCGCTGGTCGACGGCATCAAGCGCGCGACCGACGTGATGATCGCCGGCAAGGTCGCGGTCGTGGCTGGCTACGGTGACGTGGGCAAGGGCTCGGCGCAGGCGTTGCGTGCATTGAGCGCGCAAGTCTGGGTCACCGAAATCGACCCGATCAATGCGCTGCAGGCCGCGATGGAAGGCTACAAGGTCGTGACGATGGAGTACGCCGCCGACAAGGCCGACATCTTCGTCACCACGACCGGCAACAAGGGCATCATCACGCACGCCCACATGGCCGCGATGAAGGACCAGGCGATCGTCTGCAACATCGGCCACTTCGACAACGAGATCG
>JAZJZJ010000041.1:0-6361 GCA_040389925.1 Pseudomonadota bacterium
GAAGCTGCTGAACTGGGTCGACAACCGGTTCCCGCTGTCCAAGCTCTACAACGAGCACGTGGGCGAGTACTACGCACCGAAGAACTTCAACTTCTGGTACATCTTCGGCTCGCTGGCGATGCTGGTGCTGGTGATCCAGATCGTCACCGGCATCTTCCTGGTGATGAACTACAAGCCCGACGCGGCCAAGGCCTTCGAGTCGGTCGAGTACATCATGCGCGACGTGCCGGGTGGCTGGATCATCCGCTACATGCACTCGACCGGTGCGAGCGCGTTCTTCATCGTCGTCTACCTGCACATGTTCCGCGGCCTGATCTACGGCTCGTACCGCAAGCCGCGCGAGCTGGTCTGGCTCTTCGGCTGCGGCATCTTCCTGTGCCTGATGGCCGAGGCCTTCATGGGCTACCTGCTGCCGTGGGGCCAGATGAGCTACTGGGGCGCCCAGGTCATCATCAACCTGTTCGCCGCGGTGCCGTTCATCGGCCCCGACTTGGCGCTGCTGATCCGCGGCGATTTCGTCGTCGGCGACGCGACGCTGAACCGATTCTTCAGCTTCCACGTGATCGCGGTGCCGCTGGTGCTGCTGGGCTTGGTGGCTGCGCACATCATCGCGCTGCACGAAGTCGGCTCGAACAACCCGGACGGCGTCGAGATCAAGGCGAAGAAGAACGCGAAGGGCATCCCGCTCGACGGCATCCCGTTCCATCCGTACTACACGGTGCACGACATCTACGCCGTCAGCCTGTTCCTGATGATCTTCAGCGCGGTGATGTTCTTCGCGCCGACCGGCGGCGGCTACTTCCTGGAGTTCAACAACTTCATCGAGGCCAACCCGCTGAAGACGCCGGCGCACATCGCCCCGGTCTGGTACTTCACGCCGTACTACTCGATGCTGCGCGCAACGACCGACATCATGGTCAACATACTTGCCGCGCTGCTGGCGCTCGGCGCGATCCTCGCGATCATGCGCGCGGGCTTCAGTTCGATGGGCAAGCTGGTCGTCGCGATCGCCGCGGTGGTCGCCGTCGCCGCGCTGAAGTACTTCGATGCCAAGTTCTGGGGCGTCGTCGTGATGGGCGGTGCGGTCGTCATCCTGTTCTTCCTGCCATGGCTCGATCGCAGCCCGGTCAAGTCGATCCGCTATCGGCCGAGCTGGCACAAGTACCTCTACGGCATCTTCGTGTTCTTCTTCCTGATCCTGGGCTACCTCGGTTCGCAGGCGCCGTCCGACGTCGGCAACTACGTGTCGCAGCTCGGCACGCTGGTGTACTTCGGCTTCTTCCTGCTGATGCCGTGGTGGAGCCGCGTCGGCACCTTCAAGCCGGTGCCCGATCGCGTGACCTTCGCCGCCCACTGACACGAGCCGCCCGGAGTATCCCAACAATGAAAAAGTTTCTCATCTCCCTGCTGGTGTCGTTCGGCTGCATCGGCGGTGCCGCTGCCAGCGAAGGCGGCTACGCCTGGGACAAGTTCCCGGTCGAGAAAATGTCGGACATGGCCGCGCTGCAACACGGCGCCAAGCTGTTCGTCAACTACTGCCTGAACTGCCACTCGGCCAACTACATGCGCTACAACCGCATGCACGACATCGGCCTGACCGACGACGAGATCAAGAAGAACCTGCTGTTCGCGACCGACAAGGTCGGCGACACGATGAAGATCTCGCTCGACCCGAAGCAGGCCAAGGAGTGGCTCGCCGCCGCACCGCCCGACCTGACCCTGATCGCACGTTCGCGTGCCGACATCAGCAAGGGCAGCGGCGCCGACTTCCTCTACACCTACATGCGCACGTTCTACCGTGACGACACCAAGGCGACCGGCTGGAACAACATGGCCTTCCCCGATGTCGCGATGCCCAATGTTCTGTGGGAGTTGCAGGGCCAGCGCGTCGCCAAATTCGTCGAGGAGAAAGACCACCACGACCCGAGCAAAACCGTGCATCGCTTCGACGGCTTCGAGCAGACCTCAAAGGGCAAGCTCGACGAGCGCGCGTACGACGAAGCCGTCGGCGATCTGGTGGCCTACCTGCAGTGGATCGGCGAGCCGGCGCAAGAGCACCGTGTGCGCATCGGGGTGTGGGTGCTGCTGTTCCTGAGCGTTCTCACCGTGTTCACCTGGCGGCTCAATGCTTCTTACTGGAAAGACGTGAAGTGACGTCGTCCTCGCCTGCCGCCTGATCGGACAGCAGGCACCGCGCGCAGTGGCGGGCCGATCCGGCTGACCACTGCGTTCCCATTTTTGACACGCCGCCCCGGTGAACCCGGCGCGGCCCGACCCAAGGACCCGCCGCCATGATGGTGCTCTACTCCGGAACGACCGACCCCTATTCGCACCGCTGCCGCTTCGTCCTGTTCGAAAAGGGCATGGACTTCGAGATCCGCGACGTCGACCTGTTCGCCAAGCCCGAAGACATCGCGCTGATGAACCCGTACAACGAGGTGCCGATCCTGGTCGAGCGCGACCTGATCCTGTACGAGTCGCACATCATCAACGAGTACATCGACGAGCGCTTCCCGCACCCGCAGCTGATGCCGGGCGATCCGGTGGCGCGCGCGCGCGTGCGGCTGTTCCTGTTCAACTTCGAGAAGGAGCTGTTCGCGCATGTGAACGTGCTCGAGTCGCGCGGCATGAAGGGCACCGACAAGCAGCTCGAGAAGGCGCGTTCGCAGATCCGCGACCGCCTGACCCAGCTCGCGCCGATCTTCCTGAAGAACAAGTACATGCTGGGCGACGACTTCTCGATGCTCGACGTCGCGATCGCGCCGCTGCTGTGGCGCCTCGACTACTACGGCATCGACATGTCGAAGAATGCGGTGCCGCTGCTGAAGTACGCCGAGCGCATCTTCTCGCGCCCGGCCTACATCGAGGCACTGACGCCGTCCGAGAAAGTGATGCGCAAGTAATCGCGAACGGCGCCAGCATGAGCAGCCCCCCGATCGCACCCGCCACGGCCGGCACGTCGACCCGACCGTACCTGATACGTGCGTTGCACGACTGGTGTACCGACAACGGCTTCACGCCGTATGTCGCGGTGTTCGTCGACGCCCACGTGCAGGTGCCGAGCGAGTACGTCAAGAACAACGAGATCGTGCTCAACGTCGGCTTCGAAGCGACCAGCGCGCTGAAGCTCGGCAACGAGACGATCGAGTTCAAGGCCCGCTTCGGTGGCAGTTCGCGCGAGATCGTCGTGCCGATCGATCATGTGATCGCAATCTATGCGCGCGAGAACGGGCAGGGCATGGCGTTTCCGATGCCCACCGACGGGCAGACGAACGCGTCGCCGGCCGGCGCTGAAACGCCTGCCACCCTGACGCCTCCGCGTGGCGCGAAGCTGACGCTGACCGATGCGCCGTCGCCGAAGAGCGGCGGGGCCTCGAGCGAACCCGAGCCGCCGCCGGAGCCGCCCGTCGGCGGCCGGCCATCGCTGAAGCGCGTCAAGTAGCGCGCCGTATACTTTTCAACGTTCTTGAGCGCATGGTTCTTCGCCATGCCACGCCGGCTTAGCTCAGTTGGTAGAGCACCCGCCTTGTAAGCGGAAGGTCGTCAGTTCGATTCCGACAGCCGGCACCATGCACCGTCGCGCGCCACGCGAAGAAGGGCAATTCAACCCGATTGAACCTTCACACGGATTGCGCTAACCTGCCAGCCCCGCTCGCGCAGCAGTTCTTCGAGCCGAGGCTGCAACTGGCGCAGCTTCGCGGCAACCGAGGCATTCGCCGCCAGCAACGACCAGCCGGCCTCGTCGACCGGGCCAGGCTTCACGTGGGCGGCCATCGGGCCGGGCAGGCTGGGTCGGATGGCCGCGAAGCGGGCATTCGAGTCGGCCATCAATTCACGCAGGCGGGCCAGCGGCGCGCTCTGGCCGAGCGCCTGCTCGATGCGCAGGGCGTCAGGGGTGACAGGTGGCGGTCGTGACGAGTGCTTTGGGTTCACCGAGGAAGTGTAGCGATGCAGATTCTGATCACCCATGGCAGCCTCGCGCGCACCCGCGTTCTGCGTTTCAACCGCTGGCAGCTCGGGGCGGCGCTGTTCGGGTTGATCGTGGTGCTGACACTGCTGTCGGGCACGGTTTACAACTTCGTCTTCCTGAAGGCGGCGCGCGAGGGGTGGCCCGTCGTCAGCCAGTTGGTGAAGTTCGTCGTGCGCGACGAGTTCGCGCAGCGTGACCGCTTCATGCGCGAGAACCTCGACGCGATGGCGCAGAGGGTCGGCGAGGTGCAGGCCAAGCTGATCAAGCTCGAAGCGATGGGCGAGCGCGTGTCGACGGCGGTTGGCGTCAAGCCGGACGAACTCAAGGTCGTGCCGAAGGCCGGCGTGGCGCTTGGTGGGCGGGGCGGGCCGTACGTGCCGTTCGCTTCCGATGCGAAGGGCATGGCCTTGTCGCTCGAGCAGTTGAGCGGCGTCGTCAGTTCGCTCGACATCGAGGCTGATCAGCGCACCGATGTCTTTACCTTGCTTGAGTCGTGCTTGCTCGAGTCGCGGCTGGCGGCGCTGATGATCCCCAACAGCCGGCCGGTCGATGGGGCGGTGGGCTCGGGCTTCGGGTTCCGCTCGGATCCGTTCTCGGGCCGGGCGGCGCTGCACACCGGGCTCGACTTTCCGACCGAGGCCGGAACGCCTGTTCACGCGGCGGCCGGTGGCGTCGTGCTGTCCGCCGATTACCACCCCGAGTACGGCAACCTCGTCGAGATCGACCACGGCAAGGGCCTGATTACGCGTTACGCCCACAACTCGCGCGTGTTCGCGAAGGCCGGTGACCTGCTCAAGCGTGGGCAGGTCATTTCCGCGGTCGGCACCACGGGTCGCTCGACCGGCGCGCACCTGCATTTCGAAGTGCTGGTCGACGGTGTGCCGCAAGACCCGGCCAAGTTTCTGGCCGGCGGCGATGCCGCCGCCGTGGCGGCCGCCGCGAATTCCTCCCAAAAGCGGCGTTGAGGGCAGGCCGGCAGAACCGGGCGCGAATGTTAAAGTTGGCAGCTTTGGCTGCGCGGTCATGATGGGTAACCCCGCGGGGGGAACCTTGATTTGGCGAGCGGCAGGCCGCATCTGATTCGCAATTCAGCAGACCACCGCACCGGACCCCGCGCCACACGAGTTGGCGCCGATCCGTTCCCGCGGCCTCGCTGCCCCGCTCCCAACCCCTGACGCCGCATGTTGCCCAAGCTTCTCACTTCGATTTTCGGTAGCCGCAATGACCGCCTGCTGAAGCAGTACCGGCAGGTCGTGGCTCAGGTCAACGCACTGGAGTCGCAGTTCGAGGCGCTCGACGATGCGGCCCTCGTCGCGAAGACCGACGAGTACCGCCAGCGTTACGCCGCCGGCGAGTCGCTCGACGCACTGCTGCCCGAGGCCTTCGCGACCGCGCGCGAAGGCGGCAAGCGGGTGCTGAAGATGCGCCACTTCGATGTCCAGCTGATCGGCGGCATGGCGTTGCACAACGGCAAGATCGCCGAGATGCGCACCGGCGAAGGCAAGACGCTGATGGCAACCCTGCCGGTGTACCTGAATGCCATCACCGGCAAGGGCGTGCACCTGGTGACGGTGAACGAGTACCTCGCGAAGCGCGACGCCGAATGGATGGGCCGGCTCTACAACTTCCTCGGTCTGACCGTCGGCGTGAACCTGCCGCAAATGAGCCGCGAAGAGAAGCAGGCCGCCTACGCCTGCGACGTGACCTACGGCACCAACAACGAATTCGGCTTCGACTACCTGCGCGACAACATGGTCCAGGACGTGGCCGACCGGGTCGCGCGCGGCTTGTCTTACGCGATCGTCGACGAGGTCGACTCGATCCTGATCGACGAAGCGCGCACGCCGCTGATCATCAGCGGCCAGGCCGAAGACCACACCGAGATGTACGTGCGCATCAACGCCGTGGTGCCGCAACTGAAAAAACAGATCGGCGAGCTCGACCTGCGCACCGGCGAAGGCGTGATCGAGCCGGGCGACTTCACCGTCGACGAAAAGAGCCACCAGGTGTTCCTGACCGAAGACGGTCACGAGAACGCCGAGCGCCTCCTCGGCGAAGCCGGGTTGCTGGCCGAAGGCGCGAGCCTGTACGACCCGGCCAACATCACGCTGATGCACCACGTGTACGCCGCGCTGCGTGCCCGGCACCTGTACAACCGCGACCAGCACTACGTGGTGCAGGACGGCGAGATCGTGATCGTCGACGAATTCACCGGCCGCCTGATGACCGGGCGGCGCTGGAGCGACGGTCTGCACCAGGCCGTCGAGGCCAAAGAGGGCGTGCAGATCCAGAGCGAGAACCAGACGCTCGCGTCGATCACGTTCCAGAACTACTTCCGCATGTACGGCAAGCTGTCGGGCATGACCGGCACGGCCGACACCGAGGCCTACG
>JAZJZJ010000042.1:0-4322 GCA_040389925.1 Pseudomonadota bacterium
CGCGCCGGTGCACTCGTTCGCGGTGATCGTGCGCAAGACGGCGCTGGGCAACAGCCTGCGACAGGAGGGGCCGGGCTGATTCAGGATTGGCGGCGGACAATCGTGCCTATCTATTGAATAGAAGTCATCAATTGGTGTTGGCTATGCAATTTCCCTAGACTGACAGCATCGAAGCAACCCACGCCAGGAGACAGCCATGTCCGACGAATCGAAGTGCCCGGTGACGGGCGGTGCGGGCAAGAAGCCCGCGGTGCGCAGCGCGACGAATGCCACCTGGTGGCCCGAAGCGCTGAACCTGAAGCTGCTGCACCAGAAGTCGTCGTTGTCGAACCCGATGGACCCGGATTTCGACTACGCCGCCGAGTTCAAGACCCTCGACCTCGACGCGGTGATCAAGGATCTGCACGCGCTGATGACCGACTCGCAGCCTTGGTGGCCGGCCGACTACGGCCACTACGGCCCGATGTTCGTGCGCATGGCCTGGCACTCGGCGGGCACGTACCGCACTTCCGACGGGCGCGGCGGCAGCGGCAGCGGCGAACAGCGCTTCGCGCCGCTCAACAGCTGGCCCGACAACGGCAATCTCGACAAGGCGCGCCGGCTGCTCTGGCCGATCAAGGCGAAGTACGGCCGCAAGCTGTCGTGGGCCGACTTGTTCATCCTGACCGGCAACGTCGCGATGGAGTCGATGGGCTTCAAGACCTTCGGCTTCGGTGGCGGCCGGCCCGACGTGTGGGAGCCGGAAGACATCAACTGGGGCACCGAGACCACCTGGCTCGGCGACGCGCGTTACAGCGGCGACCGCGAGCTCGCGAACCCGCTCGCGGCGGTGCAGATGGGCCTGATCTACGTGAACCCCGAAGGTCCGAACGGCACGCCCGACCCGCTCGGCTCGGCACGCGACATCCGCGAGACCTTTGCCCGCATGGCGATGAACGATGAAGAGACCGTGGCACTCACCGCCGGCGGCCACACCTTCGGCAAGGCGCACGGCGCGGTCGACCCGAAGCACCTCGGCGCGGAGCCCGAGCGTGCGGGCGTCGAGCACATGGGCCTGGGCTGGATCAACAGCGTCGAGACCGGCCACGGCGTACACACGACGACCAGCGGCATCGAAGGCGCCTGGACGAAGAACCCGACGACCTGGGACAACGGTTACTTCGAGAACCTGTTCGGCTACGAATGGGAGCTGACCAAGAGCCCGGCCGGCGCGCACCAGTGGAAGCCGGTCGGTACGACCGGCGACGGCACCGTGCCCGACGCGCATGACCCGACGAAGCGCCACGCGCCGATGATGACGACCGCCGACATGGCGATGCGCATGGACCCGGCCTACGAGAAGATCGCGCGCCGCTTCATGCAGAACCCGCAGGAGTTCGCCGATGCATTCGCGCGCGCCTGGTTCAAGCTGACGCACCGCGACATGGGCCCGATCGCCCGCTACCTCGGCCCGCTGGTGCCGAAGGAAGCGCTGCTCTGGCAGGACCCGGTGCCGGCCGTCGACCACCCGCTGGTCGACGCGCAGGATGTGGCGGCGCTGAAGGCGACGCTGCTCGGCGCCGGGCTGACGACTTCGCAACTGGTCACGACCGCGTGGGCCTCGGCGTCGACCTTCCGCGGCAGCGACAAGCGTGGCGGCGCCAATGGCGCGCGCATCCGCCTCGCGCCGCAGAAAGACTGGGAGGTCAACCAGCCGGCGGAACTGGCGAAAGTTCTGTCGACGCTGGAAGCGGTGCGGAAAGAGTTCAACGCCGCGCAGCCCGGCGGCAAGAAGATCTCGCTGGCCGACCTGATCGTGCTCGGCGGCTGCGCCGCGGTCGAGGCCGCCGCGACCAAGGCCGGTCAGGCGGTGACCGTGCCATTCGCGCCGGGCCGCACCGACGCCTCGCAGGCGCAGACCGACGCGGCCTCGTTCGCGCCGCTCGAGCCGCTGGCCGACGGCTTTCGCAATTACGTCCGCAAGGGTCACGAAGCGGCGGCGGCCGAGCTGCTGATCGACAAGGCGAACCTGCTGACGCTGACGGCCCCCGAGATGACGGTGCTGATCGGCGGCCTGCGATCGCTGGGCGCGAACGTCGGCGGAGCGAAGCACGGCGTGTTCACCGAGCGCACCGACGCGTTGAGCAACGACTTCTTCGTCAAGCTGCTCGACATGAACACGACCTGGAGGAAGTCCGCGGATGCCGAGTTCGTGCTGGAAGGGCGCAACCGGCAAACCGGCGAACTCAAGTTCACCGGCACGGTCGTGGACTTGCTGTTCGGCTCGAACTCGCAGCTGCGCGCGCTCGCCGAGGTGTATGCCAGCAGCGATTCGCAGCCGGTCTTCGTGCGCGACTTCGTGGCCGCGTGGAACAAGGTGATGAACCTGGACCGCTACGACCTGGCCTGAGGCCGGACGGTTGGGGCGCGCTTTGTTACAGTGGCCTCAACCTCTTTCACCCCGGAGCATTCCAGCATGGCCAAGAGCAAAGCCCCCGTCGGCATGAGCATCAACATCGGCATCAGCGAAAAAGACCGTGCGGCGATTGCCGGCGGCCTGTCCAGGCTGCTGGCCGACACCTACACGCTGTACCTGACGACGCACAACTTCCACTGGAACGTGACCGGGCCGATGTTCAACACGCTGCACCTGATGTTCATGGCGCAGTACACCGAGCTGTGGAACGCGGTCGACCCGGTGGCCGAACGCATCCGCTCGCTCGGCCACCCGGCGCCGGGCTCGTACGCGCAATTCGGCACGCTGAGCTCGATCAAGGACGCCCCGGCTGTGCCGCCGAAGGCGCTCGAGATGGTGGCGATCCTGGTCGCCGGCCACGAGGCGGTCGCGCGCACCGCGCGCAGCATCTTCCCGCTGGCCGACAAGGCCGGCGACGAGCCCACCGCCGACCTGCTGACGCAGCGCCTGACGGTGCATGAGCAAACCGCGTGGATGCTGAGGTCGCTTCTCGAAGCGTGACCAAGCGTCGCCCGTGCGCATCGCGATCCTCACCTTCGACGGCTTCAACGAGCTCGACTCGTTCATCGCGCTCGGGCTGCTGAATCGGCTCGGCGACCGAGGCTGGCGGGCCGAGATCACCAGCCCGGGCACGCACGTCACGTCGATGGGCGGTGTGACGGTGCAGGCGCAGCAGCCGCTGGAGTTCGCGAACGAGGCCGATGCGGTGATCTTCGGCAGCGGCATCTACACGCGCGCGATCGCCGACAGCATCGGCAAGCGCGGCTCGGTGCTCGATCGCCTGCAGCTCGACCCGATCCGCCAGCTGATCGGCGCGCAGTGCTCGGGCGCGCTGCTGCTCGCGCGCCTCGGCCTGCTCGCCGACATGCCGGCGTGCACCGACCTGACCACCAAGCCCTGGCTGATCGAAGCCGGCGTGCGCGTCGAAGAGGCACCGTTCCATGCGCGTGGGCCGATCGCCACGGCCGGCGGCTGCCTCGCGTCGCAGTACCTCGCCGCCTGGCTGATGGTGCGCGGCGCCGGCTTCGATGCCGCAGCGCGGGCTTTGCACTACGCGGCGCCGGTGGGCGAGAAGGAAGCGTATGTTGCGAAGCTGCTGGACGTGGTGCGACCGTTCGTGCCAGCGAAGTAAACATTCGCGGTCGCATCGCATGCTGCGAAAGGAACCCGCCATGAAGACGATCACCACGTCGCTGCACAACGCCTGCTGTGCGTTGGTGCTCGCGGCCGCCGGTGCAGCCTGGGCTGCGCCCGGCGCACCGGTCTCGACCGACAAGGCCGAGGTCAGCTACCGCAACCCGGCCGGGTTCACCGAGATGGGCCGCAGCTTCGGCGCGCGCACCGACTGGCTCGATGACCTGAGCAGCTACGTCGCCAAGCGTGCGGCGCGCAGCGTGCCCGACGGCGAGCGCCTGATCGTGACGATCACCGACGTGCAGCGCGCCGGCATGATCGAACCGTGGCGGCACGCCGCGACAGACCTGCGGGTGGTGCGCTCGACCACGCCGCCACGCATCGATCTGAACTTCCAGCTCGTCGCCGCGAACGGCGCGGTGCTGAAGGAAGGCTCGCGCCAGCTGCGCGACTTCGCTTTCATGACACGCAGCTCGCGCCACCGTGGCGACTTGCTGTCCTACGAGAAGAACCTGATCGACGACTGGATGCGCAAGGAGTTCGCGCCGACGCCGCGCTGAGCGGCGTTGCGCCGCGCCGTCGATAATCGCGGGTTGTCTCTTTGAGGCGGCCCGCTGAATCGGCCGCGCACGCATGTCCGATCTCACTCCGCAAGTCCGGCGCCGCCGCACCTTCGCGATCATTTCCCACCCCGACGCCGGCAAGACCACGCTGACCGAGAAGCTGCTGCTGT
>JAZJZJ010000043.1:0-21679 GCA_040389925.1 Pseudomonadota bacterium
CGCCGGACTGTTAATCCGTAGGTCCCTGGTTCGAGCCCAGGTCGGGGAGCCAAATAAGCGTTACGAATCAAGCCCTTGCAGAAATGCCGGGGCTTTTTTCTTGTCCGCAAGCCCGTTTCCGACTGACTGCGGTCAGTCGCCGACTGCCGACGCCTCGGTAACTGCTCGCTGAGAGCTGCCGTTGCCGACAGACTGCTTCCGTTCACCCGGCGCCATTTCAAAGTCAGGTCACCAACTCCTGCAGGAGATCCGTGAGCGCCTTTTTGGGGTCGTCTTCTTCCGAAACGATCATCTCGATCCCCCAATGGCTCAGAACTTCCTCGGCCACTGGGTTCGGACGATTCGTGAAAACGTACGACTTCGGCCGTGCGGACGCAAGGGTGGAACTCCGTGAAATGAAAGGTGACTGGTCAGACCGCAGTTCGTTTGAGGTCAAAGGATTCGTCGCTGAGCTGATCTGCGGTCAAGCGCGCCCGCCGGGAAATCAACTTTCGACTCAGCATGTGCTCGGCGGGCTTGTTGATCGAATGCGCGGCGACGAGTGCGCCGTCGCGCAGATAGAAGACGCTGAAGCGGTCACTGTTCATGTCGCCTCGAACCACTGGGGCATCGTTGTCCAGGGGCAATCCGGCCATCTGCAGCTTCAGATCGAACTGGTCACTCCAGAACCACGGCACCGTGTCTGAAGGCTCGTTGCGTCCGACGAGCCCTGAGGCAGCTGCCTTGGCGCCGTCGTTGGCGGCCTGAATCGATTCGAGGCGCATGCGTCCTTGCCGACCCGGATGGGGCGCGAGTTCGATGTTGGCCACGTCGCCGATGGCCAGCACGCGGGGGGCGGATGTCCTGCCGAGGCGATCGGCGAGGATGCCGTTGTCGACCGCGAGACCCGCGCGCCGGGCGATGTCGTCGTTGGGGATCACGCCGACGCCGAACACCACGAGCTCGCAGCCGATCTCTGCGCCGTCACTGAGGACCACGCCGGTGACACGACCGTGCTCGCCGCGGATCTCGCGCACCCCGCTTCCGGTCAGGACATGATTGCCGCGCTGCCGATGCGCGCGCTCGATATAGGTCGACATCAGGGGCGGCAGACCGCGCATCAGCAAGCGGGGTTGCGCCTCGATGATCGTGACGTCGACGCCGCGCGAGCGCAGCGCCGACGCGACTTCCAGGCCAATGAAGCCGCCACCGATCACGCAGGCACGTCGCGCCGTCGTGGCTGCCGCGGCAATTTGTTGTGCGTCGTCCAGGGTTCTGAGATCGAACACGCCTGCGAGTTCGACGCCCGGAAGCGCGACGGGTCTGCAGCGCGCGCCCGTCGCCAGTGCAATCCAGCCGGCATCGATCCGGCTCCCGTCGGTCAGGTCCACGGTGAGTGCGGCGGCGTCGAGCGAGCTGACCCGGTGGCCGAGCATCAGTTCGATGGCGTTGTCGCTGTAGAAGGACGGTCCTCTGAGTTGCAGCTGGTCGACCGCAGTCTTTCCGGTCAACAGGCCCTTCGAAAGTGGCGGACGCTGGTAGGGAAGATGGGTCTCTTCACCGATCAGCATGATCCGATCGGCGAAGCCCTGCTCCCTGGCACTCGCGGCCAGTTGCACCCCCGCATAGGAGGCGCCGACGATCACCAGAGAGGTGGCGGGCTTCATCAGCTTTGAGTCTCCGGCACGCGCACGGTCAGGCCGTTCAGGCCCGCGGTCACGATGACCTGGCAACTCAGACGGCTGCCCGGCAGGCGCTGTGCGGCGACGCCCTCGAGCAAGTCGTTCTCCATGTCATCCGGAGGCGGCAGCAGATCCAGACAGGCCGCGTCGACATAGACATGGCACGTCGCACAGGAGCAGGAACCGCCGCATTCCGCGTCGATGCCGCGCACGTTGGCGCGGATCGCGTTCTCCATCACGGTCGAGCCGGGTTTGGCGTCCACGTCGCGGACGCTTCCGTCCTTGAGGATGTAGTGAATCGTTGGCATGGCGGGTCAGAACATGTCGAAGTACTCGCGGTGTTCCCACTCGCTGACTTCAAGGTTGAAACGGGCGATCTCGGCCTCTTTGATGTGGCAGAGGTAGTCGATGAACGGCTTGCCCATTTGCGCGTTGAGCATCTCGTCGCGCCGCAGGCACCGGAGGGTCGTCCAGCCGTTCTGAATCGTTGCGTCGATTCGATCCTTTGGCAAAGCGAGTCTCTGGGCGGGCCACTCGCGATGGCACTTCCGAGGAGCCTCTGCGCGAACTGAGTTCGCTCGGCTGAACCCTGGAGAGAGCATCTCGATGATGCTGTGGTCACACCTGCGTCTCGGGCAGGTAGACGACCAAGCCATCGTGAGTTTCACCCAATGTGATCTGGCAGCTGAGGCGGCTGTTGGGGCGCCGCTCGGCCGCAGTCATGCCGAGCATCGCGTCCTCGGCCGCATCCGGCGCGTCCAGCAACGCGAGGTGTGCGCGGTCGACATACACATGGCAGGTTCCGCAGACCAGTGAACCGCCACATTCGGCCAACACGCCGTCGATTCCATTGACAAGCGCCACCATCATCAAGGTGGTGCCGACCGCCGTGGTGCAGGGCGTGGGCCGGCCCTGCGGAGTGATGAAGGTGACGGTCAGCATGTTCGCGGCCGATGGCGCCGCGGCGCCATCGGCCTGCCTCACGTCAAAGCGCCGCCTTGCGGGTCTTGTTCTCGGGCAGGTACGGGCTCCACGGGTTCGGCGCCGTCGGCTTGCCCTTGTAGACGATGTCGAACTGGCCGTTGGCCTGCACTTCGCCGATCATCACCGGCTTGGTGACATGGTGGTTGGCGTTCATCACGACCTTGTTGCCGGTCGGTGAGATCACCGTCTGGCCGATCATCGCCGCGCTGACCGCCTTGACGTCGGTGCTGCCGGCCTTCTTGACGGCCTGCGCCCACATGTTGAACAGGATGTAGGCCGATTCCATCGGGTCGTTGGTGACGCGCTTCTGGTCCTTGGCATAGGCACGCCACTTGGCGATGAAGGCCTTGTTCTCCGGCGTATCGACGGACTGGAAATAGCTCCAGGCCGCGAGGTGGCCGACCAGCGGCGCCGTGTCCAGTCCCTTCAGTTCTTCTTCGCCGACCGAGAAGGCCATCACCGGGATGTCGGTCGCCTTGATGCCCTGGTTGCCGAGCTCCTTGTAGAAGGGCACGTTGGCGTCACCGTTGACGGTGGAGATCACCGCCGTCGGCTTGCCGGCGGAGCCGAACTTCTTGATCGCGGCGACCTCGGTCTGCCAGTCGGCGAATCCGAAGGGCGTGTAGTTCTCCTTGATGTCTTCGTCGGCCACACCCACCGACTTGAGGTAGGCGCGGATGATCTTGTTGCTGGTGCGCGGGTACACGTAGTCGGTGCCTTCGAGCACGAAGCGCTTGATGCCGCCGCCTTCCTTGCTCATCAGGTACTGCACGGCCGGGATCGCCTTGTTGTCGGGCACCGAGCTGCCGTAGAAGATGTTCTTCGAGCTTTCTTCGCCTTCGTATTCGAGCGGGTAGAACAGCAGGCCATTCAGTTCCTCGAACACCGGCAGCACGGTCTTGCGCGACACCGAGGTCCAGCAGCCGAAGATCGCGACCACCTTCTCGCGCTGGATCAGGTCGCGCGCCTTCTCGGCGAACAGCGGCCAATTGGAAGCCGGATCAACGACGACCGGCTCGATCTGCTTGCCGAGCAGACCGCCTCGGGCGTTGAGCTCGGCGACCTGCATCAGCATCAGGTCCTTCAGGATGGTTTCGCTGATCGCCATCGTGCCCGACAGCGAATGCAGGATGCCGATCTTGATGGTGTCGGCGGCCTGGGCCGTGCCCACGCCGAACAGGCCGGAACACAGGGTGGTGAGTGCGGCTGCGCGCAGCCAGGAACGACGGTTGGTCTTCATGGAGATTCCTCGAACGGGTTGATGAACGGGTGGTTGAGCACAAGGGCCGAATTGATTCTGGGCAAGGCCACGCGATGGCGTGAGAGCCATTCGCGGCAATTGCGATGGGGCCAGACAGAAGCCGTTGTGGATGACCGCGTGCACCCTGTTCAGCTCGGCAGGAAGACCGCACAAACGCCCTGGATGGGCCGAATCCGCACACGCTGGAACCAGTTCGTTCACAAAGCGTGGGGCCAGTTGCGCGATCGGGCGTTTGCGACGCAATCGGCGTCGTTCTTGGTTCGCAACTTGCAAGGCCTTGCCCATGCAGATCCCCCCGCTCCTGCTCGACCGTTCGCGCGGCGAGCCGCTGACCGCGCAGCTGGTCGGCCAGCTGCGCGATGCGATACGCCAGGGTCGCATCCCGGTGGGTGCGCGCCTGCCTTCGTCGCGCCGCCTGTCGGAGCAGCTCTACGTCGCGCGCAACACTGTCGTGCGGGCCTACGAGACACTGACGATGGAAGGCTATGTCGAGACGCGCAGCGCGTCGGGCGTGTTCGCCGCGGCGTCGCAACCCGTCGCGCCACCCGCCAGCGTGACGCTCGCGACAACCGGCAGCGTGGCGGACGCAGCGCACGAGATGCCACTGCCCAGGGCCCAGCCCGGAGCACAGAAGCTCCTCGTGCAGAACCGCCATCGCCTGAACTTCGACTTCCTGCCCGGTCGGCCGCGGGCCAGCCTGTTCCCGGTGAAAGTGTGGCGGCGCCTGCTCCAAGGCTGCCTGTCCTATGGGGGCGGTGCCGGGCTCACGCAGTACGGCGACCCGGGCGGCCTGCCGGCGCTGCGCGCAGCCATCGCTACGCACCTCGCCTTCAGCCGCGGAGTAGTGGTCGACCCGGGGCAGGTGCTGATCGTCGCCGGCGTGCAGGAGGGCCTGAACATCGCGACGCGCCTGTTCGTCTCGCCGGGTGACCGCCTGCTGGTCGAAGACCCCTGCTACGCGGGCGCGGCCCGCGCGTTCGAAGCGGCCGGCGCACAACTGCACGGCGTGCCGGTCGACGAAGACGGCATCGACACGCGCCTGCTGCCCGAAGGCCCCTCGCCGCTGCTCTACCTGACGCCCTCGCACCAGTACCCCACCGGTCATGTGCTCTCGCTGGCGCGTCGTCACGAACTCATCGCCTGGGCGCGGCGCAGCGGCTGCTACCTGCTGGAGGACGACTGCGACAGCGAGTTCCACTACGAGGGCTCGCCGCTGCCAGCCGTCGCCAGCCTGGCGCCCGACTGCTGCATCTATCTCGGCAGTTTCTCGAAGTCGCTGGGGGCCGGTCTGCGCATAGGCTACATGGTCGTGCCGCCCCGCCTGGTCGATGCGGTGCGCGAGGCCAAGACCCTGCTCAACAACGGCAACCCGTGGCTCGACCAGGCGGCGCTCGCCGAGTTCATCCGCGGCGGCAGCTTCGCCGCGCACCTGACGCGCTGCCGCGCCGACTACAAGGAAAGCCGCGATGCCTTGACCGGCGCGCTGCGGCGGCATTTCGGCGATGTGCGCCTGAGCGGCGAGCGCAGCGGCCTGCACCTGTTCTGGCAACTGCCGGCCGGCGTGCCCGAGGCGACGCGATTGGAGGAGCTGGCGCGCCAGAGCCGCGTCGGCGTGTACTCGCTGGCCTCGTCCAACGGGCACTGGGGCGCCGCCAGCGCCGCGTTGGCCCGGCGCGGCATCGTGCTCGGCTACGCGACGATGCAGCCCAAGCAGATCGAGCAGGCCGTGGCCCGCCTGTCCGACGTGGTCGACGACACGCTCGACTGCCAACCGGGTTTCGTCGAAGAGCTGCTGCAAAACGCACCGCCACCGCGCCCGTTGTCGTCGGTGGCCGCCGACCAGCACGGCCGCAGGCCGGCGCGTCCGGTTCCCCCAATTCTTCAGCAGCCGGCTCTACGCACCGTGATGTCTCGTCGGTCACAGTGGCGCAACGACACCCCCGACGAGAAAGACCTCTCCATGCGCCTGATCCGAGGCATCTACCGCTACCCCGTCAAGGGGCTGAGCCCGCAAGCGCTGCGCGGCATCGAGCTGGAGGCCGGCAAGCCCTTCCCCTTCGACCGCATCTTCGCGTTGGCGCGGCCCGGCGTGCCCATCGATGTGGCCGAACCGGCGTGGGCCAAGAAGGGCCTGTTCGTGATGCTGATGCTCGACGAAGCGTTGGCGCAGGTGCGGACGCGGCTCGACGTGAGCACGCTGCAGTTCGAGATCCTGCGGCATGGCGAGAAGGTGTTGAGTGCCGACCTGCAGACCGCTTCCGGTCGCGCGGCCGTCGAGTCCTTCTTCAAGACCCTGGTGCCCAGGCTCGAGGCACCGCCGCGGCTGGTGCAGGCGAGCAGCGGCCACTTCATGGACAAGCCCGACAACGTCGTCTCGCTGATCAACCTGGCCACCGTGCGCAGCCTCGAGGCCAAGTGGGGTCGACCGGTCGATCCCTTGCGCTTTCGCGCCAACTTCTACATCGATGGCCTGCGCCCCTGGGAAGAGTTCGACTGGATCGGCAGCGACATCCTGCTCGGCGATGCCTTGCTGCGCGTCGATCGCCGCAACGGGCGCTGCGGCGCGACCAACGTCAACCCGACCAGCGGCCAGCGCGACATGGACATCCCGTCCGCGCTGCGCCAGGACTTCGGCCACAAGGACCTTGGCATCTACCTGATCGTGCGCAAGGCCGGCAAGGTGGTGGTCGGCGATCCGGTCGAGGTGCCGCAATTCGACTCGACCGCCGCGCCCGAGACGTTCACCCCGGCGGTCATCGCTCCCGGACCGCGTCGCCACATCTGCCGCGGCTGCTACTTCATCCACGACGAAGCCACCGGCACGCCGTTCTCCGACATCGCGCCGTCATGGCGCTGCCCCGACTGCGGTAGCGACAAGTCGATGTTCCGCGCCTACACCGGCGAATGATCGCCATGCCGCGCGTCATGCTGAGCGGGTTGTTCGCGTTGCTGTGCGCCGCGTTCGTCGCGCCGCTGCACGCGGCCACACCCCATGACGCCGAGCTGACCGCCCTGGTCGATGCGCTGGGCAGCGGCGATTTCGAGGCCACCACGCAGGCCGTCAAGGCGCTCGCCGCCAGCGGCGACCCGCGCGCGGCCCGCGTGCTGGGCGCGTTGTCGGAAGGCCGGCTGCTGAGCGTGCAACCCGGCGGTGGCGTGGTGCTGGCCCGCCCCGACGGGGCTCACGTGCATCCGATGACCGAAGCGCCCATCGCGCTGTCGGCGTCCGCCACGCTGGAGAAGATCAAGGTCAACAACCGGCTGCGGCGCGAGATCGCCGCGGTGGTCGGCGGCCTCACGCTGATGAGCCCCGATGCGGCTCAACGCCTCAAGGCGGCCGAGGCCGTGCTGAAGAGCCGCGACCCCGCGATGCTGCCGCTTCTCGATCAGGCGCTCAAGGTGGAGCCCGAGGCCGCCATTCGCGCCGTGATGTCGCGCGCCCGCGCCACCACGCTGCTGGTCTCGGACGGCCCCGAAGCCGACAAGCTCGCCGCTGTGGCCCTCGTCGCCGCGCAGGGCGACCGCGATGCGCTGTCGCTGCTCGCCTCGCTGGCCGCCGTCCCCGGCCCGGTGGCCGCCGCGGCACGCAAGGCGGCGGGCCAGCTCGAATCGCGGATCGCGCTGTGGAGCGTGGCGCAGAACGTGGTCTACGGCCTGTCGCTGGGTTCGGTGCTGCTGCTGGCCGCCACCGGCCTGGCCATCACCTTCGGCGTGATGGGCGTCATCAACATGGCGCACGGCGAGATGGTGATGATCGGCGCCTACACCACCTACGTCGTGCAGGAAGTGATCCGCAGCGCGGCACCGGCGTGGACCGACTGGGCCTTGCCGATCGCGCTGCCTGCGGCCTTCATCGTCACCGCGGCGATCGGCATGGCCATCGAGCGCAGCATGATCCGCTGGCTCTATGGGCGCCCACTCGAAACGCTGCTGGCCACCTGGGGCATCTCGTTGGCCTTGCAGCAGGCGGTGCGCGTCCTCTTCGGCGCCTCCAACCAGGAGGTGGGCAACCCGGCCTGGATGTCCGGTTCGATCGATGTGGGGCTGCTGACCATCACCGCGGCGCGGCTCTGGATCATCGTGTTCTCGTTGGCGGTGTTCGGCGTGCTGCTGGTGCTGATCAAGCGCAGCCTGTTCGGGCTGCAGATGCGCGCGGTGATGCAGCACCGGCCGATGGCCAGCTCGATGGGCATCCGCACGCCGCGCGTCGACATGCTGACCTTCGGCCTGGGTTCGGGCCTGGCCGGCCTGGCTGGCGTGGCGCTGAGCCAGATCGACAACGTCAGCCCCAACCTCGGCCGCGGCTACATCATCGACAGCTTCATGGTCGTGGTGTTCGGAGGCGTCGGCAACCTGTGGGGCACGCTGATCGGCGCCTTCACGCTGGGCATCACCAACAAGCTGCTCGAACCCCATGCCGGCGCGGTGCTCGGCAAGATCGCGCTGCTGGTGTTCATCATCCTGTTCATCCAGAAGCGGCCGCGCGGCCTGTTCGCGCTCAAGGGCCGGATGGTGGAGGCATGAAGGCCCTGAGCGGCCGGCTCGGCCCGACCGCTGTCCGCGCCGCGCTGGCCGTTCTGCTCGGCACCGCGCTGCTCGTACCGGCGCTCAACCTGTGGGTACCGACCGGCTCGATGCTGCATGTGCCCGACTACGCGGTACCTCTGCTCGGCAAGTACCTCTGCTATGCGTTGCTGGCGCTGTCGCTCGATCTGGTGTGGGGCTGGTGCGGCATCCTGTCGCTCGGCCACTGCGCGTTCTTCGCGCTCGGCGCCTATGCGATGGGCATGTACCTGATGCGCCAGATCGGCACGCGCGGCGTCTATGGCGACCCGCTGCTGCCCGACTTCATGGTGTTCCTCAACTGGAAGGAGCTGCCGTGGTTCTGGCATGGGTTCGACCAGTTCTGGTACTGCGCGCTGATGGTCGTGGCCGTGCCAGGCGTGCTGGCCGCGCTGTTCGGCTGGTTCGCGTTCCGCAGCCGCGTCACCGGGGTCTACCTGTCGATCATCACGCAGGCGCTGACCTATGCGCTGCTGCTGGCCTTCTTCCGCAACGACATGGGCTTCGGGGGCAACAACGGCCTGACCGACTTCAAGGACATCCTGGGCTTCGACATCCAGTCGGCACAGACGCGCGCGGCCCTGTTCAGCCTGAGCGCACTGGCGCTCGCCGGCGCGCTCGTGTTCGCAAGCGCGCTGGTCGGTTCGCGCTTCGGCGCGGTGCTGGTGTGCGTGCGCGATGCCGAGAGCCGCGTGCGCTTTCTCGGCTACCGGCCCGAGCGCTTCAAGCTGCTGGTGTGGACCGTGTCGGCGATGCTGGCCGGCATCGCCGGCGCGCTGTTTGTGCCGCAGGTCGGCATCGTCAACCCGAGCGAGTTCGACCCGGGCAATTCGATCGAGGCGGTGATCTGGGTGGCGGTGGGCGGGCGCGGCACGCTGGTCGGCCCGATCATCGGTGCGCTGGTCGTCAATTTCGGCAAGACCTTCTTCACCGCGGCGCTGCCGGAACTCTGGCTGTTCGCGCTGGCCGCGCTGTTCGTCGGGGTGACGCTGTTCCTGCCGCGCGGGATCATGGGTGCCGCCAGCCAGTGGCGTGCGCGGTCGAAGCGGCGCCGCCCCGAGCCGACGCCTGAACCGCCCGCCGCGGAGGACGTGCAGCCATGAGCCTGCCGATTGCACGCAACAGCCTGCTCTACCTCGACAACGTGCACCGCGCCTTTGACGGCTACAAGGCGATCAACGGCCTGTCCTTCGTGCTCGACAAGCGCGAGCTGCGGGCCGTCATCGGCCCGAACGGCGCCGGCAAGACCACGATGATGGACATCATCACCGGCAAGACCCGGCCCGACCAGGGCGACGTGCTCTTTCTCGGCGGCAGCGTCGACCTGACCCGGCTCGACGAAGCCGACATCGCCAACCGCGGCATCGGCCGCAAGTTCCAGCGGCCCACGGTGTTCGAGAGCCACAGCGTGGCCGACAACATCGCCTTGGCGTGCAGTGGATCGCGCGGCGCATTCGCCACGCTGTTCCACCGCGCCGGCGAGGCCGAGCGGCGGCGCCGGGACGATGTCCTCGACACCGTGCGCCTGGGCCCGCACCGCCACCGCCTGGCCGGTGCGTTGAGCCACGGCCAGAAGCAGTGGCTGGAGATCGGCATGCTGCTGGCCCAGGAGCCGCTGCTGTTGCTGGTGGACGAACCGGCGGCCGGCATGACCGATGCCGAGACGATGCAGACGGCCGCGCTGCTCAAGCAGATCGCGCAAACGCAATCGGTCGTCGTCGTCGAGCACGACATGGCTTTCGTGCGCGAGCTCGGTGCCAAAGTGACATGTCTTCACGAAGGCGCCGTGCTGGCCGAGGGCACGCTCGACGCGGTGAGCGCCAACCCGAAGGTGATCGACGTGTACCTCGGCAGGTGACCGGCGATGGACCTGGTCGTCGAGAACGTGGATCTGCACTACGGCGCGGCGCAGGCGCTGCGGCAGGTGTCGCTGCGCGCCCCTCTGGGCCAGGTGGTCTGCGTGCTCGGCCGCAACGGGGTCGGCAAGACCTCGTTGATGCGTGCCATCGCCGGTCTGCAGCCGATCTCCGGCGGCCACATCCGCCACGGCGACACCGACATTTCGCCGCTGGCGCCCTTCGAGCGCGCGCGCCGCGGCATCGGCTACGTGCCGCAAGGCAGGGACATCTTTCCGCTGCTGACCGTGAAGGAGAACCTGGAGACCGGCTTCGCCTGCCTGCCGCGCGGCGAGCGCCGCGTGCCGGACGTCGTGTTCGAACTCTTCCCGGTGCTGCACGGCATGCTCGGACGCCGCGGCGGCGACCTGTCCGGCGGCCAACAGCAGCAACTCGCGATCGGCCGCGCCATCGTGGCACGACCGCGGCTGCTGGTGCTCGACGAGCCGACCGAGGGCATCCAGCCTTCCATCATCAAGGACATCGGCCGTGCGATCCTGTCCTTGCGCGAGGGCGGCACGATGGCCATCGTGCTGGTCGAACAGTATTTCGACTTTGCCCGCGATGTGGCCGATGCGTTCGTCGTGATGGACCGCGGCCAGGTCGTGCTGGCCGGTGCCAGCGAAGACCTCGACGAAGCGCAGGTTCGGGGCTGGATGACCGTGTAGCGATCAACCCGGTCCGCACCAGGGTCTGAAGCCATCTACCTTGGTGTCGGCTTTGGCGAAAGCAATTCTGAAGGCGCCAGTTCCGCTTCGGGTCGAACAGCGACATCCGCGCCCAACCGGACACGCCCCATCCGTGACGACAGGTGCGTTCGGTTCCGGTTCGGTCGGTTCGCCGCAAGACGTTGATTCGCTTGGCGTCCCCAGACTGGCAGTACCGATCTCACCATAGAGGTTCGGAATTGGTTCGGTTCCCGGTGCCCTCGCGGACGCGACTCCAAAAATCCCTTGCAACTCTTCGACCTGGCGTGAAGGCCAGCCGGACCAACGCCTCTTGCCACTTGTTCGCAAGCGTCGAGGGATTGCCGTATCCGCGTCGGAGGACAACTCGGCCGAACTGCGCGACAACTCGCAGAGCGTGTTCAAGTATCTCCGGCGTGGTGTTGTCGCAATCGACGAGGACCGCAACTTTGGCATCAACGCTTGACGTCTGCTTCATCGGTTCAGTCTTGCCTAGAGCTCACCCCGGGTGTACTTCTCTTCAAAGGTTCTCTTTGCTCGAATGAATCCGTTCGCACACTCCATCGATGCTGAGTCATTGCACGCCGCGGGCTTGCGATAGAACTTGGCCCAGGCTCGCTCCTTCCGATCGGCGGCGGCGATGATTGCTCGCCTTGCCTCGTCGTCGGCCTCCTGACGCTGCCGAATGGCTTGGACCTTCAGAGCCTCCTGACGGTCGATCTGGGCTTGTCTGGCTTGCTGACGTGCAGCCTCTTCACGCTGCTGTTGCGCCGCCTGCAGTTGAACTTGGCGCATCGCTTCGTTGCCGGCGCGAAGGACCTCCGCGATCGCAACCCGCGCGCGCCACTCCTGATACGCATGGACGCCGACCATCATCGCGCCGGCACCGATCAACGCGGCAAGGACGATCGCGATGGGGTGATACGACGACGAGCCATTTGGCCTGAACGGGCGACCGCTGCGGCTGTCCCCGTCCCGGGAACCTCCTTGCGTGTCCTTCCAGTACCAGTCGCGATCCTGAACTCCCATCGCCCCATTGTTACCCGATGTAGATCGTCGGCAACCGAGGGTTCCTGCTGAATTCGGTACAGCCCCTTGGCCATCGAAGCCCACAACCACTGCACCAGGTTCACGCCACCCTGCAGGGACTTCCAGGCAGGCATTTCTGTTCCAACCCCCAACGCGCCCTCGGTCTCAGACCCCGGGCGCTTTGAACTGTGTTGTGTACGGACTGTGGCGGCGCACTGTATGCACCCCGTTGACCACGCCCTTGGCAGCCGTTGCTCTCGACACCGCAAGGGCAAGCCTGATTCAGGCCGATCGCCCTGCTCGGCGAAGACGACTTCTCGATGGATGAGGACGAACTCACCAAGACGCCAGCCATGCGCGTAGTACGCGACGCTCCAGAGCCGTCATCTGAGCTGCGGGACGAGCCTCCGGAGGCAAGGGTCTGCAAAGAAACAGTCAGACGCGCCGGGCGCGGGTTTGACTACACAACACTTTTGCGTCAGGTGGCCTGCGTGTTGCCGCCTCCGAGGCTCTCGCAGACCCGGCGCAGCCGTTGCTCCGCCGCGTCAGCCACGCCCTTGACTTCGGCCTTGCCGACCAGGCTCACCATGATCTGCGGATCGAGGAACCCGACCACCACACGATCCGGGGCTTCCGCGCGAACGATCACGTTGCAGGGCAGCAGCAGGCCGATGTCGGGCACGGCCTGCAGCGCTTGGTGCGCCAGCGGTGGATTGCAGGCGCCCAGGATGCGATAGGGCGGCATGTCGACGCCCAGCTTCTCCTTCATGGCCCGCTGCACGTCGATGTCGCTCAGCACGCCGAAGCCCTCGGCTTTCAGCGCAGCGAGTGTCTTGGCGAGCGCATGGTCGAACGTTGTGCCGATGAGAGTGGTGGTGAATCCGTACATGTGAGATCTCGATGGTGTGAGGTTTGTGGGTTCAGGCTCGAGCTTGCGCGGCTGCCGATGGACTGACGACCAGCTTCGACAGCTCTGCGAACCCGATGGGCGGCACGGCCAGCCAGGGCAGCGTGAAGATGCGCTTGGCCAAGCCGGCAGCCATGCGCTCCATCTGCTTGCGTTCGCCTGCCAGCCGCGCCGCCAGCAACGGGTCGCGCGTGCCCGCGGCCAGCGCGCTCTTGTTGAGCACCCAAGCATAGGGCTCGATGCTGGCGCGGCGAAGGTCCTCCTGCAGCGCCGCCGCCTGCGACACAGGTGTCACTTCGGGCAGCGTCACCAGAATGATCCTGGTGTATGAAGCGTCCTGGAGCCTCATCAACGGCGTGACGACCCGAGCCGCACCGTGTCCTTCGAACTCGCGTGTCATCTGCCGGTGGTAGGCACCGGTCGCGTCCATCAGCAGCATCGAGTGGCCGGTCGGGGCGGTGTCCAGCACGACGAAGGCGCTGCGACCTTCGCTGACGATGCGCGAGAAGGCATGGAAGACCGCCACCTCTTCGGTGCAGGGCGATTGCAGATCCTCGAGCAGCAGCGCCTGCTCGGCCGCGTCGAGCTTGGGTGACCTGGCTGCCATGATCTTGTCGATGTAGCGCTGGGTTTCGACCTTCGGATCGATGCGGCTCACAGTCAAACCCGGCACCTCTGCATTCAGTGTTCCCGCCAGATGGGCTGCCGGGTCGGTGGTGCTCAGGTGCACGGTCCTGCCGCGCTGGATCAGCCCCAAGGCCAATGCAGCGGCGACCGTCGTCTTGCCGACACCGCCCTTGCCCATCACCATGACCAGCCCGTGCCCGGCAGCGGCAAGTTCGTCGGCGAGCGCGTCCAAGCCGCGCAGCGGTTCGCCGGTTCGTGCCACTGACTTCGTCTGGGGTGTGATCGGACCGTCCCCGGTGGTCAGCAGTGCGCGCAAGGCGGGCAGGCCGATCGTGTCGAAGGCCCGCAGCGGCACGCGGTCCTGCGGCAGCGCGCGCAGCGTCTGCGGCATCGTGTCCAGCGCCAGCTGCCCGAGATCCTCGATGGCGCGGGCCACCGCGTCGGTGCGATCGGTCGCGTGGAACACGCCATTGATTGCGAGGCGCTGGTTGTTCAAACCCAGTTCATGCAACTCGCCCGATGTGTGCGCCGCTTCGGCCATGGCGCCCTTGTCGGGCCGCGTCACCAGAACCACCGTGGTCTTGCCCGGGTCGCTCAAGGTGTCGAGCGCAGCCTTGAAACGGACTTCCTGCATCTTTAATCCCGAATGCGGCCCCAGGCAGGAGGCGCCGCGATCGTTGCCGCTCAGAAACCCGGTCCATGCCTTGGGCAGACTCAGCAGACGCAAGGTGTGCCCCGTCGGGGCCGTGTCGAAGACGATGTGGTCGTAGGCCTCGGCGCCGTCGGACAAGAGCGACGAGAATTCGTCGAAGGAGGCGATCTCCGTTGTACAGGCGCCAGACAACTGCTCGCGCACGGTCGAGCGCTCCTGCTCGGTGGCAACCGCGCCCATCTGCGCCAGAACGCGCTGGCGATAGGATTCGGCCGCCGCGTCGGGGTCGATGTTCAACACCGACAGGCGCGGCGCTCCGGGCACGGGCACGGCAGTGTTGCGAAGCTCGATGCCCAGCATCTCGTCCAGGTTCGACGCGGCATCGGTGCTGACAAGCAGCACGCGCTTGCCCGCGTCCGCCAGCATCAAGGCCGCTGCGGTCGACAGCGAGGTCTTTCCAACCCCGCCCTTGCCAGTGAAAAACAGGTTCCGAGTGGGTTGATTGAGGAAGTCCACGCTGACTGGCTTCAGCCAAGCTTGCGCCTCGTCACTCGACGGCAGACCGCCGCTGTGCACCACCTCGCCGTCGATGACCACGGCGGGCGTCGCATGGACACCGTAGCGCTTGATCTCTTCCGGGTTCTCGACCTTCACGATCTGAACCTCGACCCCCACGGCCTGCGCGGCCCGTTCGATGATGCCGATGGTGCTGCGGCACTTGCTGCAACCCGATCCCAGAACTTTGATCTGCATGCCATGACCTCGCGCTCACCTTCTTCCTGGACACCATCGCTTTGGTTCATCCATGCATGCTGCAAGCTGGAGGAATCCGCAGTTCACTGTAAGCCTGTCCGCGGCTTCCGGCATTGAGCACCGTCAAAAGCGGAGACTTCATGGAAGCCAAGAACCACGGGGAGACCATCCACGGAACGAAGGCGCCGGACCCCGTGAGTTGGCATGCGCCGCACCTGACCGAATCGCCGGCTTGCGTCCAGAAGACCGGGCTGCCCAGGACCGCGGCAGTTCGGCAGGCCCGCTGAGGGTTGTTCTGCGACACCTGCGCCCAACCGGGCATCGCGGACGCGACTCCAAGAATCCCTTGTATCTTCGACCTACAATCCGCCCGAGTCGTCGCTTCCCCATTCGTTGATCCGCAGGTCCCTGGTTCGGGCCAAGGTCGGGGAGCCAAGACAGAAGATGAACGAAGCCCTTGCAGCGATGCGGGGGCTTTTTTCCTTGCAGCTCAGGCAGCAGTGAACCTTCAGACATGTCCATCCAGTGGTTCCCGGGTCACATGCACTCGACGAGAAAGGCGATCGCCGAGCGCTTGCCCGAGATCGACGTGGTCATCGAGTTGCTCGATGCACGCCTGCCCGGATCGAGCGCGAACCCGCTGCTGGCCGACCTGACACGCGGCAAACCGGCGCTGAAGGTTCTGAACAAGCAGGACCTCGCCGACCCCGAACTGACTGCACAGTGGCTCGCCCACTACCGCGCCCTGCCCGGCACCAACGCGCTGGGGCTCGATGCGAGCGTGACTGCGCCGGCCCGCCAGCTGATTGCGGCGTGCCGTGCGCTGGCGCCACTGCGCGGCGGCATGGTCAAGCCGGTGCGGGTGCTGATTTGCGGCATCCCGAACGTCGGCAAGTCGACCTTGATCAACACGCTGACCGGCCAGCGCGCGGCCAAGACCGGCGACGAGCCCGGCATCACCAAGGTCGAGCAGAAGATCATGCTGGCCAGCGACTTCCAGCTGTTCGACACGCCGGGCATGCTGTGGCCGCGCATCGTCGTCGAGCAAAGCGGCTACCACCTCGCGGCCAGCGGCGGCATCGGGCGCAATGCCTATGACGAGGAAGAGGTAGCACTGGCGCTGCTGGCGAACGTCCGCAAACGCTATGCCGACCGGCTGCAACCGCGCTACCAGGTCGACGACCTGGCGGCCCTCAGCGACGAGGCCTTGCTGGCCGGGATCGGCCGCAAGCGCGGCGGCCTGCTGGCGGGCGGGCAGGTGAACCTGCAAAAGGCCGCGGAGATCGCGATCAACGACTTTCGCGCCGGCGCGTGGGGACGCATCACGCTCGAGACTCCGGATGAGTTCGCGCAGTGGTGGGCAGACGGGCAGGCGCGGGATGCAGAACGACGTGCAGCGAAGGGCCGGAAGCGGGTCGCGCCGGAAGACACCGGGACGTGACGCTGGCGCTGCCGTCGGGCTTCGGCCTCCGGCTTGGCGGCCCGCATCGTCTCTGCCGCCGCCCGCGACCGTCAGCTCACCGGACGGGGTGACTCATGCAAGACGCGCGCGGCGGTCTGCGCGACATCGTGAACATCGACTTCGCGAAGCGTCATGCTGCCTTCGATGCGCTCAGCGCCGCGGAACCGGCGCTCGGCCTCCGCCGCGGTCAGTTGAAACGATGTCCGGCAAACGCGCCCGGTTGCGGCGTCTCGATAACACCAGCGCCAATGCTCTGCGAGCTCCATGTGAACGTCTCCCTTGCGGTCTGACACCAAACCCTTGTTGTCGGCCGCGGACGACGACTCTGAAGTGTCATCGGGCGGCCGTCGAAAAACTCCTCGGGCGGTGCTCATCCGAAAGCGTGGCCCGACGATCAAGGGTCTGCGGCGTCCTTTTTGGACGGAGCGAACAGTTCATCGAACAACTCGCCCGGGATCGTGTCTTCGACCTCTGACGTATCGCTGCCTTGCAGCAGGTCGTAGGACGACATCACCCACCCCCCGAAGCTGACTTCGGGCAGCGGCGCCACTGGCGCTTCGTCGATGCGGGAGGCATCGACCCACTCCCCCATCGGCGCGCGCTCGCTGATCCGCCAGACCAGCTTTGGCGAAGACGCTTCTTCCTTGCGTGTAACCAAGTGAATCTCCAGCGGGATGCATGGGCGCATCTGCAAACCGCAGGCTACTCCATCCCTGAGCGCCTGGCGCTTTAACCATCCATGCAGTGGCACGTGGCCACGTCGTCATCGCTCGACGAGGCCGATGGATCCCGGCATCTCCGTGTCCGCGAACGAATTGCCCGGACGTGCCCGCAAGGTCTCCAAGGCTCGCTCCAGAAAGCCGATCGTCAACGACCGGGCCGCCGACGGTTGCGAAACGCTTTCGTCGGTCTCGTCGACCCACACCGTGATGCGCATGCGGTTCTGGTTGCCGCCCGGCAGTTCGGCATCGACGATCTCCACGACGACCGGCACGTTGAGGCTCAGCGGTCGGTGCCTGAGCCGGCCCGCACGCAGTTCAGCGGGCGAGGTCATCGGGTGCTCCGTGACCGCTGTCACGCACCGACGGCTGCGTGTCCTCGAAATCCGCAGGTGCGGCCTTGCGCCACCAACCCGACCACCCGCGCCCCGCATGACCACGCGCCGCCAATGCGGCTCGGACCTTGCCTTGGGCAAGATGGCGGGGATCGTCTCGTTCCCGCACCCTGAAAACCTGACTCAGCTTCATCAGGGAAATTGTTCCCAAATGCCACTGGAGCGTCTGTAGGACAACCGCTGTTTTCGTGCGCGGCAACGGCTTGCCAGCGTCACGGGCGCGCCGCGCCCGTGACCACGGTCAGCGCGGCGTTGCGGCCGCGGAGCCGCTCACTTGCCGATCTGTTCGCCGGCCGCCTTGGCCTTGCGGTCGTGCTTCAGCGCCTTGGCCTTGTGCGACTTGGCCTTGGCCTTGTGCATCGACTTCTTCGCCGGGTCGGTCGTCGCGGCGGCCTGCACGGCTTCCTTGCCTTCCATCGCCTTCTCGGCGACGGCCTTGCCGGATTCCTTCACCGCGTCCTTGGTCTGGGCAACGCTGGCGCCACCGGCGAACACGATGGCGAGCGCCAGGATCAGTTTCTTCATTCTCGTGACTCCTCAATTGGGGGGACAGCATCAGGTCGCCTGCAGCCGGAACCGGTCGCAGGAGCCGAAATCATAGGCCGCGGCATCGACGTTCACACAACACCTGCCGACGATTCAGTTGGCGAGCTTGTCTTGCCGCGCCGCGACAATCCTTGGCATGACGCCGTCCGCAAACTCTCTCCAGCGCATCCCCGGCGCCGCCATCATCGCCCTGTCGCTTGCCGCCTTCGCCAGCGGGATCTCGCTGCGGCTGACCGACCCGTTGTTGCCGCTGTTCGCGCGCGAGTTCTCGGTCTCGACCGGGCAGGCAGCCGCGGTCATCACCGCGTTCTCGATCGCCTACGGCCTGTCGCAACTCTTCTTCGGCCCGGTTGGCGATCGCTTCGGCAAGTACCGCGTGATCGCATGGGCCTGTGCCGCCTGCGCGGTGACAACGTCGCTGTGCGGGCTGGCGCAGGGATTCGATCAACTCGTCGGCGCGCGGCTGTTGGCCGGCGCGACCGCGGCTGCGATCATCCCGCTGGCGATGGCCTGGATCGGCGACGTCGTGCCGTACGAGCGCCGCCAGCCGGTGCTGGCGCGCTTCCTGATCGGGCAGATCCTGGGCCTGTCGACCGGCGTGTTCGTCGGCGGTTTCGCGGCCGACCACCTGAACTGGCGCGTGCCGTTCTTCGGCATCGCGCTGGGTTTCGTCGCGATCAGCCTGACGCTGTTCGCGCTCGACCGGCGCCTGCCGGCGCATGCCCGTGTGCAGAACCGCGCCGAGGGTCACGCGCTGCGCCGCATGGCGAGCGAGTTCGCGCAGGTGCTGGCCACGCCGTGGGCGCGCGTCGTGCTGCTGACGGTGTTTCTCGAAGGTGGCTTTCTGTACGGCGCGTTCGCGTTCATCGCCACCCACCTGCACCAGACCTTCGGCCTCGCGCTCGCGACCGCCGGATCGATGGTGATGCTGTTCGGCTTCGGTGGCCTGCTGTTCGCGCTCGCCTCGGCCTGGCTGGTGCGCCGGCTTGGCGAGGTCGGGCTGACGAGCCTGGGCGGTCTCTTTCTCGCCGCCTCGCTGCTCGCGATCGGCCTGGCGCCAGTCTGGTGGTGGGCGATGCCGGCCTGCTTCGTCGCCGGCCTGGGCTTCTACATGCTGCACAACACGCTGCAGATCAACGCCACCCAGATGGCGCCCGAACGGCGCGGCGCGGCAGTGTCGGCCTTCGCGTCGAGCTTCTTTCTCGGTCAGGCCGCGGGCGTCGCGTTGGCCGGGACGCTGGTCGCGCGTTGGAGCACCGGCACGGTGATCGCGTTCGGCGCGGCCGGTGTGCTCGTCGTCGCGCTTGCGTTCAGCCGCTTGCGCGCGCGCCGGCTCGCGTCAACCGCGACCGCGGCCGCCGCGGCCTGAACGATCGCCGTCCGGCCCCGGCCGGCGCGGCCGCTCGAAGGCCGGCGCGTGACGCGGCGGCGGCGCTTGGCGGGCGCGCTCCGCGGCCTCGCCACGCGCGATCTCGAGCAGGCCGTCGAGCTCGTCAACCGGCACACCTTTCAGCGCGCAGAAGTTGGCCTTGGTCAACGTGGTGACCTGAAAGTCGTGCAGCAAGCCGGCGCGGTTGCGGCGCTGCTGTTCTTCGAGCTGACGCCGTTCTTCCTGGTTGCCGCGGCGGCGCGCAAGTTCGTCGAGCGCGACCTTGCGGTGCTCGTCGGTGATCTCGCCGGCCGGCTGGCCATCGAGATCGAAGCGGTGCGGCGCCTTCGTCATCGCGATCAGGTACGACGTGGCACCGGTGTGGCGGCGGAAGAACGCCGACAGCGTCTGCTTGCTGAACTTGCCCGGCGCGCGCTCCTGGATGTCGATCTGGATGCGCAGCTTCAACGGCTTCACTGCACCGCCGAACAGCGCCGGGAACAGTTGCTTGAGTTGCTGCGCGCACTCGGCCGGGCTGATCGGCGCGACCGCCGGCACGGCTTGAGGTGCAGCCTCGGGTGCCGCCTGCGGTGCGGCATCCGGTGCGGTGTCTGGCGTGGGCAGCGGGGTGGTCTCGGACATGGAACGGAAGCGGCAACGCGGATGACGTGGAAGGGCTGGATTGTGCTTGCAAATCCTGCGGTCATCCCTACTTCCGAATCCAGCGGGAGAGATGACTCATGGGTGCAACGGACGCTTTTCTGCTCGACGCGTACTCGCAGACCGTCAGCGACGTGGTCGAGCGACTCGGCCCGAGCGTGGCCGCAGTGCAGGTCGGCGAGGCGGGTGCGGCCGGCGCCGGCGGTGGTTCGGGCTTCCTGTTCACGCCCGACGGCTATGTGCTGACCAACTCGCACGTCGTGCGCGCGGGCAAGCCGGCCTTCGCGCCGGGCGAGCCGAAGCCGGCCTACCGCGTCTCGCTCGCCGATGCGCGCGGCTACCGCGCGCGCTGGGTCGGCGACGACCCCGACACCGACCTCGCGGTGCTGCACATCGACGGCCTCTCGCAAGGCGCGCTGACGCACGCGCCGCTCGGCAGCTCCGTCGGCCTCAAGCGCGGCGAGATCGCGATCGCGATCGGCAACCCGCTCGGCTTCGAGCACACCGTCACGTCGGGCATCGTCAGTGCGCTCGGGCGCAGCATGCGTACCAGCACCGGGCGGCTGATTCCGAACGTGATCCAGACCGACGCGGCGCTGAACCCCGGCAACTCGGGTGGCCCGCTGTTGAACGCGCGCGGCGAGGTCATCGGCGTCAACACCGCGATCATCCGCGGCGCGAATTCGATCTGCTTCGCGGTCGCGATCGACATCGCGACCTGGGTCATTCCGCAACTGCTGCAGCACGGCCGCGTGCGGCGCGGGCATCTGGGCGTGGGTGGCAGCACCGCGCCGCTGCATCGGCGCGTCGTGCTCGCGCACGGGCTGGCCCAGAGCAGCGGCGTGCGCGTGCTGCAGGTCGAGAAAGGCAGCCCGGCCGACACGGCGGGCGTGCGCGTCGACGACGTGATCGTCGGCCTTGACGGCGTGACGATCGATTCGGTCGACCGCCTGCACCAGACGCTCGACGCAAGCCGCATCCAGCGCGATTGCGCACTCAAGCTGTTGCGCGGCACACTCTCGCCGCAACCGCTGTACCTGCAGTTGCGGCCGACCGAGCGCTTCGCCTCGGTGTGAACAACGCACAGGAACCTCGATGAGCATCACCGTCAAGCGCGACGCGGGCCGCGCCGGCATGCGCCACAGCGTGCAGATCCGCAACCACACGTTCGGCGTCGACGGCTCGGTACCCGAAGGCGGCGAAGACGCAGGCCCGCAGCCGCACGACCTGTACGACGCCGCACTCGGCGCCTGCAAGGCGCTGACGCTGCTCGTCTACGCGAAGCGCAAAGGCATCCCGGTCGACGACATCGAGGTCACGATAGCCCGCGACGACAGCGGCGAGCGGCAAGGCGTCTACAAGCTGAAGGCCGCGCTGCGCGTCAGCGGCGACTTGAGCGACGCGCTCGAATCGTGGTTGACGTACCGCGCCACGGCCGAAAGTACGCTCACGACGCCTAGCGAGCCTCGGTCCAAGGTTATCGACGTGGCCATGTTTGAGGAATTCCTTG
>JAZJZJ010000043.1:21689-36337 GCA_040389925.1 Pseudomonadota bacterium
CTTGAGCGACGCGCAGCGCGACGAGCTGATGCGCGTCGCCGGCAAGTGCCCGGTGCACAAGCTGATGACCGCAGTGACCACCGAGATCGAGACGGTCTGGGCGAGCTGATCAGCCCGCGTCGCGCAGCTGCATCTGATCAGTCTGCGTCCCGCAGTCTGAAGCGCTGCAGCTTGCCGGTCTCGGTGCGCGGCAGCGCGGCGCGAAACTCGATCGCGCGCGGGTACTTGTAGGGCGCGACCGCGGCCTTCACGAAGTCCTGCAGCGCGCGCACGGTCGCGTCACCGGCCGCGTGCGAGTCGCGCAGCACGACGAAGGCCTTGACGATCTGGCCGCGCTCGGCGTCGGGCACGCCGATCACCGCGCATTCGGCCACGCCGGGGTGCGTCAGCAGCACCTCTTCGACTTCGGGCGCGGCAATGTTGTAGCCCGACGAGACAATCATGTCGTCGGTGCGCGACTGGTAGTGGAAGTAGCCGTCGGCGTCTTGCCGATAGGCGTCGCCGGTGTAGTTCCAGCCGCCGTTGACATAGTTCGCCTGGCGCGCGTCGTCGAGATAGCGGCAGCCGGTCGGGCCCTTCACCGCGAGCCGGCCGATCGTGCCGCGCGGCGCCTCATTCCCCTGCGCGTCCATCACGCAAGCGCGGTAGCCGGGGATCGCGACGCCGGTCGCGCCAGGCCGTGCGGTGGCCTCGTCGGCGGAGATGAAGATGTGCAGCATCTCGGTCGCGCCGATGCCGTCGATGATCTCGATGCCGGTGGCCTCGCGCCAGAGTGCGCGGGTGGCCGCCGGCAGCGCCTCGCCGGCCGCGACGCACTTGCGCAGCGGGCCGCCGAGCGGCGCCGAGACATTGCGCTCGCGTGCACCGGTCGCCATCGCGCGGTACGAGGTCGGCGCAGTGAACAGCACGGTCGCGTTGAAGCGGCCGATCGCATCGAGCAGATCGGGCGGAGACGCCTTCTCGAGCAGCACGGTCGACGCGCCGATACTCATCGGAAACAGCGTGAGGCCGCCCAGCCCGAAGGTGAACGCGAGCGGCGGGCTGCCGATGAACACGTCGTCGGCCGTTGCCCGCAGCACATGCGCCGGGAAGCACACGCAACTCGCCATCACGTCGCGGTGAAAGTGCATCGTCGCCTTCGGCTGCCCGGTGGTGCCGGAGGTGAACGCGAGCAGGCAGGTATCGTCGGCGGCGGTCGCGACGTTGTCGAACTGATCCGGTTGACGCGCCATGCGCGCTTCGAGCCCGTCGGCGGCCGCATCGCCGAAGTGCAGCGTGTGCACGAGCAGCGGGTGCTGTGCCGCAGCCGTGTCGAGTTCGGCGCGCAAGGCCACATCGCACAGCGCGTGCATGACGTGCCCCTTCTCGATGATCTGGCCGAGTTCCTTCGCGCGCAGCAGCGGCATCGTCCCGACCGCGATGCCACCGGCCTTCATCACCGCAAACCAGCAGGCAACGAGCATCGGCTTGTTCGCCGCGCGCAGCAGCACGCGGTTGCCCGGGACCAAGCCGAGTTCGTGCATGAGCACGTTCGCGATGCGGTTCGCATGGCGCTGCAGATCGGCGTAGCTCCATTGCAGGCCGCCCGGCGCGCGCAGGCAAACGCGCTCGCCGCGGCCTTCGGCGATGTGCCGGTCGAGCAACTCATCTGCGCAGTTCAGCTGCGCGGGGAACTGCAACTCGGGCAGCTCGAAGATGAACTCCGGCTGCTGGTCGGCGGGCGGCAGGTGATCGCGCGCAAAGGTGTCGATGTGCGCGCTGTCAGCCATGTCCGCCCTCTTGCATCAAAAAGCCGAAGCCTTGGAATCGCGACCTAAAAGGCCGCGATGCCCGTGATCGCGCGGCCGAGAATCAACGCATGCACGTCGTGCGTGCCCTCGTAGGTGTTGACCACTTCGAGGTTCACAAGATGCCGCGCGATGCCGAACTCGTCGCTGATGCCGTTGCCGCCGAGCATGTCGCGCGCGGCGCGGGCAATGTCCAGACTCTTGCCGCACGAATTGCGCTTCATGATCGAGGTGATCTCGACCGACGCCGTGCCTTCGTCCTTCATGCGGCCCAGGCGCAGGCAACCTTGCAGCCCGAGCGTGATCTCGGTTTGCATGTCGGCGAGCTTCTTCTGGATCAACTGATTGGCCGCGAGCGGCTTGCCGAACTGCTTGCGATCCATCGTGTATTGACGCGCCGTGTGGAAGCAGTCTTCGGCCGCGCCGAGCGCCCCCCAGGCGATGCCGTAGCGCGCGCTGTTCAGGCAGGTGAACGGGCCTTTCAGGCCGCGCACGTCCGGGAATGCGTTCTCTTCCGGGCAAAACACGTTGTCCATCACGATCTCGCCAGTGATGCTGGCGCGCAGGCCGACCTTGCTGTGGATCGCCGGGGCGCTCAAACCCTTCGCGCCCTTGTCGAGGATGAAGCCGCGGATCTGGCCGCCGTCGTCTTTCGCCCAGACCACGAACACGTCGGCGATCGGCGAATTCGTGATCCACATCTTCGCGCCGCTGAGTGCGTAGCCGCCGTCGACCTTCTTCGCACGCGTGACCATGCTGCCGGGGTCGGAGCCGTGATCGGGTTCAGTCAGGCCGAAGCAGCCGATCCACTCGCCGCGCGCGAGCTTGGGCAGGTACTTCTGCTTCTGCGCCTCGGTGCCGAATTCGAAGATCGGCACCATCACCAGCGACGACTGCACGCTCATCATCGAGCGGTAACCGGAGTCGACACGCTCGACTTCACGCGCGACCAGCCCGTAGCAGACATAGTTCAGGCCGGCGCCGCCGTACTGGTCGGGGATCGTCGCGCCGAGCAGGCCGAGTTCGCCCATCTCACGGAAGATCGCCGGGTCGGTCGTGCCCTCGCGGAACGCCATCGTCACGCGCGGCGCGAGGCGTTCCTGGCAGTAGGCGGCTGCTGCGTCGCGCACCGCGCGCTCGTCGTCGCTGAGCTGCTGGTCGAGCAGCAGCGGATCGTCCCAGTGGAAGGATGCTTTGGTGGTGGCCATGGTCGTGCTCCGGTGAATGGTCGCGAAAGAGATCTCGCAGAAGAATACGCGACCTGAACGTGCAAACCGCTCAGGCCTGTGGAATGACCGCGGTCGCCTCGATCTCGACCTTGGCGCGGTCTTCCATCAGCGCCTTGACCTCGACCGCGCTCATCGCCGCGTTGTAGGCGCCGATCACCTCGCGCCAGGCCCGGCCCACCTCGCGGCCCGCGGCGAGGTACTCGCGCTTGTCGGTCACGTACCAGGTCACGCGCACGATGTGCTCGGGTTTGCCGCCCGCTTCGGCGAGCACCGCGACGATGTGTTCGAGCGCCTGGCGCGCCTGCGCGGCGAAGTCATCGGTGTGGAACACTCCGTGCGCGTCCCAGCCGATCATGCCGGCGATGAAAACCTGGCGGCCGGTGGCGGCGACGCCGTTCGCATAGCCTTTCGGGCGCGGCCAGCCTTCGGGAAGAAGCACCTGCATGTCATTGGCCTTTCGATGAGGGCGCGCGCGCGTCCTTCAGCAACTCGCGCGCGATGATCAGTTGTTGCACTTCGCTCGCGCCTTCGTAGATGCGCAGCGCGCGAATCTCGCGGTACAGGCGCTCGACCGGCTGGTCGCTGCGCACGCCCATGCCGCCCCAGATTTGCACCGCGGCGTCGATCACCTGCTGCGCGCCTTCGGTGGCCGCGAGCTTGGCCATCGCGGCTTCGCGGGTCACGTTGCGGCCCTGGTCGCGCTGCCAGGCGGCGCGGTAGGTCAGCAGCGCGGCGCTGTCGATCGTGGTTGCCATCGTCGCGAGCTTGGCCTGCGTCAGCTGGAAGTCGGCGAGCACGCCGTTGAACATCTTGCGGGTCGTCGCGCGCTGCAGGGCTTCGTCGAGCGCGCGGCGCGCGAAGCCGAGCGACGCGGCGGCCACCGAGGTGCGGAATACGTCGAGCGTGCGCATCGCGACCTTGAAGCCCTCGCCGGCCACGCCGATGCGCTGACTCAGCGGCACGCGGCAGTTCGTGAAACGCAAGCGCGCCAGCGGGTGCGGCGCGATCACGTCGATGCGCTCGGCGATCTCGAAGCCCGGTGTTTCGGCGTCGACGATGAAGGCCGAAATGCCGCGCGAGCCCGGCGCTTCACCGCTGCGCGCGAACACGACGTAGAAGTCGGCGATGCCACCGTTCGAAATCCAGGTCTTCTCGCCATCGAGCACCGCGTGGTCGCCGTCGATGCGCGCGGCGCAGGCCATCGCGGCCACGTCCGACCCCGCATCGGGCTCCGACAACGCGAACGCGCTGATCGCCTCGCCGTGCGCCACGCGCGGCAGGTAGCGCGCTTTCTGCGCATCCGACCCATCGAGGCTGATCGCGCCCGAGCCGAGCCCCTGCATCGCGAACGCGAAATCGGCCAGGCCCGAATGCCGTGCCAGCGTCTCGCGGATCAGGCAGATCGCGCGGGTGTCGATCTGCTCGGCCGCACCGCCATGCGCGGTGCCGCCGACCGCGTGACGCAACCAGCCGCCCTGCCCCAGCGCCCGCACCAGCGCCTTGCACTGCGCGTCGACATCGCCGTGGTCGTCGCTGATGTGCCGCGTCGCCCAGGCGTCGAGTTCGCGCGCGAGCGCGCGGTGCCGGTCCTCGAAGAACGGCCAGTCGAGATAGCGAACGTCGGCCATGCTCAATTGCCCTCGAAGCGCGGTTTGCGCTTCGCGACGAACGCGTGATGCGCCCGCGCGAAGTCTTCGGTCAGCATGCAGATCGCCTGCGCCTGCGCCTCGGCCTCGATCGCCTGATCGATCGTCATCGCCCACTCCTGATGCAGCATCGTCTTCGTGATGCCGTTCGCAAAGGTCGGGCCGGCGGCGATGTCGCGCGCCAGCGCGGTCGCCTCCGACAACAGCGCGTCGGGCGCGACGAGCCGGTTGAAGAAGCCCCAGCGCTCGCCCTCGTCGCCGCCCATCGAGCGGCCGGTGTACAGCAGCTCGCTCGCCCGACCCTGGCCAATGAGGCGCGGCAGGATCGCGCAGGCACCCATGTCGCAACCCGCCAGGCCGACGCGGTTGAACAGGAACGCGGTCTTGCTGCGCGTCGTGCCGAGCCGCAGATCGGACGCCATCGCCATGATCGCGCCGGCGCCCGCGCACACGCCGTCGATGGCCGCGACGATCGGTTGCGGGCAGGCGCGCATCGCCTTGACCAGATCGCCGGTCATGCGCGTGAACATCAAGAGTTCAGGCGCCTTCAACTGCACCAGCGGGCCGATGATTTCGTGCACGTCGCCACCGGAGCAGAAATTGTCGCCGGCGCCGATCAATACGATGGCGTGCACGTCGGTCGCGTACTTCAGCGCGCCGAACAGATCGCGCAACTCGGCATACGAGTCGAAGGTCAACGGGTTCTTGCGCTCGGGGCGGTTCAGCGTGAGGGTCGCGACGCCGTCGCTCGCCTCCCAGTTGAAGTGCGTTGCGCGGTAGCCCGCGAGCAACTGACGGTTGCCGGCGATCAGCGCCGGGTCGACGCGGTCGGCGGTTGTCAATGCGGTTGTTGCGGTCATGCCTTGTCCTCGGCCGGTGGTTCGTTGCGCACGAGCTGCACGCGCAGTGCGCCCAGGTGGGTGTAGAGCTGCTGCACGGTCTTCGCGTCGAGCCCGGCGAACATGTCGAGGATCCACTGTTCGTGTTCCTGCGCCATCGCCTCGAACGCGCGCCGGCCGGTCGGCGTGAGCCGCACGATCCACGCGCGGCGATCGTCGGGGCTGGCCTCGCGCAGCACCATGCCGTCGGCTTCGAGTTCGTCGGTCAGGCCCGTGACATTGCCGCCGGTCACCATCAGGTAGCGCGACAGCGTGCGCATCTTCAGCCCTTCCTTGTAGCGGAAGAGCTGCGCCATGTAGTCAAAGCGAGCGAGCGAGATGCCAAAGCGCTCGCGCAATCGGGTGCGAATCTCGGCTTCGATGTGCGTCGTGCTCGCGAGCATGCGCAGCCACAGCTTCAGCGCGGCGTGGTCGCCGCTCGCGGCGCGGGCCTCGACGCCGAGTTCCTGCGCTTCGCTGAGCAGTGCGTGAGAGGCGTCGTGCTGCTTCATGCGTTGCGCTCGCGTTCGAGGTTGCGTTCGAGCTGCGACTTCGCCGCGCGGTACTGCTTCGGCCACTCGATTTCGGTGTAGCCGATCTTGGCCGATTCGAGCAGCGTCCAGGCCGGGTTCGCGAGGTGCGGGCGCGCGATCGCGCACAGATCGGCGCGGCCGGCGGCGATGATGCTGTTGACGTGATCGGCTTCCGAGATCGCGCCGACCGCGATCGTCGCGATCCCGGCCTCGTTGCGCACGCGGTCGGCGAACGGCGTCTGGAACATGCGGCCGAACACCGGCTGCTCCTGCTTGCTGACCTGGCCCGACGAGCAGTCGATCAGGTCGGCGCCGGCAGCCTTGAAGGCGCGCGCAATCTCGACCGCGTCGTCGGGCGTGATGCCGCCTTCGACCCAATCGTGGGCCGAGATGCGCACCGAGATCGGCAGGTTCTGCGGCCACACGGCACGCACGGCAGCGAACACGTCGAGCGGGTAGCGCAGGCGGTTCGCGAGCGCGCCGCCGTAGTCATCGGTGCGCTGGTTCGTCAGCGGCGAGATGAACGACGACAGCAGATAGCCGTGCGCGCAGTGCAGTTCCAGCCAATCGAAGCCGGCCTCGGCGGCGAAGCGCGCGGCGCGGACGAAGTCGTCGCGGACGCGGTCCATGTCGTCGCGCGTCATCGCGCGCGACCAGTCGCTGACGCCGTCGAGGTACTGCTGCGGTGACGCGGACATCAACGGCCAGTTGCCGGCGTCCAGTGGCCGATCGATGCCTTCCCACGCGAGCCGCGTCGAGCCCTTCGCGCCGGCGTGGCCGAGCTGGATCGCGATCTTCGCGTCGGTGTTCGCGTGCACGAAATCGACGACGCGCTTCCAGCCGTCGCGCTGCGCCGCATTCCACAGCCCCGGGCAGCCCGGCGTGATGCGCGCGTCGGCCGAAGTGCAGGTCATTTCGGCGACGACCATGCCCGCGCCGCCCATCGCGCGCGCGCCGAGGTGCACGAGGTGGTAGTCGGCCGGCAGACCGTCGACGCACGAGTACTGCGCCATCGGCGAGACGACGATGCGGTTCTTCAGCGTCACGCCGCGCGCGCTGAACGGCGTGAACATCGGCGGAATTGCGCCCTGCCCCGCGCCGCGCGGTGCGCCCGCGTGCTGCGCGATCCAGTCCTCGTAGCCTTCGACATAACCTTTGTCGCGCAGCCGCAGGTTCTCGTGGCTGATGCGCTGGCTGCGCGTCAGCAGCGAGTAGGCGAACTGCTCCGGCGGCAGGTTGACGTAGCGGTCGACGTTCTCGAACCACTCGGTCGAGTTGCGCGCGGCGTTCTGGATCCGCAGCACCTCGATGCTGCGCAGCTCTTCGTAGTGTTGCAACGCCGCGTTCAGGTCGACCGGGTGCGCGGCGATCGAGCGTGCGAGCTCGATCGAGTCTTCGAGCGCGAGCTTGGTGCCCGAGCCGATCGAGAAGTGCGCGGTGTGCGCCGCGTCGCCCATCAGCACGACCGGCTGATCACGATTCAGGCCGTTGTGGTGCACCCAGCGCTGGCAGACAACGCGCGGGAACCTGATCCACTGCGCCGAACCGCGCAGATGGCTCGCGTTCGAGATCAAGGCATGGCCGTCGAGGTGCTTCGCGAACAGCTTCTCGCAGAACGCAATCGCGTCTTCCTTCTCCATCGTGTCGAGACCCGCCTTCAGCCAGACGCTCTCGGGCGTCTCGATGATGAAGGTCGAGGTCGTGTCGTCGAAGCGGTAGGCGTGGGCCTGGAACCAGCCGTGCTCGGTTTCCTCGAACGCAAACGTGAACGCCTCGAACAGCTTGTGCGTGCCGAGCCAGACGAAGCGGCACAGGCGCGTGTCGATATCGGGTTGGTAGGTCTCGGCGTGCTGCGCGCGGATGCGGCTGTTCAGGCCGTCGCTGGCGATGATCAGGTCGGCATCGGGCCAGGCCTCGTCGCTCTGCACATCGGTCTCGAACACGAGTTTCACGCCGACCTGCTCGCAGCGCGCCTGCAGGATGTTGAGCAAGCGCTTGCGGCCAATGCCGCAGAAGCCGTGGCCGCCGGAGCGGATTTTGTGGCCGCGGATGTTGACCTCGATGTCGTCCCAGTGGTTGAACGCGTCGAGGATCTGAAGCGCGCTGACCGGGTCGGCCGCCTGCAGGTTGCCCAGCGTCTGGTCGGAAAACACGACGCCCCAGCCGAAGGTGTCGTACGGCCGGTTGCGCTCGACAACGGTGATGTCGTGCGCCGGGTCTTGCTGCTTCATCAGCAGCGCGAAATACAGACCCGACGGGCCGCCGCCGATGCAGACGATGTTCATGACGCGTTTTTCATGAAGTATTCAATATTTCAGTTGTAAAGCATTTTGAGAGCAGCCGGCGCGCTTGTCAAGCCGACGCCCGCTGTAGGACAGCCGCCACAAGCAAGCGCGCCCGCCGCTCACAGCGGCGTGCGCTGTCGGCAGGTTTCGCTCCTTGGGGCCGGCGCGTAACGTTCCGTCACCAGCAACCACGGAGATCGACCATGACCCTCGGCACCATTCTTCTGATCGTCCTGATCCTCCTGCTCGTCGGCGCGCTGCCGAGTTGGGGCCACAGCAAATCCTGGGGTTACGGCCCGAGCGGCGGCTTGGGCCTCGTCCTGGTCATCGTGATCGTGCTGCTGGTGATGGGCAAGATCTGAACCCGGCCAGCGTCGGGAGAACGGCTCCTTGCCGGCCCCCGACGCTGGCCGGCGCTATGCTCGGTGCGACCGTCGCCGCAGTGGCGGCGCTGAATTCGCACCCGGCCCATGACGTCACGCACCCGCCCGCCTCCACGTTTGCGCTCGCCGCATCCGCCGCGACCCTCGACGGGCGAAGATTGCATTCTCGTGTTGCAGGGCGGCGGCGCGCTCGGCGCGTACCAGGCGGGCGTGTTCGAGTCACTCGCCAAGGTCTACCGCGAGCCCACGTGGGTTGCGGGCATCTCGATCGGTGCGATCAACGCCGCGCTGATCGCCGGCAACCCGGCGCACGCGCGGGTCGGCAGGCTGCGTGAGTTCTGGGATCTGGTCAGTTCGGCGCTGCCGGCGCCGCTGCTCGGCGCCAATTCGCATGCCCGCGAGGGCCTGAACGAGGCCAGCGCGAACCAGGTCATGCTGTTTGGCGTACCGGGCTTCTTCAAACCGCGCTTCCCGCCGGCGCCGTTCCAGCCGCGCGGCTCGCTGGCGGCGATCAGTTACTACGACACCGCGCCGCTGCGCGACACGCTCGAGCGGCTGGTCGACTTCGACCGCATCAACGCCGGCGGCGTGCGGCTTTCGATCGGCGCCGTCAACGTGCGCACCGGCAACTTCGAATACTTCGACTCGAGCAAGCAGGCGATCGACGCGCGCCACATCATGGCCAGCGGCGCGCTGCCGCCGGGCTTCGCGCCGGTCGAGATCGACGGCGAACACTATTGGGACGGCGGACTGGTCTCGAACACCCCGCTGCAATACGTGCTCGACCAGCCGGGCAAGGAGCGCCGCACGGTGTTTCAGGTCGACCTGTTCGCCGCGCGCGGAGCGCTGCCGGCCACGCTCGCCGAGGTGACCGAGCGCGAGAAGGACATCCGCTTCTCGAGCCGCACCCGCATGAACACCACCAACGAACTCGACCGTCAGGTGATCGCGCAGGCCGCGAAGCGCCTGATCGCGAAGCTGCCGCCGAAACTGCGTGACGACCCCGATCTGCGCGCCCTGGCCGGCGTGCGGTGCGAGTGCGCGGTCGACGTCGTGCACCTGATCTACCGCCACAAGCACTACGAAACCCAATCGAAAGACTACGAGTTCTCGCGCCTGTCGATGCAGGAGCACTGGGACACCGGCCGCGCCGACATGGCCCACACGCTGCACGACCCGCGCTGGCTGAATCGGGAGCGCAGCCCGCACGGGGTGCACGTGTTCGACCTGACCTCGGACCACCCGGGCGCGACCTGACCCGGGGCGCTTTGGTGGAATACTTGCTCCAAGCCACTCAACTCGACACGGAAGACCCGCTCATGAAGCTCAAGGACAAAGTCTGCATCGTCACCGGCGCCGCCAGCGGCATCGGCAGAGAAATCGCCCTGACCTACGCCCGCGAGGGCGGCAAGGTCGTGATCGCCGACATGAACAAGTCGGCGGCGCAGCAGGCCGCCGACGAGATCGTCAAGGCCGGTGGCACCGCGATGGCAGTCGCGATGGACGTGACGAGCGAGGAGCAGGTCAACGCCGCGGTCGCCGAAGTGGTCGCGGCCTGGGGCACAGTCGACGTGCTGGTCAGCAACGCCGGCATCCAGATCGTCCACCCGGTCGAGGCGTTTCCGTTCGCCGACTGGAAGAAGATGCTCGCGATCCACCTCGACGGCGCCTTCCTGACCACCAAGGCGGTGATGCCGCACATGCAGAAATCCGGCAACGGCGGCTCGATCATCTACATGGGCTCGGTGCACTCGAAGGAGGCGTCGGTGCTGAAGTCGGCCTACGTGACGGCCAAGCACGGCCTGATCGGTCTGTGCAAGACGGTCGCGAAAGAAGGCGGCAAGTACAAGATCCGCGCCAACGTGATCTGCCCGGGCTTCGTGCGCACGCCGCTGGTCGACAAGCAGATCCCGGAACAAGCCGCGGCGCTGGGTATCAGCGAAGACGATGTCATCAAGAAGGTGATGCTGAAGGAAACCGTCGACGGCGAGTTCACGACCGTGCAGGACGTGGCCGAGGTCGCGCTGCTGTTCGCCGGCTTCGAGACGAGCGCGCTGACGGGCCAGTCGCTGGTCGTCAGCCACGGCTGGTTCATGCAGTAAGGCGCGAGGGGCGGCCGTGATCCACTGGCTGCGCGGCCCGGACGACCCGCTGCCCGCGACCGGGCTTGCGTTGCCGCTCGGCAGCGACGCGCCGGGACTGCTCGCCGCGGGCGGCCACCCGACGCCGCAGCGCCTCGCCGAGGCCTACTCGCACGGCATCTTCCCGTGGTACAGCGAGGGCCAACCGGTGTTGTGGTGGTCGCCCGACCCGCGCATGGTGATGATGACGCCCGAGTTCCGCCTCGCACGTTCGCTGCGCAAGACCGTGCGGCGCTTCGCGGCCGACACACGCTGCGAGTTGCGCATCGACAGCGCCTTCCGCCGCGTCATCACCGCCTGCGCCCAGACCCCGCGCGACGGGCAGGACGGCACCTGGATCGTCCCCGAGATGATCGAGGCGTACTGCGAGTGGCACGCGCTCGGCCATGCGCACAGCTTCGAGACCTGGATCGACGGCGAACTCGTCGGCGGCCTGTACGGCATCAGCCTCGGGCGGATGTTTTTCGGCGAATCGATGTTCGCGCACCGCACCGACGCGTCGAAGATTGCCTTTGCGGCGCTGGTGTGCTTCTGCCGCGAGAATCGTGTGCCGATGATCGACTGCCAGCAACACACCGCCCACCTCGCCTCGATGGGCGCCCGCGAGTTGCGGCGGGCCGAGTTCGAGAGCCGGCTGGCACTCAGACTGGGGGAACCGCCGATCACCGATTGGACCTATGATTTGGCGATGTGGCGGCATCTCGCGGACGACCGCTCCGATGCCCCCGCCAAGCGCCCGTGACCAAGGACAGCGGCCCGTGACCCACCCGAAAGAACTCCCGCTCGCATCCCTGCAGTTCTACGCAACGGCGCCCTACCCCTGCAGCTACATCGAAGGCCGCATGGCGCGCTCGCAGGTCGCCACGCCGAGCCACCTGATCCACGCCGACGCGTATTCGGGGCTGGTGGCGAACGGTTTTCGGCGCAGCGGCATGTTCACCTACCGCCCGTATTGCGACGGCTGCAAGGCCTGCCTGCCGCTGCGGATCCCGGTCGCGCGCTTCGCGCCGACGCGCAGCCAGCGCCGCGCCGTCAAGGCCCACGCAAACCTCGAGGCCCGCGTGCTGCGCCTGTGCTTCGTCCCCGAGCACTACCAGCTCTACCTGCGCTACCAGGCCGGCCGCCACGTGGGCGGCGGCATGGACCACGACAGCGTCGACCAGTACACCCAGTTCCTGCTGCAAAGCCGGGTCAACTCGCGTCTGGTGGAGTTTCGCGAGCCGTCGAACGAGGGCTTGGGCGTGCTGAAAATGGTCTCGATCCTCGATGTGCTGAACGACGGCCTGTCGGCCGTCTACACCTTTTACGAGCCCGAGCCGCGCACCAGCTACGGCACCTACAACGTGATGTGGCAGATCGAGCAGACCCGGTTGCTGAAGCTGCCGCACGTCTACCTCGGCTACTGGATCGGCCAGAGCGGCAAAATGGCCTACAAGGCGCAGTTCCAGCCGCACGAGTTGCTGATGAACGGGCAGTGGCAGGCGCCACCGGCCGGCGAGTTCACCCCGTCAGCCGGCTGACGACCTCGTCGGCCAGCGCCAGGCTCGATGTGAGCCCCGGCGATTCGATCCCGTACAGGTTCATCAAACCCTTGATGCCGTGCTCGGCCGGCCCTTGCAGCACGAAGTCGTGCGCCGGCTCGCCGACCGACTGCAGCTTCGGCCGCACGCCGCTGTAGGCCGGCTGCAACGCACCGGCCGGCAGGCCGGGCCAGTAGGCGCGGATCGCGGCCTCGAAGCCGTTGGCGCGCGCGGCGTTGACGCGGTAGTCGATCGCGTCGGGCGTGGCCGGATCGATCCACTCCACATCCGGGCCGAAGCGCGCTTGGCCGGCGAGGTCGAGGGTCAGGTGCACGCCCAGACCAGCCTCTTCGGGTATCGGGTAGATCAGGTGCGAAAAGGGCGCGCGGCCGGCAAGCGAGAAGTAGCTGCCCTTCGCGTAGCGCGCCTGCGGCACGCACTGCGGCGCCATGCCGGCGATCCGCGCCGCGAGATCGGGCGCCCACAGACCGGCCGAATTGACGACGACGCGCGCGGCCAGTTCCATCGGCATCTCGCCGCCGACCGTGACGACGTGCGACGCGCCCGTGCTGTCGATCGACACCGCCGGCGACAGCAGCGCCAGCGCGCCGCCGGCGGCCTCCAGGTCGCCCTGCAACGCGAGCATCAACCCGTGGCTGTCGACGATGCCGGTCGACGGCGAATCCAGCGCCGCGACCGCACTCAGCGCCGGCTCCAGCGCGCGCACCTGCGCAGCGTCGAGCACGCGCAGATCGTGCACGCCGTTTCGCACGGCCTGTGCCTGGATCTGCGCGAGCCTGGCGCACTGCGCCGCGTTCGCCGCGACGATCAGCTTGCCGCAGCGCCTGTGAGCGACCCCGTGCGTCTCGCAGTACGCATACAGCTGCGCGCGCCCGGCCACGCACAGCCGCGCCTTCAGCGAACCGGTCGCGTAGTAGATGCCGGCGTGGATGACTTCGCTGTTGCGTGAGCTCGTGCCGGTGCCGATCGCGTTCGCGCGCTCGAGGACGATGGTCTCGAGCCCGCGCAGCGCGAGCGCGCGGCCAACCGCGAGGCCGACGACGCCCGCGCCGATGACGACCGCATCGACCCGTTCCATCAGGCTTGGATGTGCTTGGCGAACTTCGCGACGAAGCTGGCGAGAAATTCGGCCGTCTTGGCGTCAGTGACCGTGAAGTCGTCGCCGATCAGGCCGGGCTTGGTCTGGAAATAGACCTCTGGCTGGCCCAGCAGCCGCACGCCGCAGCCCACCAGGATGGCGCGCAACTGCGATTGCGCTACCGCCGTGCCGATCGCACCCGGGCTGGTGCCGACAATCGCACCGGCCTTGTTCGCCCAGGAGTTCTTGCCGTACGGCCGCGAGCCCCAATCGATCACGTTCTTCACGACTGCGGGAATCCCGCGGTTGTACTCGGGTGTCACGAAGAGCACCGCATCCGCGGCCTCGACTTCGCGCTTCATGCGCGTCACGCCCTCGGGTGGATTCGCCCACAGATCTTCGTTGTAGAGCGGCACATCGGCGAGTTCGACAAGCTTGAACGCCAGACTCGGCTCGGCCAGTTTGGCGAGCGCTTTGGCAAACCGCAGGTTGATCGATTCGCGACGCAGGCTTCCGACGATGACGGCGACCGTTGGCATGAGCGCTCCCCTTCTGCCTCTGACGGCAAGCTGAACAAGCTCGACAGTCTAAGGGCCAGTGCCCGCCGCCCTCTGCCACGGCTGCGCGTGGGAACGTGTGCGTCGATGGTGGGCGGTGAGGGTTTCGAACCCCCGACCCCAACAGTGTGAATGTTGTGCTCTACCCCTGAGCTAACCGCCCTGATCTGACGTCACCAATTCGGCTGGTTCGGCGGCGATTGGGGTGCGCCGCGAACAGCCTTGGATTATGCCACAGGCGCCAGTTGCCGCCAGACGGTCTTGCCGCCGCTCGCCTTGTCGAGTTCGGCCAATACGACGGCGTGGGCGGCGGCCTCGGCCTCGCTCGCCAGCACGACCGGCAGATCGAGCCGGCTGAAGTCGACCGCTTCGAGCGCGGCCCGCGCGGCGCTGGTCTCGCCGGCGTCGATCACCAGCGAGTTCTGGCCGCGCGTCATGCGGATATAAACCTCGGCGAGCAGCCCGGCGTCGAGCAACGCGCCGTGCAGCGAGCGGTTCGAGTTGTCGACCTCGAGACGCCGGCACAGTGCATCGAGCGAGTTCGCCTTGCCGGGGAACATCTCGCGCGCCATGAACAGGCTGTCGGTGAT
>JAZJZJ010000044.1:0-15979 GCA_040389925.1 Pseudomonadota bacterium
CGTCGCGAAGAACGACCGGCGCATCAACATCGAGGTCGCGAAGACGCTCGAAGGGCCGATCCCCGATGTGCTGGCCGGCCGCGTGATCAACGAGCAGATCAAGCCGGCGTTCAAGAAGAACGACTACGCCGGCGGCCTGAACGCCGCGATCGACCGGCTCGACAAGGCGATCGCCGGCGAAGCGCTGCCCGCGCCGACGCGGCAAGGCGGCAACGCGAACCGCGGCCCGTTCGGCGGCTTCGACCTGCAAGACCTCGCGATCTTTCTGTTCGTCGGCGTGCCGATCGTCGGCGCGCTGCTGACCGGCATCTTCGGCCGCAAGTTCGGCTCGCTGCTGACCGGCGGCGCGGTCGGCGGCATCGCTTGGTTTCTGACCGCGAGCCTGCTGGTCGCCGGCGGCGCCGGCTTGGTCGCGCTGTTTCTGGTCGGCGTGATGGGCATGGGCGGCGGCATGCTCGGCGGCGGTCGAGGCCGCAGCGGTGGCGGGCCGATCATCTGGGGCGGCGGAGGCGGCGGGGGCTTCGGCGGTGGTGGCGGAGGCGGTGGGTTCAGCTCCGGCGGCGGTGGCGACTTCGGCGGCGGCGGCGCGTCGGGAGACTGGTGATGGGCTTGCTTCGATTGCTCAAACACCGCCGGCTCGACGAGACCGACGCGAAGCGCCTGCTCGGCGACGGCGCGATGCAGCGCGTCGAGGCGCGTGTCGCGGCCAGCGAGAAGCACCATAGCGGCGAGATCCGCGTCTGCATCGAATCCGGCCTGCCGCTCAGCTACCTGAAACGCGACGCGCCGGCGCGCGAGCGTGCGGTGATGATGTTCGGCAAGCTGCGGGTCTGGGACACCGAGTACAACAACGGCGTGCTGATCTACCTGCTGCTCGCCGAGCACGCGATCGAGATCGTTGCCGACCGCGGCCTCGCGCGGCATGTCGACGCCGCCGAATGGCAGCGCATCACCGCGACGATGAGCGCGGCCTTCAAGGCTGGCCAGTTCGAGGCCGGGTTGAACCAGGCCGTCGACGCGGTCGACGCGTTGCTGGTGCAGCACTTCGCGCTCGCGCCGGGCGAGGCGAACCCGAACGAGTTGCCGGACGCGCCGTATCTGCGGTGAAGTGAGACTCGAACTCGACGTGGCAGAGCCGGCCTTCGGCCAGTGGACCCAGCTGCTCGCGCGGCAACGCTTCGCGGCAGTTTGCAACGACCTTCGGCCGGCGCTTCGCACTGAAGCTGTTCGAAGCGCATGTCGGGGCCGGTGGACGCATGGGCGCCCGGCTTTGCCCGACCAAACAAATGTGGCGCTCTGGCGAGTCCTGATGCTGCGCCAGCCGGCGGCCGAGCCTTTTCACGTCATCGCGGAGATCGTGCTGAACGACCTCGCGAAGAGCCAGACGCTGGAGCCGGACGTTCTGCCGGCCCGAGTAGTCAGGTCGCCGCTGGCGTCGAAGTTGGAGTCACCGCCTTCGGGGGCTGGGTGCCATCGGACTTGCGGCGCTTTCTGCCGCTCGCCGTCTTTCTGACTTGTTTGGCAGAAATGGTTCTCTTGCCCACGCGCTTCTTCTTTGCCAGTGCCATCTCGATTCCTTTGAGGAAAGAGGCTGAGGATACATGTGGCACGGATGCTCCTGCAGCCCTTGACGGACCCCGACTCCGCTCACGGCGACTGCAGTTCTGCAATCGAACTCGACGGATGGCGGCCACTTGCAATCGCTGACGAACGTCAGCCATCTGCATTCGCAGAGGCGAAGTTGCTGTTGCGCCGCCTCGCTGCCTTCGTGCAGGACATGGCGCGGGCCCATGGCAGGATGTTTGAAGAAGTCGAGGCGGAGTTCTTCGAGAAGGTGCGACCGACGTCTCTGATCAAGCGCTTCGGGACGCCCCAGGAGGTCGCATCGCTCGTCGCCCACGTGGCCAGCCCGCTTGCCTCCGCAACCACCGGTGCGGCACTTCGTGTGGACGGCGGTGTGATCAAGAGCGCGTTCTGATTGGCCGACTCGCCTGACACTCCCGGCAAGTTCGGTTTGCTGCCGGAGCGTGCAGGGCCGTCAAGCCGCGAAACCGCCATCGATGAGCAGATCGGCGCCTGTGACGAACGCCGCTTCCGGCCCCGCGAGATAAGCCACCATCCCTGCGATCTCGTCTGCCTTGCCGTGACGCGGGATGGCCATCAGTCCGTGCAGCGTCGCACCAAATTCGCCGGCTTCCGGGTTCATGTCGGTGTCGACCGGCCCTGGCGCGACGTTGTTGACGGTGATGCCGCGCGGGCCAAGGTCGCGGGCCAGTCCCTTGACGAGACCGACGAGTGCAGACTTGCTCATCGCGTAGACCGAACCGCCGGCAAAGGGCATGCGTTGGGCGTTGGTGCTGCCGATGTTGATGATCCGGCCGCCTTCCGTCATGTGCCTGGCCGCGGCTTGTGAGGCCACGAACACCGAGCGGATATTGACGGCCACCGTGCGGTCGAAATCAGCCAGCGTGAACTCTTCCAGCGGTGCCACGGCCAGAACACCGGCGCTGTTGACGAGGATGTCGAGGCGTCCGAAGCGTTCGGCGACATCGTCGATGGCACGGGTGAGTGCCACGGCGTCGGTGGCGTCCGCCTTGACGGCGATGGCATCGCCTCCGCGGGCCTTGATCTCTTCGGCCAGCGATTCAGCGGCGCTGGCCGAAGCCGCGTAGCCGATGGCGACGGTGGCGCCGTCACGGGCCAGACGGCGAGCGCTGGCGGCGCCGATACCGCGTGAGCCGCCGTGAATGAAAGCGATCTTCCCGGCAAGGGCGCCGTTGGCCGCAGTGTTGGTGGTGGTGTTCATGGTGCTTGCTTCCTGTGAATGGTTTCGGTGAATGCAGTTTGGGCGTCATCACCTGATTCCGGTAGTCACAAGACGGCCAATTCAGATTCAACTATTCGTTTAAGCTGTGACCATGTTGACCGAACTTCGCAGCTCTCTCGATGCCTTCATCACTGCCGCCGACGACGGCAGCTTCTCCGCTGCAGCGCGGCGCCTGGGACTCACACCTGCGGCGGTCAGCAAAAGCGTCGCCCAGTTCGAATCGCGGCTGGGGGTCCGACTGTTCCAGCGCAGCACGCGCCACTTGGCGCTCACCACCGATGGCGAGCGCCTGTACGGCCAAGTGCGGTTGCCATGGGGCGAGATTGGCAATGCACTGTCGGATCTGCGCCAAGGCGCGGGCAAGCCGGCCGGCACACTGAAAGTCGCGCTCGGCCACACCGTGGGTCGCGAATACTTCGTGCCCCTGATGGGTGAGTTCGTGCGCCGCTATCCGGATGTTGTCCCGGACCTTTACTTCGACAACCGCCAGGTCGACCTGATCGCCGAGGGTTTCGACGTGGCCATCGGTGGCGGCATCGAGCTGACCGACGCCCTGGTCGCGCGCGAGCTGGCTCGGTTGCGGATCGTGCTGGTCGCCTCCCCGGCCTATCTCAAGGCGCATCCATCACCGAAGCATCCGTTGGACTTGGCGCGACACCGCGCGTTGCTGCGTCGTTCGCTGAGCACCGGCCGGCTGGTGTCCTGGGCCCTGAAGAAAAATACAGGCGAGGAGGTGGTGGCGAGCGTGCGGCCCACGATGGTGTTGGATGACCCGGAAGCCATCGCACGGGCCGCAGCCAGCGGCATGGGAATCGCCATGCTGCCGCGGCCGCATGCCCTGTCACTGCTGGAGAGTGGCGCGCTGGTGCGCGTGCTGCCCGAGTGGTACGCCGAGACGCGGCCGCTCGCGATCTACTACTCCAGTCGAAAGTTGTTGCCGGCCAAGGTGCGCGTGTTCGTGGACTATGTCGTCGAAGAATTCCACGCCAGTGGGCAGGCGGCGCGATTCAGGCAGCCGTAGGTACGTTCGGAGCTCACCCCACAGTCCATGAACGACTTCTTGGCGGCGACACGATTGAGCGGGTTCCAGTGTGTTGCATCGACCAGTTGAATCCATCGTCGCAAGCAGCCGCTCAGCGCGCCGCGCCGCGCGCTGAACCAGTCGAGGTGCCACAGCTCAATTGGGATGCGCGTCCGCACTCGCCTCGGCCGGCTGCGTGCGCACCGCCCACACCACGCCGGCGATCAGCAGCGCCACACCGATCAGCGTCTCGACCTGCGGCCAGCTCTTGCGCAGCACGAACGCGTAGCTCAGCGCCGCCAGCGTCTCGAACACGATCAGCTGGCCCGACAGCGTCGGCGGCAGGCGCTGGCTCGCCTCGTTCCAGCACAAGGTGCCGAGCCACGACGCGAACAGGCCGATCGCGAACATCAGCACGATGAAGTCGGCGGCGCGCGGGCCGAACGGCATCGCGAACGCATCACCACTCGCGATGCTCCACAACCAAGTCGCCGCATAGCCGAGCAGCGCCAACGGCAAGGTCGTCAACCCCTGCGCGGTGGCCCACCCGCGCGGGCTGCGGTCGGGGTGCGCGCGCAGCCACTCGGCGTTCCGGATCGGGTACCAGGTCCAGCACGCGACCGCGCCGATCGCGAGCAGGCCGCCGAGCGCGTAGCGCGCGAGATCGGCGTGCGGGTCAGCTCGCAGATGAACCAGCTCGACGTGGTTGACGAGCGCGATGCCCGCGCCGATCAGCGCGAGTGACGGCAGCAGCTTCGACCACGCGAGCGGCGCCTCGGTGCGCGCGCCGACGCGTGCGACGCGCAGCTTCGAGGTGATCGCGATCACGACCGGCAAGGTGCCGATGATCATCGTCGGCAACGGCCCGCCGGCGCGCTGGATGCTGCTGGCGAGAAACAGGTAGTAGACGATGTTGCCGACCAGCGCGAGCTTCAGTGCCTCGATCCAATCGGCCTTCGACAGCTGCTTCAGTTTCTCGCGGTCGAACCACGCCAGCGGCAGCGCGATCAGCCCGAACGCGAGGTAGCGGCCGAAGGATTGCAGCGTGGCGGGATACTCCGGCAGCAACAGCGGGCCGACGAATACCAGCCCCCACATCAGGCCGGCGGCGAGGGCGAAGAGAATGCCGGAAAGGAGTCGGGGTGGGGTCATCGTGCGCGGCAGTGTGCCGCAAACGGCCGCGACTTTCCCCCGGGTCAGTGAGGAACGCCATGAATTCGATCGACACGACACGCCGCTGCTGGCTCATCGCATCGGCTTGCGCCGCGCTGCTCTGCGGCCTGGGCGCGCCGGCGCAGGCCGCCACCGATGCGGCGCAGACGCAGCGCCTGCACGCGCTGTTCGACGCTCGCTGGGAGGCGCAGATGCAGCGCTACCCCGAGTGGGCGAGCTACCTGGGCGACACGCGCTACGGCGACCGGCTTCAAGACGCCTCGCCCGCCGCCACCGCCGCGGCGTTCGCGGCCACGCGCGAGACGCTCGCGCGTGCGCAGGCGATCCCGCGCGACGCGCTCGCGCCGGTCGACCAAGTCTCGCTCGACATGTTCGTCTACGAGCTGCAGGAAGACCTGCGCTACGAACCCTTCGCCGGCTACCGCAGCCTGAGCCTCGGCGCGCTCGGCGGCTTTCAGTCGCAGTTCGCTGAGCTGCTCGCGAACACCCCGGTCGCGACGCGCGCGCAGGCCGAACAGGTGCTCGCACGCATGGCCGCCTACCCGCGCCGCGTCGACCAGGAGCTGGCGCGGCTGCGCGAAGGTGCGCGCCTGGGCTGGGTGCCGCCGCGCAACGTGCTCGAACGCGTGCTCGTGCAGCTCGATGCCGAGCTCGCGCCGGCGCCCGAAGCCGGCCCGTTCTTCGCGCCGTTCACGCGCCTCGGCAAGGACATCCCGGCCGCCGATCAGCAAGCGCTGCGCGAGCGCGCGAAGGCGGCGATCGCCGACCAGGTGCTGGTGCCGCTGCGTCGGTTGCGTGCCTTCGTCGCCGACGAGTACCTGCGCGCCGCGCCGGCCGATGGTGCGCTGAGCCGCTATCCGCAGGGTGCGGAGGTCTACGCCGCGGCAGTGCAGTCGCGGACGACGACCGCGCTGAGCGCCGCGCAGATCCATGCGATCGGCTTGCGCGAGATCGCGCGGCTGCGCGCCGAGATGGAGGCGGTGCGACGCGAGGTCGGCTTCGACGGCGACTTCGCAAAGTTCATCGAGCATCTGAACACCGACCCGAAGTTCTTTCACACCAGCCCCGAGGCGCTGCTCGCCGGTTACCGCGACATCGCCAAGCGTATCGACCCCGAACTGCCGCGCCTGTTCGCGGTGTTGCCGCGCGCGCCCTACGGCGTGCGCGCGATGCCGGCGCACATGAGCCCGGATCGCGCCGAGTACTACGACCCGCCGGCGCTCGACGGTTCGCGCGGCGGCTGGTTCAACGCCAACGCCGCCGGCTGGCGCACGCGCCCGACTTGGGCGATGGAAACGCTGGTCGCGCACGAGGCCGTGCCGGGCCACCATCTGCAGGGCGCGCGTGCACTCGAACTCGGCGAGTTGCCCAAGTTTCGGCGCAGCGCCGGCTACGTCGCGTTCGGTGAAGGCTGGGCGCTGTATGCCGAGACGCTCGGCTTCGAACTCGGCCTGTACAAAGACCCGTACAGCCGCTTCGGCCACCTGCAGTGGCAGGCGTTTCGCGCCGCGCGGCTGGTCGTCGACACCGGCATCCACGCATTCGGCTGGTCGCGCCAGCAGGCGATCGACTGGATGGCCGAGCGCACCGGCCGCGAGCGCTCGTTCGTCAGCAGCGAGGTCGACCGCTACTACTCGTGGCCGGCGCAGGCGCTGGGCTACATGATCGGCGAGCTGAAGATCATCGAACTGCGCGATCGCGCGAAGCAAAAGCTCGGTGCGCGCTTCGATATCCGCCAGTTCCACGGCGCGGTGCTCGACCAGGGCGCGGTGCCGTTGCCGGTGCTGGAACGCGCGGTCGATGCGTGGATCGCGGCGGTCGCCGCCGCGCCGCGCTGAACAATGACGACCCCAAGGTCGCCTGCGGCGCCCGGCGCTGGCCCGAGACCGCGCTTCAGCTCGGCGTCGTGCCCCAGCCGCCGCCGAGTGCGCGGATCAGGGCTATCGTCGACTGGTACTGCGCCGAGCGCACCTGCAGTGCCTGGCGCCGGTTTGCGAGCTCGCTGCGGCGCGCGTCGAGCAGTTCGAGCTGGCTGACGTAGCCGTTGCGGTAGCGCGAGGTCGACAGCACCGTCGCGCGGCTCGCCGAGTCGACGGCCTGCGCCTGCGCGTTGGCCTGGTCGGCGAGCAGCCGCAGCGATGACAACTGGTCCTCGACCTCTTGGAACGCGATCAGCACCTGCTCGCGGTAGCCCGCCGCGGCGGCGTCCCACTGCGCGGCCGCGTTCTGCAGCCCGGCGTCGCGGCGGCCGCCGTCGAAGATCGGCAGCGACAGCAACGCGCCGACGCCCCAGGCGCGCGCCGACCACTTGAACAGGTCGCCGAGGTCGCTTGAGGCGAAGCCGCCCGACGCGGTCAGCGACACATCGGGGAACCAGGCCGCTTGCGCGACGCCGACGCGCGCCTGCGCGGCCTGCATCGCGCGCTGCGCCGCGGCCACGTCGGGCCGGCGTGCGAGCACCGTGCTCGGCACGCCGGGCGGCACTTGCGGCAACGCGCCGCTCCAGTCGGATTCGCCGACGGCGAGTGCGCTCGGCAACTCGCCGAGCAGCACCGCGAGTGCGTGTTCGAGCTCGGCGCGGCGGCGGTCGAGCGCGAGCGCTTGGGATTCGGTCGCCGCGACTTCGGTGCGCACCCGCGCGAGGTCGAGCTCGGCGACGTCGCCGGCGGCGTAGCGGCGCTCGGTCAGGCGCAGCGTGTCGCGGTAAGCGCCGACGGTTTGCCGCACCAGCGCGCGTTCGGCGTCGAGCGCGCGCAGGCCGAAGTAGGTTTGGGCGACATCCGATTGCACGAGCAATCGCGTGCTCTGCACGAGGGCTTCGCGCGATTGCGCGTCGAGCGCGGCGGCGTTGCTCGCCTTCGCGAGGCGGCCGAACAGATCGGGCTCGTACGACGCGCCGAGGCCGGCGCTCAACACAGTGCCGGGGGCCGTCGTGCCGAATGCCGGGCTGGCCGACTGCCGGTTCGCGCCGCCGCTCAGGCCGAGCTGCGGCAGGCGATTCGCGTCGGCGGCGCGCAGCAGCGCGCGGGCTTGCGCGAGCCGCGCGCCGGCGAGTTGAATGCTGGTGTTGTTGCGGTCGGCGCGCGCGACCAGGTCGTCGAGCAGCGGGTCGGCGAAGGCCTTCCACCATTCGCCGCGGGCTTGCGCCTCGGCCGGTTGCAGCGCGGCCCAGCGACCATCGAGCTCCTTGAACGCGAGCGGTGCTGCGGGTGGCGCGACGGGTTCGGCGACCGGCGTCGAGGCGCAGCCGGCGAGCACCAGCGCGGCGAAGAGGGTGGTGAAAAGAGGCGCGAGCGCCCCACGGGTCGAAAAGAGGTTCTTGTTGTCCATGGTGTTCTCCTTCTTCACTCGGGCAGGCGCAAGGGCGCCGCCGGTTGCGGCGTCAGCGCGTGGCTCGCGCCACCGCCACCACCGATCGCATGGCTCGCATCGACATGCGGCACATCGCCGTGCAGCTTCAGCGGCCGGTTGCCAGTCATGCGGCGCACCAGCACGTAGAACACCGGGGTCAGGAAGATGCCGAACGCGGTCACGCCGATCATTCCGGCGAACACCGCGACGCCCATCGCCTGGCGCATTTCGGCACCGGCGCCGGTCGCGAGCACGAGCGGCAGCACGCCCATCACGAAGGCCATCGAGGTCATCAGGATCGGCCGCAGCCGCAGCCGGCTGGCCTCGATCGCCGCCTGAATCGGCGTGCGCCCCGCGAACTCCAGCTCACGCGCGAACTCGACGATCAGGATCGCGTTCTTCGCACTCAGCCCCACCAGCACCATCAACCCGATTTGCGTGAACACGTTGTTGTCGCCATCGGTCAGCCAGACGCCGGTCATCGCGGCGAGCAGGCCCATCGGCACGATCAGCAGGATCGCGAGCGGCAACGTGAGGCTTTCGTACTGCGCGGCGAGCACGAGGAACACGAGCAGGATCGCGACCGCGAACACCAGCGACGCCGAGTTGCCGGCGAGGATTTCCTGGTAGGTCAGGTCGGTCCACTCGTAGGAGATGCCGGCCGGCAGCGTCTCGGCGGCGATGCGCTTGATCGCGTCCTGCGCTTCGCCCGACGAGAAGCCGGGCGCAGGCCCGCCGTTGATGTCGGCGGTCAGGAAGCCGTTGTAGCGCATCGCGCGTTCCGGGCCGAAGGTCGGCGTGACCTTCATCAGCGCCGACAGCGGCACCATCTCGCCGCTGGTCGAGCGCACCTTCAACGCACCGATGTCTTCGGCGCGCGCGCGGTAGGCCGCATCGGCCTGGACCCGCACCGAGTACGTGCGACCGAACTTGTTGAAGTCGTTCGCGTACAGGCTGCCGAGGTAGATCTGCATCGTGTCGAAGATGTCGGTCACCGGCACGCCGAGCTGGCGCGCCTTGGTGCGGTCGATGTCGGCGTAGAGCTGCGGCACGTTGACCTGCCAGCTCGAGAACATGCCGGCGAGCTCGGGCGTCTGGTACGCCTTTGCCATGAACGCCTTCTGGGCCGTGTCGAGCGCGTCGAAGCCGAGCGAGGCGCGGTCTTCGAGCTGCAGCTTGAAGCCGCCGGTCGTGCCCAGGCCCTGCACCGGCGGCGGCGGGAAGATCGCGATGAACGCGTCCTGGATCTGACCGAACTGGCCGTTCAGGCTTTGCGCGATCGCGCCGGCGCTGAGGTCTTTGGTCTTGCGCTGGTCGAAGTCCTTCAGCGAGACGAACACGATGCCGGAGTTCGAGCTGTTCGTGAAGCCGTTGATCGACAGCCCCGGGAACGCGATCGCATGCTCGACGCCCGGCTGTTTCGTCACGATGCCGTTCATGCGGCGGATGACTTCTTCGGTGCGGTCGAGCGTCGCGCCGTCGGGCAGTTGCGCGAAGCCGATCAGGTACTGCTTGTCTTGCGCCGGCACGAAGCCGTGCGGCACGAGCTTGAACACACCGACGGTCGCGACCGCGAGCAGTGCGTACACGGCAAGCATCACGGCCTTGCGCGAGATCGCGGTCTTGACGCCGCCGCTGTAGGCTTCCGAGCCACGCCGGAACACGCGGTTGAACCCACGGAAGAAGCGACCGAGCACGCGGTCCATGCCGCGGGTCAGCGCGTCCTTCGGTGCGTCGTGACCTTTGAGCAACAGCGCGGCGAGGGCCGGCGACAAGGTCAGCGAATTGATCGCCGAGATCACGGTCGAGATCGCGATCGTCAGCGCGAACTGGCGATAGAACTGGCCGGTCAGCCCGCTGATGAATGCGAGCGGCACGAACACTGCGATCAGCACCAGCGCGATCGCGATGATCGGGCCCGAGACTTCGCGCATCGCGCGATACGTCGCTTCACGCGGCGTCAAGCCGCTCTCGATGTTGCGCTCGACGTTCTCGACCACGACGATCGCGTCGTCGACGACGATGCCGATCGCGAGCACGAGGCCGAACAGGCTCAGTGCGTTGATCGAGAAGCCGAACATGCTCATCACGCCGAAGGTGCCGACGACCGCCACCGGCACCGCCAGCAGCGGGATGATCGACGCGCGCCAGGTCTGCAGAAACAGGATCACGACCAGCACGACGAGCGCGATCGCTTCGAGCAGCGTGTGCACGACCGATTCGATCGACGCGCGCACGAACTGCGTCGGGTCGTAGACGATCTCGTAAGTGACGCCTTCGGGCATCGCCTTCTTCACGTCTTCCATCGTCGCGCGCACGCCGTTGCTGATCGCGATCGCGTTCGAGCCCGGCGCCGCGAAGATCGGCACCGCGACCGCGTCCTTGTTGTCGAGCAGTGAGCGCAGCGAATAGTCGGCCGCACCGAGTTCGATGCGGGCGATGTCGCGCAGCCGTGTCACCGCGCCGTCGGCGCCGGTCTTGACGATGATGTCGCCGAACTCCTCCTCGTTCTGCAGCCGGCCCTGGGCGTTGACCGAGAGTTGCACGTCAATGCCTTGCAGGCCCGGCGACGCGCCGATCACGCCGGCCGCGGCCTGGATGTTTTGTTCGCGGATCGCCTTCACCACGTCGCTTGCCGACAGGCCGCGGTTCGCGACCTTCTGCGGGTCGAGCCAGACGCGCATCGAGTAGTCGCCCGAGCCGAACAGCTGCACGTCGCCGACGCCGGGCACACGCGCGAGGCGGTCCTTGACGTTGAGCACCGCGTAGTTGCGCAGGTAGGTCATGTCGTAGCGGCCGTTCGGCGACAGCAGGTGCACGACCATCGTCAGGTCGACCGAGCTCTTGACGGTCGTGATGCCCAGGCGCCGCACTTCTTCGGGCAGGCGTGCTTCGGCCCGCGCGACGCGGTTCTGCACCAGCTGCTGCGCCTTGTCGGGGTCGGTGCCGAGCTTGAAGGTGACGGTCAGCGTCATCAGGCCGTCGGTGGTCGCCTGGCTGGCCATGTAGAGCATGCCTTCGACGCCGTTGATCTGCTCCTCGATCGGTGTGGCGACCGTCTCGGCGATGACTTTCGGGTTCGCGCCGGGGTAGTTCGCGCGCACCACGATCGAGGGCGGCACGACATCGGGGTATTCCGAGATCGGCAGCCCGCGCACCGCGATCAGGCCGCCGAGAAAGATCAGCAGCGAAAGCACGCCGGCGAAGATCGGCCGGTCGATGAAGAATTTCGATAGATTCATGGCGAGCTTTCTTCTTATGAACGCGGGGCCGCGTCGCGAGCGACTTCGGCCTTGATCTCCATTGCCACCGGCTGCGGCGCGACCAGCACACCCGGCCGCACGCGCTGCAGGCCGTTGACGATCACGCGCTCCTGCGGCTGCAGGCCCGAGGTCACGATGCGCAGCCCGTTGACGTGCGCGCCGAGCGTGACCTCGCGGTAGGCCGCCTTGTTGTCGTTGCCGACGACCATCACGTACTTCTTGTTCTGGTCTGTGCCGACCGCGCGTTCGTTGACCAGCAACGCTTCGCTGCGCTTGACCTGGCCCATGCGCAGCCGCGCGAACTGGCCCGGGATCAGGCTGCCATCGGCGTTGTCGAACACCGCGCGCACGCGCACCGTGCCGCTTTTCGCGTCGACCTGGTTGTCGACGAGCTGCAGCTGGCCGGTGAATGGCGTGTCGGCGGTGCCGGCGGTGCCCATCTGCACCGGAATCTTCTCGAGCTGCGCGCGGGCGCTCGAACCGCTCGGCAGCTCACGCAACGCGCGGGTGACGATCTGCTCGTCGGCGTCGAAGCTCGCGTAGATCGGGCTGACCGACACCAGCGTCGTCAACACCGGCGCGCCCGGGCCGGCGGCAACGAGGTTGCCGACCGTGATTTCCAGGCGTCCGACCCGGCCCGCGACCGGCGCCCGCACCTGCGTGTAGCCGAGGCTCAGGCGGGCGGTCTGCAGCGCGGCCTGCGCGGCGCGCAGGTTCGCATCGGCTTCGCGTTGCGCGTTGATGCGCTCATCGGCTTCGCGTTGTGCGATCGCGCGCTCGTCGAGCAGGCGCTGGGCGCGTTCGTACTCGCTCTTCGTGTACGACTGGCGGGCTTGCGCGGCGGCGACTTGCGCTTCGGCGCGTTCGACATCGGCCGCGTATGGCGCCGGGTCGATCGTCAGCAGCAAGTCGCCCTTCCGGACCAGCGCGCCTTCGCGAAAGTGCACCGACTGCACGGTGCCGGCGACGCGCGAACGGATGTCGACGCGCTCGACGGCTTCGAGCCGGCCCGAGAACTCGTCCCAGGTCGCGACATCGCTTTTCACGACGGTCGCGACCGAGACCGGCGTTGCCGGCGCTTCGGCGCCGGTCGGCGAGGCTTCGGCGGTCGTCGTGCGCAGGCTGAACACGGCGGTCGCGATGGCCGTCAGCGCGGTCAGTGTGGTGCCGGCGACCCACAGGCGGCGGGTCGGCGGCGTGGTGTGCTTGGGGTTCGACATGGTGATTTCCTTCGATGTGTCGGTGGCTCTTTCCGCTACTGTTCGCACGTTCATCCGAGACCCGGCAAGGCTTCGCCCCGACTCGCCGAAACGTGTTTCGGCAGTTGATTTCCTGGGGGAACCGGAGGCCTTGGGCCGGGGTCAGATATTTCGTAGTGAACGCTACGGCATGTGGCACAATGTAGCCATCGCAGAAGGGTTCGTCAAGGATTTAATAGCGATCGATATGAAAAAGACCTCAGAGACAACGACGTGCTGCGCCGCAGCCCCGGCCAAACCCCGCGGGCGCCCGCTTTCGTTCGACCGCGACACCGCGCTCGACAAGGCGATGCATGTGTTCTGGGAGCACGGCTACGAGGCCGCGTCGATCAGCGACCTGACCGCCGCGATGGGCATCACGCCGCCGAGCCTGTACACCGCGTTCGGCGACAAGGCACACCTGTTCATGGAAGCGATCGAGCGCTACAACAGCGGCCCGGGCGGCTTCGGCCAGCGCGCACTCGACGAAGAGCCGACCGCGCGCCGCGCGATCCAGCGCCTGCTCGACGAGGCTGCCGACGAACTCACGCAGGACTGCCACCCGCTCGGCTGCATGATGGTGATGGCGACGACGAACTGCTCGGTCGCCGCCGAGCACATCCAGAAGGCGCTCGTGAAGCGCCGCGCGGTCGCCGTCGCGGCAATGCAGACGCGCATCCAGCGCGGTGTTGACGAAGGCGAACTGCCGGCCGGCACCGATCCCGGCGCGCTCGCGAACTTCTACGCGACCGTCTACCAGGGCATGTCGATGCAGGCGAAGGACGGCATGCCGCGCGCGAGCCTGCTGGCGAGCGTCGAGATGGCGATGCGTTCGTGGCCGGTGGCGGAGGCGCCGGCGCCGGCGCGCAAGCGCGTGAAGACGCCGGCCTGACGCGCGCAAGCGTCACAAAACAAAACGCCCCCGATGCGATCCGCGTCGGGGGCGTTTCCGATTCGGGGCACGCGAACGCGCCCCGATCGTCGCTGCGCTCAGCGCACCTTGCCGGCCTTCCACGCATTCAGCAGCGTGTCGTAGGCGATCGTCTCGCCCTTCGGCTTCTCGTTCGCGAGCTTCTTCCACGGCGCGCCCTTGTCGGACAGGTACTTCGCCGGGTCGCCCTTCGGGTTCAGCTTCGGCGGGCACTTGGCCATGCCCGCGCGTTCCAGCCGCGCCATCACCTGGTCCATCTCTTCGGCCAGGTTGTCCATCGCGGCCTGCGGCGTCTTCTCGCCGGTGACCGCCACCGCGACGTTCTTCCACCAGAGCTGCGCGAGCTTCGGGTAGTCCGGCACGTTGGTGCCGGTCGGCGTCCACGCGACGCGCGCCGGGCTGCGGTAGAACTCGACCAGACCGCCGAGCTTGGGCGCCATGTCGGTCATCGCCTTGCTCTGGATGTCGCTCTCGCGGATCGGCGTCAGGCCGACGATCGTCTTCTTCAACGAGGTCGTCTTCGCGGTCACGAACTGCGCGTAGAGCCAGGCGGCGGCCGTCTTGTTCTCGTCATGGCCGTTGAAAAACGACCACGAGCCGACGTCCTGGTAGCCGTTCTGCATGCCCTGTTTCCAGTACGGGCCGTTCGGGCCCGGCGCCATGCGCCACTTCGGCGTGCCGTCGGCGTTCACCACCGGCAGACCCGGCTTGGTCATGTCGGCGGTGAACGCGGTGTACCAGAAGATCTGCTGCGCGATCTGGCCTTGCGCCGGCACCGGGCCGGCTTCGCCGAAGGTCATGCCGGTGGCTTCTTTCGGCGCGTACTTCTTCATCCAGTCGACGTACTTGGTCAGCGCGTAGACGGCGGCCGGCGAGTTGGTCGCGCCACCGCGCGAGACCGAGGCGCCGAGCGGCGTACAGCCGTCGGCCGAGGCGCGGATGCCCCATTCGTCGACCGGCTTGCCGTTCGGAATGCCGATGTCGGCGGTGCCGGCCATCGACAGCCACGCGTCGGTGAAGCGCCAGCCGAGCGACGGATCCTTTTTGCCGTAGTCCATGTGGCCGTAGATCGGCTTGCCGTCGATCGTCTTCACGTCTTCGCTGAAGAACGCCGCGATGTCTTCGTAGGCGCTCCAGTTCAGTGGCACGCCGAGGTCGTAGCCGTACTTGGCCTTGAACTTCTCTTTCAGGTCGGGCCGCGCGAACAGGTCGGCGCGGAACCAGTACAGGTTCGCGAACTGCTGGTCGGGCAGCTGGTAGAGCTTGCCGTCGGGCGCGGTCGTGAACTTGGTGCCGATGAAGTCCTTGATGTCGAGACCGGGGTTCGTGTACTCCTTGCCCTTGCCGGCCATGTAGTCGGTCAGGTTCATCATCTTGCCGTAGCGGTAGTGCGTGCCGATCAGGTCGGAGTCGCTGATCCAGCCGTCGTAGATCGACTTGCCCGACTGCATCGAGGTCTGCAGCTTCTCGACCACGTCACCCTCTTGAATCAGGTCGTGCTTGACCTTGATGCCGGTGATCTCTTCGAAGGCCTTGGCGAGCGTCTTCGATTCGTACTCGTGCGTCGTGATCGTCTCGGAGACGACCGAGATTTCCTTCACGCCCTTGGCGCTGAGCTTCTTCGCGGCGTCGATGAACCATTTCATCTCGGCCATCTGCTGGTCTTTCGACAACGTGGAGGGTTGAAACTCCGCGTCGATCCACTTCTTGGCTTCGGCTTCGCCGGCCCATGCGCTCTGGCCGAGGGCCAGAGCGGCGGCCGCGAAGGCCACGGCATGCATGCGCAATTTCATTGAGGTCTCCTGAAGGTCTTCTCTTCCCGTTGGTTGACGTGGTGCACCGGCTGGGAAGGTTTGGCCGGGCGCCTTGGCAGAAAACTATCCCTTGCGCAGGATCAGCGCGAGCAATCCCATCGAGACGACGAAGCTGATCCAGATCGACGGCTCGGCGTCGAGCCCGAACCAGACGATCATCTTTTCGCTGACCGCGACGAACGCGAGGTTCAGCCACGCCGCCGCCAGCAGCCCGATGAACAGGCGGTCGCCGCGCGTCGTCGTGATCGGCAACCAGCCCTTGCGCTCGACGGTGGGCGACTTGAGCTCCCACACGGTCATGCCAATCAGCATCAGCACGATGCTGCAGAAGAACACCGCGACCGGTGTGGTCCAGGCCATC
>JAZJZJ010000045.1:0-1009 GCA_040389925.1 Pseudomonadota bacterium
AGGTTGTGCAGCACCGTTTCCTGGCGCTCGGGGATGTTGATCGTGAAGCGCAGCCCGATGCCTGCCGCCATGGTCACGGCGAAGTCGCCGATCCAGGCCATCGGCAGGTAGGCGAGGATCACTTCGTCGAAACGGAACACCTTGCCGCGGTAGGCGTTGCCCACGCCGGACAGCAGGTTGCGGTGCTGCAGCACCACACCCTTGGGCTTGCCCGTGGTGCCGGAGGAGTGCACGAAGACGGCCGGGCCCTCGGGCACGGCCCGCGCGACCAGCGATTCGCGTAGCGCCGGTTCGGCCTGGAGGCGGCGTGCGCCGGCCGCGCGCAGCTCGTCCCAGGACACCAGGCCTTCGGCCTTGTAGCCACCCATGCCACGCGAGTCGTCGTAGATGATGTGTTTCAGCGACGGTGCGTTGCTGCGCAGCTCGAGCAGCTTGTCGACCTGTTCCTGGTCTTCGGCCAACGCGAACCGTGCCTGTGCCTCGCTGGCAAAGTGCTCCACTTCGTCGGGGTTCGCGTCCGGATACACCGGCATCGCGTAGCCCTTCAGCGCGGAGGCGGCGAGCATGCCCAGATACAAGCGGACGCGGTTGTCGCCCAGGACAAGCATCGCGTCGCGCTCGACAAAGCCCCGCTCCTCCAGGCCCGCAGCGATCTCGAGGACCTCCTCGAGCATCTGCGACCAAGTGAATTCCTGCCAGATGCCGAGTGCCTTCTCACGCATGGCCACACGGTCCGGGTGCGCCCGCGCGTTGAGGGCCAGCAGCCGCGGCAGCGTCGTGTGTTCGCTGAGGTCCCACTGCGAGGCAGAACCCGCCACGAGCGTCGTTTGGTCACGCTGCATGCTTGTTCGCCTTCCCCAGGTAGGCTTCGATGACGCGCGGATTGGCGACCACGTCCCGTGGCAGCCCGGTGCCGATGATCTCGCCGTAGTTCAGGGCCATGATGCGGTCGCAGATGCCGAGCACGACGTCCATGTGGTGCTCGATCAGCAGCACCGTGATGCCGCGT
>JAZJZJ010000045.1:1019-8180 GCA_040389925.1 Pseudomonadota bacterium
GAAGCGGGCCATGTACTCCTTTTCTTCCTGGTTCATGCCGGCCATCGGCTCGTCAAGAATCAGGAAGCTCGGCTCGGCCACCAGAGCGCGTGCCAGCTCGACGCGCTTCTTCAGGCCGATCGGCAGCGTTTCCACCATGTCTTCGCGGACGCTCTGCAGCTGCAGGAACTCGATGATCTCTTCGACCATGCGGCGGTGGGCGATTTCCTCGGGCTGGGCCAGCCACGGGTAAAAAACTGTCTTCAGCACGCCGGGATTGAGGTGAACGTGGCGGCCAAGCAGGATGTTGTCGAGCACGCTCATGCCGTTGAAGAGCGCCAGGTTCTGGAAGGTGCGGGCGACGCGCCGGCGGGCCACGTTGTGCGGCTTCATTCCGGTGATGTCGGTGCCGTCGAGCAGGATGCGGCCCTTCTGCGGTGGGTAAAAGCCCGTGATGGCGTTGACCAGCGTGGTCTTGCCGCTGCCATTCGGACCCACCAGACCGAAAATCTCGCCGCGATCGATGCGCAGGTCGACGCCGGTCACGGCCACCAAGCCGCCAAAACGGCGTTCGAGCCCTTGACATTCGAGCACCGGTACGGCCGCGGCGACGCCGTCGGCGGCCATCATGGAGACACCCCTTCATTGGGCATTACCTGCCTAATGTTAGGCGAATTCCTTGGGCGAGTGGGCATTCGGGTAGTCTCCATGCTCCTGATCAAGGAGCAGATTTGATAATTTTCTACAGGACGACGGGGTCTGAGCGGAATGCTTTTACACTCCGAAGACAATACGCGTTTCTAACAAGCGTTCGACAGAGTGTCAATGAGCGCATGCCCCACTGGTTCGCGATCGTAGGCTCACTAGACTGAATCGCAGTCAGCGCAATCCCTGAGCGCTGATGCCCATGGAGCGCCTAGGCAGCGCGACCTGCACGCTGAGCATCGCGGCGAGCGCGCTCGACGTTGCGCTGGCCTAAACCCAGGAGCGCCAGCAGTTCGGCAAGCCGCCGGTCGACTTCCAGGCGGTGCAGTTGCGGCTGGCCGAGATGAAGATCGACGTCGAGGCGGCCCGCCTGCTGACCCACCGCGCCGCGCAGGGTGCCGACGAGGGGCTGCCGTCGCTGCTCGACACCAGCGTCGCCATGTGCTTCGCCAACGAGGCGGTGCGCCGTGTGGTCGCGAACGGCGCGCAGGTGATGGGGCGTCAACATCACCGGCGAGCTGATCGGCCGCCGGTTTTCGCGGCGCTGAGACGAATCCAAGGAGTACAGAGATGCGTGCAGACCGTGATTTCGGCTTCACCGACGAGCAGCTGATGCTGCGCGACGCAGTGCGCCAGTTCGTGCGCAAGGAAATGCCCGATTCCTACGCACGCCAGTGCGACCGCGAGAAGATCGCGCCGCTGGCGGTGTTCGACAAGATGGCCACACTGGGCTGGCTGGGCGTGGCGATCCCCGAGGAGTACGGCGGCTCGGGCCTGGGTTTCGTCGAACTCGGCATCATCCAGGAAGAGCTCTCGTACGGCCTGCTGGAACTCGCGGTGCTGTTCTATCGCGCCACCGTGCACGGTGCGCATTCGCTGCTGACCTACGGCAGCGAGGCGCAGCGCAAGAAATACCTGCCGCTGATCGCGGCCGGCAAGTTCAAGTCGTCGATGAGCCTGACCGAGCCGAACGCGGGTTCCGACGCCGCAGCCGTCCGCACGCGTGCGGTCCGCGACGGCGACCACTTCGTCATCAACGGCGCCAAAGTCTTCAACTCGCAGGTCGATCTCGCCGACCGCACGGTGCTGGTCACCCGCACCGACCCCGACGCGCCGCAGCACAAGGGCATCAGCCTGTTCTTCGTCGACCCGAAGAGCCCGGGCGTGACGATCGAGCGCCTGGAAACGCTGTCGTTTCGCGCGGTCGGCACCAACCGCGTCACCTACGAGAACGTGCGCGTGCACCAGGACGACTTGCTGGGCGAGCTCAACGGCGGCTGGAAGCAGCTGATGACCAACCTCAACAAGGAGCGCTTCTCGCTCGCGGCGCAGGTCACCGGCGCGGCGCAAGCCGCGCTCGACTGCGCGCTTCAGTATGCGAAGGACCGGGTCCAGTTCGGCCAGCCGATCGCCAAGTTCCAGGTCATCCAGCACAAGCTGGCCGACATGCAGATCGCGGTCCACACCTCGCGCCTGCTGACCTACGACCTGGCGCGCCGGCTCGACGCCGGCGTCGAGTGCCGCAAGGAGGCATCGATCGCGAAGGTGCACACCACCGAGGCGTACTTCCGGGTCGCCGACGAGGGCATGCAGATCCTCGGCGGCTATTCGCTGACGCCGGACTTTCCGATGGAGCGCCACTACCGCGACTCGCGCCTGATGCGCATCGGTGGCGGCGCCAGCGAAGTGATGCGCAATTCGATCGCCAAGGATCTGGGACTGTAGGAGACACCGTATGCCCATCGACACAGCGCGCGCTGCCCGGCCACCGGCCGCCCCAATCTCCGAAGCGGAGCGACACGCCCGCCGCGAACTCGCCGCCTGCTACCGCCTGGCCGACCGGATGGGCTGGTCCGACATCATCTCGGCCCACATCTCGCACCGCGTGCCGGGCGAGCCCGGGCACTACCTGATCAATCCGTACGGGATGCTGTTCGACGAGATCACCGCCTCGTCGCTGATCAAGACCGACGCCCAAGGCACGATCCTGAGCGCGTCCGAGTATCCGCTGAACCCGGCCGTGCTGGTCATTCACGCGGCCATCCTCGAGGCGCGCCCCGACCTGAGCTGCGTGATGCACCTGCACACCCGCGACGGCACGGCGGTGTCCATGCAGGAGCACGGCCTGCTGGCGGCGTCGCAGCACGCACTGGTGGTCTGGGACAAGCTGTGCTATCACGAGTTTGAAGGCATCGCGCTCGACGACGACGAGAAGCACAGCCTGGTGCGCGACCTCGGCGCCGACAAGAAGCTGATGCTGCTGCGCAACCACGGGACCATCAGCTGCGGCGCGACGATGGGCGAAACCTTCATGCTGATGTACCAGCTCGAACGGGCCTGCCGCATGCAGGTGGCCGCGCTCGGCGGCGGCGCGAAACTGTACCCGATCGCGCCGGCGGTGATCGCCAAGAGCGCAGCGCAGGGCACGGAGATTTTCGGCAAGGGCGGCTTCGTGCCGCTCGGTCAGAAGGAATGGGCGGCGCTGCTGCGCAAGCTCGACCGCGAAGACCCCGGCTACCGCGACTGAACCCGCGCCGCACGAACCCGACCAGGAACAGACAATGACCCCGTTCAAGACAATGATCACGGCGCTGATGGTGCTGGCCGCGGTGGCGACGGATGCCGCCGCACAAGCCTATCCCAACAAGCCGATTCGTCTGATCGTGCCGTACGCCGCGGGCGGCGCGACCGACCTGATGGCGCGCTCGATCGCGCAGAAGCTCGGCACCGGCCTGGGGGTGCAGGTGATCGTCGACAACCGCGGCGGCGCCGGCGGCAACATCGCTGCCGAGATGGCGGCCAAGGCGCCGCCGGACGGCTACACGCTGTTCTTCGGCGCCACCGGCCAGCTCGTCATCAACCCGGCGTTGTACGCGAAGCTGAACTTCGATCCGATGAAGGACTTCGCGCCGATCGGGCTGGTCGGCCAGTTGCCGCTCTTCCTGACGGTGCCGGCAACGAGCCCGGTGAACTCGGTGGCCGAACTGGTCGCCGCAGTGCGGGCCAAGCCGGACAAGTTCAACTACGGTTCGTCGGGCATCGGCGGCACGACCCACCTGGCGATGGAGATGCTCAAGGCGCACACCGGCATGAGCATCACGCACGTGCCCTACAAGGGCACGGCCGCAGCCGTCAACGACATGCTCGGCGGCAGCCTGCAGGTGATGTTCGACGCTTGGGCCACGACCGGCACGCACGTGCACTCGGGCAAGCTGCGCTTCCTCGCCGTCAGCTCGGCGGCGCGCTCCTCGTTCGAGCCGAAGGTGCCGACGGTGGCCGAGTCGGGCTATCCCGGTTTCGACCTCGGTGTCTGGTATGCCCTGCTGGCGCCCGCCGGCACGCCGCCCGACGTGATCGCGCGCCTCAGCGCCGAGACAGCGAAGGTCACCGCGCAGCACGAACTGAAGCAGATCTTCGCGACGATGGGCATGGAGCCGATGACCAGCTCTGCCGAGCAGCTCGGCAGCTTCATGCGCTCTGAGGCGGTGAAATGGGCCAAGGTCGTGCGCGATTCGGGCGCGAAGGCCGAGTAGGACTGCCACTGCGATTTGCAAGGAACCATCCCCATGGGCATCACGGTCAAAAAACTCTCGTACGGCATCGGCGCCGAGATCGTCGGTGCGGACCTGAGCCGTGCGATGAACGACGCGGACATCGCACTGATCCGCCAGGCATGGATCGAGAACTGCATCCTGCTGATCCGCGGCCAGGACATCACGCCCGAGCAGCACATCGCGTTCAGCGCGCGCTTCGGGCAGCTCGACGACCACGCGGCGCTCTACAAGTACCGCCACCCGCGGCATGCCGAGATCTTCATCGTCACGACGCGGCCGAACGCCGACGGCAGCCCCTCGGACACGCGCGAGACCGGCGTCAACTGGCACTCCGATCTCTCCTACACCACGCGCCCGGCGATGGGCTCGCTGCTGCACTGCCTGGAGATCCCGGAGATCGGCGGCGACACGATGTTCACCAACATGTACCGCGCGTACGACTCGCTGTCCGACGGCTTGAAGACGCTGATCGAGCCGCTGCAGGCGGTGCACGACTACGCCTGGGCAATCCACGACACCGAGAAGGGCCGCAACAGCGCGACGGCCGACGCCCACAAGAAGGTCAACCCGCCGGTCGTGCAGCCGGTCGTGCGGGTGCACCCCGAGACCGGCCGCAAGGTGTTGTACGTAAGCGAAGGCATCACGACCCACATCGCCGGCATGACGCCGGACGAGAGCCGGCCGATCCTGAAGACGCTGTTCGAGGCTTCGGTGCGGCCCGAGTTCACCTACCGGCACCACTGGCAGCTGCACGACATGATCCTGTGGGACAACCGCTGCGCGATGCACAAGGCGCTGCGCGACCGCATGCCGGGGACGTATCGCCACATGCATCGCACCACCGTGGTCGGCGAGCCGTCCGGCGCGCTCTACCAGGGGTCGGCATGACCGCCTCGAAAGGATGACCATGCGCACATTCGGTTTTCGTGCGCTCGCGCGCCTGGCGGGCCTGCTGGCGCTCGCGGTCGGTGTCGCCGCGGCATCGGCACAGTCCTATCCCGACAAGCCGGTGAAGCTGATCGTTCCCTACGCGGCGGGCGGCTTCTCCGACGTGCTCGGGCGCTCGCTCGCGCAGTGGCTGACCCAGAGCCTGGGCCAGCCGGTCGTCGTGGAGAACAAGGCCGGCGCGGCGACGATCCTGGGCACCGACACGGTCGCCAAATCCGCACCCGACGGCTACACGCTGCTGCTTGCCACCGGCGCGCTGAGCATCAACCCGCATCTGTTCAGCAAGTTGCCGTACAGCGCCGAACGCGATTTCGCGCCGATCAGCCGCGTTGCCGAACTGCCCTACGTGCTGGTCGCCCACCCGGCGCTGCCGGCCACCACCTTCAAGGACTTGCTCGCGTACGCGAAGGCCAACCCCGGCAAGGTGAACGTCGGCACGCCCGGCAACGGAACCTCGCCCCACCTGGCGATGAAGCTGCTCGAAGAAGCGGCGGGCATCTCGATGCTGGCCGTGCACTACAAGGGCAATGGCCCGGCCCTGAACGACCTGCTCGGCGGCCAGATCAACGTGTTGTTCGATGCGCTTCAGCAGCCCCGCCCGTTCATCGACACCGGCAAGCTCAAACTGCTCGCGGTGGCGTCGGTCAAGCGCATGCCGGGGCTTCCCGACGTGCCGGCAATCAGCGAAACATTCCCGGATTTTGCCGCCTCCACCTGGTACCAGTTGCTGGCACCTGCAGGCACGCCGGCGCCGATCATCGCGCGGCTGAATGCCGAGGTTCAGAAGTTCGTCAACGACCCTGCCACGCGCGACAAGCTGGTCGCGCAGGGGGCGATCGTCGGCGGCAGCACGCCCGAGCAACTGGCGGCATTCTCGAGGGCGGAAACCGCGCGCTGGGGCGCGGTGATCGCCCGAGCCGGCATCAAGCTCGACTGAGCAACGACCGGCCTGCGGGGCCCGCAACAGATCAAGGAGACTTCCATGACGCTCGCACAAGGCCTCGGCCGTTTCGTCGCCGAGCTCGATCTGACGCAGGTTCCGCCACCTGTCGTCGAGAAGGCCCGCACCTGCCTGCTCAACGGCTACGGCATCGCGCTCGGCGGGCACGCCACGCCGTTCGCCCCGGTGGCGCGGCGAGCGGCGCTGGCGCTCGATGGCGAGCGCAGCGGCGGCGCCACCTTGCTCGGTGACGGGCGCAAGACCTCGGTCGACGGCGCCGCGCTGGCCAACTCAGCGCTGTTCCACGGCCGTGCCCAGGAAGACACCTGCGGTGCCGGACACTTCGGCACGATCATGATTCCGCTGCTGACGGCGCTGATCGAGGCACGCGGCCTGCCGGTGGCGCGCATGCTGCCGGCGCTGATCGCCGGCTACGAGGTCGGTGGTCTGCTCGAATCGGCGTACGGGCCGAAGACGACGCCCGCCGGGCTGCGCGCGTCGCCTCTTTACGGCACGCTGGCGGCGGCTGCGGCCAGCGCGCATCTGCTCGGGCTGGACGCCGCGCACAGTGCGGCGGCGCTGGCGAACGCGGCGTCGTTCACCGGCGGCATGCTGCAGTCGTTCGCCGACGGTACCGACGAATGGCGCTACCAGGTCGGCGTCGCCGCACGCAACGGGCTGGTCGCGACCGAACTCGCGCGCGCCGATTCGCGCTCGGCGCCGGGCGCCTTCGAGGGTCGCTCGGGCTTCGTCAAGGCATTCGCGCGCAGCGACTGCGACGTGCCTGCGCTGTTGGCACGGCTGGGGAAGGAGTGGTCGGTGCAGCGCGTCACGTTCAAGCCGTTCCCGGTGTGCGCGTTCAACCAGACGCCGGTGACCGGCGCGCTGATCCTGCGCGACCGGCTCGAAGGGCGGCCCTTGAAGCAGGTGCGCGTGCGCATGAATCCGTTCGAGACCGGCTACGCCGGCATGGACGCCAAGGGCCCGTTCGATTCGATCTCGGGCACGCTGATGAGCATTCCGTTCTGCATCGCG
>JAZJZJ010000046.1:0-9524 GCA_040389925.1 Pseudomonadota bacterium
CGCCGTTGTCGGCCGCGACGATCTTGTAGGGCATCAGGTCGATGTCCTTCTGCACTTCCTTCTCGGTGAACTTGCGGCCGATCAGGCGCTTCACCGCGTACAGCGTGTTCTTCGGATTGGTGACGGCCTGGCGTTTGGCCGAGGCGCCGACGAGGATCTCGCCGTCTTCCTGGTACGCCACGATCGACGGCGTGGTGCGGGCACCTTCGCTGTTCTCGATCACCTTGGTGGTGTTGCCTTCCATGATCGACACGCACGAGTTCGTGGTGCCGAGGTCGATGCCGATGATTTTGGCCATTTTGAGTGCGCTCCTGAGACTGGATTAAGTTGTTCTTAACGTGTGGATAAGGTGTGGGCTTTCAAGCCTGAATCAGTGGAATTCCTGTGGGTCGCCTGTGTATCGATTTCAGCTTGACGCGGCGACCGTGACCAGCGCCGGGCGCAACACGCGATCGGCGATCAGGTAACCCTTCTGCAAGACCGCGACCACGGTGTTCGGCTCTTGGGCGGCGGGCACGACGCTGATCGCCTGATGCTGGTGCGGATCGAACTTCGTGCCGGCGCTCGGGTTGATCTCGACGACCTTGTTGCGCTCCAGCGCCGAGACGAGTTGGCGCAAGGTGGCGTGCACGCCTTCGAGCATCTGCTCGGGGCTGGCGTCGGGCAGGGCGATCGCCGCCTCCAAGCTGTCCTTCACCGGCAGCAGGCTGTCGGCGAAGCCTTCGACCGCGTACTTGCGCGCCTTGGCAATCTCGTCGTCGGCGCGGCGGCGGGTGTTCTCGGCCTCGGCCTTGGCGCGCAGGTAGGCGTCGGCCACCTCGGCGTGCTTGGCTTCGAGCTCCTGCAGCCGCGCTTCGGTGTTGAACGAGAACGCCTGTTCCTGCGCAGAGTCGGCGTCGGGCGTGTCGGGCTGGGGTTGGGTCGGGTCGATGTTCGTCATGGCGTGGGATGTTTTCGTTGCCCCAGACGTGGGGCGATTGCCCTCAGATTCAAGAGGGGATTGGAAGAGATTTTCCGGCCCGGTCGCTCGGCCGGGCCGGCTACTCCGGCTCGACGGAGGCACTCCAGCGATTCCAGTCGGCCAGTTGGCGCCGGTCGCGCTTGGTCGGGCGGCCCTGCTCGATCGCCAGCGACGGTTCCGCGTTCAAGCGCCGCTCCAGCGCCTGCTTCGTGCGCTGCGCGATGCTCTCGGGCGTTTCCTCGAACAGTTCGCTCGCGACCGTCGCCGAGCCGCGCTGGTCGTCGACCGACTTCACCACGACGGTGCGTGCGACCAAGCCTTGCTTCAGCTCGATCCGGTCGCCCACGCGCACCTCGCGCGAGGCTTTCGCGGCTTGGCCGTTCACCTGCACGCGCCCGCGACCGATCTCGTCGGCACTCAGGCTGCGGGTTTTGAAGAAGCGCGCGGCCCAGAGCCATTTGTCGAGGCGGACCTTGCTGTCCGCCGCCTTGGTCGAAATTTCCTTCATTGAGGCGGATTGTCGGCCAAGGGCAGCCGAACCGTGGCATCGAGACCCTCCACATGAGCGCGCAACGCACGATTCTCAAGCGCGATGCTGCCGCCAAGCGACACCACGATCTCATGGCAAATCGCCAGGCCGAGCCCCGAGCCGCGCTGCAGTTCGGTCGCCGGCGCACCGGCCGCGAAAGGTTGAAACAGGCGCGCGCGCTGCGCGGCCGGGATGCCCGGGCCGCTGTCGGCGATCGTCAGTGCCACGTGGTGAGAATCGCGCGCCATCGTGATCGCGAGCCGCGATCCGTCCGGTGTGTTCTTGACCGCGTTGTGCAGCAGGTTGCGCACCAGTTCGCGCAGTGCCCACTCGTGCGCGCGCACGCTCGCCGGCACCACGTCGAGCGAGAAGTCGAGCCGGTGTTCGGCGATCAGCGGCGCGAGATCGAGCGCGACCGCGCGCACGATTTCGGCCCAGTCATTCAGCGGCGCATCGCCTTGCTGGCGCAGCTGCTCGATCTTGGCGAGCGCCAGCATCTGGTTCGCCAGCTCGGTCGCGCGCAGCACCGTGTGGTTGATTTCGGCCAGCGCCTGGGCCGGCTCGACATCGCCACGCAGCGCCGACTGCACCTGTGTCTTCAGCACCGCCAGCGGCGTGCGCAGCTGGTGCGAGGTGTCGCGCACGAAGCGCTTCTGGTGCTCGAGCAGGTGGCCCAGGCGCGCCATCACCTGGTTGGTGGCGTCGACCAGCGGCGCCAACTCGCGCGGCGCGCCGCTGAGCTCGATCGGCGTCAAGTCGTTCGCGCTGCGCGCGTTGATGCGCGCGCTCAGGCTCCGCACCGGCCGGGTCGCGCGCTGCACCACGATGACCACGACCGCCGCGATCAGCGCGATCAGCGCAAGCTGGCGCCAGATCGTGTCGACCAGGATCTGGCGCGCGAGCGTCTGGCGCAACTCCAGCGTCTCGGCGACCTGGATCGTCGCGATGCCGCGGCCCTGCGCACCAGCCACCGGCTGCAGCAGCACCGCGACGCGTACCGGCCGGCCCTGGTAGACATCGTCGTAGAAGTCGACCAGCGCGGCGTACGGCCCCGTGTCGGGCAGCTTGCCGTGCCAGGCCGGCAGGTCGTCGAAGCCCGACACCATCTCGCCACGGAAGCCGGTGACCTTGTAGAACATGCGGCTGCGGTTGTCGGCCTCGAACGGTTCGAGCGCAGAGTAGGGCACGGTCGCGCCGAGGTGCGCGTCGGCGCCGGCGCCGATCACCTCGAGGTCTTCGCCGATCGTCTTGGCCGACGCGAGCAGCGTGCGGTCGTAGGCGGTGTCGGCCGAGCGCAGCGCTTGGCGGTACAGGCTGACGGTGTTGACCAGCACGACGCCGAGCACCGGCACGAGGATGCCAAGCAGCAGCCGGCTCCGCAGCGAGAGGCGCTCGCCAAGCTTCAAGAGACGCCCTTCAGCAGGTACCCCAACCCGCGCAAGGTGACGAGCTGAACGCCCGTGTGCGCGAGCTTCTTGCGCAGCCGGTAGGCCACGACCTCGATCGCGTCCGACTGCACTTGGGACTCGCCGGGGAACACCAGCTCCGACAGCCGTTCCTTCGTGACCGCCTGCCCGGCCTTCGCGAGCACCGCGCGCAGCAGCGCGCTCTCGCGCGGCGCGAGTTCGAGCGGTTCGCCGCGAAAGTAGACGGCGCCGCTGTCGGCATCGCAACGCAGGCCGCTGAACTCGGGCGCGGCGTCGCCGTCGGCGTCGGGCGGCGTCGCCGAGCGGCGGGCGAGGGCGCGCACCCGCGCTTCGAGTTCGTCGAGGTCGAACGGCTTCGGCAGGTAGTCGTCGGCGCCGGTGTTCAGGCCGAGGATGCGGTCGCCGACGGTGCCGCGCGCCGTCAGGATCAGCACCGGCGTCTGCAGCCCCGCCGCCCGCGCCTGCGCCAGCACCTGCAGGCCGTCGAGGCCGGGCAGGCTCAGGTCGAGCAGCACCACGTCGGGCAGGCTCGCCTGCCAGCGGTCGAGCGCACGGGCGCCGTCGGCGCAGGTGACGACCTGGATGCCGCGGCGCTGGAACGTGCGCTGCAAGGTCGTCTGCATCGTCAGGTTGTCTTCGACCAGCAGGATCTTCATGCGGCAACGGTAGCAGGGGTCCGAGGCGTCGCCGGGCTTCGTGTTTCCCCCAGGCGGGTCGACAGCCGATTGACAGGCTGGCGCGCGAGCATCGACCATCGGTGCCATTCGAGAACCCAAGGAGACACACACATGCGTCGCGATACCTTCCTGAAGACCCTGGCCGCGATGGCGGCTGCCGGCGCGCTGCCGCTGCCGGCTTTTGCCAACACCAATCTGAAGATGATGATCCCGGCGAACCCGGGCGGCGGCTGGGACACGCAGGGCCGCGCGCTCGGCAAGTCGCTGATGGACTCCGGCGCGGCCTCGACCGTCAGCTACGACAACAAGGGCGGCGCCGCCGGCACGATCGGCCTGGCGCAGTTCGTGAACAGCACCAAGGGCGACGGCAACGCGCTGATGGTGATGGGCGCGGTGATGCTGGGCGGCATCATCACCGGCAAGCCGCCGGTGCAGCTCTCGCAGGCAACGCCGATCGCGCGTCTGTCGAGCGAATACAACGTGTTCGTGCTGCCGGCCAATTCGCCGTTCAAGACCATGAAGGACGTGGTCGAGCAGCTCAAGAAGGACCCGGGCAGCGTCAAGTGGGGCGGTGGTTCGCGCGGATCCACCGAGCACATCTCAGCGGCGATGCTGGCGCGTGAAGTCGGCGTCGACCCGGCCAAGATCAACTACGTGGCATTCCGTGGCGGCGGAGAGGCCACCGCGGCCATCCTGGGCGGCAACGTCACGGTTGGTGGCAGCGGGTTGTCGGAGTTTCAGGAGTACATCGCTGCCGGCAAGATGCGCGCGATCGCGGTCACGTCGGAGACGCGCCTGAAGGGCGTCGACATCCCGACGATGAAGGAGCAGGGCTACAACGTCGTGCTCGGCAACTGGCGCGGCGTGTTCGGCGCGAACGGCATCACGCCGGCGCAGCGCAAGACGCTGACCGACGCGATCGTCACCGCGACCAAGCACAAGTCGTGGCAGGAAGCGATCGAGCGCAACGGCTGGACGCCGGCGCTGCTGACCGGCCCGGCGTTCGACAAGTTCGTCGACGACGAGTTCGCGTCGCTGCGCGCGATCATGGCGAAGTCCGGGATGATTTGATGAGCGCAGTGCGAACGCCGCAGGCGCTGATCGGCGCCGGCGTCATCGTCGTCGCCGCGCTGATGGCGTTCGGCGCGAAGCAGATCAGCGCCGAAGCCGGCTACGGCGGCGTCGGGCCGAACTTCGTGCCGTGGGTCGTCTCCGCAGCGCTCGGGCTGTGCGGCGCGTTCCTGCTGTGGGAAGCGTTCAGCGGCGGCTACCGCGAGATGGATGAGCCTTCGGGCGACGCGCGCGGCTTCTGGCCCGGCTTCGTGTGGGTCAGCGCCGGCATGTTGCTGAACGCGGCGTTGATCACGACGATCGGCTTCATCCTCAGCTGCACGTTGTGCTTCGTGCTCGCGGTACGCGGCTACAAGGCCTCGCAGGGGGCGGCCGACTGGTCGCCGATGGCGTTCGTCAAGGATGCAGGGGTCGGCCTGTGCATCGCCGCGCCGGTCTACTGGATGTTCACGAAGCTGCTGGCGATCAACCTGCCGGGGCTGACGGCGACCGGCTGGCTCTGACTCGAAGAACGATGCGCCGCGCTGGCGCACGACGGGAGATTTGATGGACATCTGGCACAACCTGATGCAGGGCTTCGTCACCGCGGGCACGCCGGTGAACCTGCTGTGGGCACTGGTCGGTTGCACCATCGGCACCGCGATCGGCGTGCTGCCCGGCATCGGGCCGGCGACGGCAGTTGCGATGCTGCTGCCGATCACGCTGCAGGTCGAGCCGACCGGTTCGATGATCTTCTTCGCCGGCATCTACTACGGCGCGATGTACGGTGGCTCGACCACCTCGATTCTGCTGAACACGCCGGGCGAAGCGGCCTCCATGGTGACCGCCATGGAAGGCAACAAGATGGCCAAGAACGGCCGCGCGGGTGCGGCGCTGGCCACCGCCGCGATCGGCTCGTTCGTCGCCGGCACGATCGGCACGGTCGTCGTGACGATCGCTGCGCCGGTCGTTGCCAAGTACGCGGTGCTGCTCGGCCCGCCCGAATACTTCATGCTGATGGTGCTGGCCTTCGTGACGGTCAGTTCGGTGCTGGGCAAAAGTGTCTTGCGTGGCCTCACGGCGCTGTTCATCGGTCTGGCGATCGGCCTGATCGGCATCGACCAGATCACCGGCCAGGCGCGCTACACCGGCAACGTGCCCGAACTGCTCGACGGCATCGAGGTGGTGCTGATCGCGGTCGGGCTGTTCGCGGTCGCCGAGGCGCTGTACGTGATGCTCTACGAAGGGCGGGTGACCGAGACGCAGAACAAGCTCAGCAAGGTCCACATGACCAAGGCGGAGTGGCAGCGCTCGTGGCCGGCGTGGCTGCGCGCGACCGCGATCGGCATCCCGTTCGGCACGATTCCCGCAGGCGGCAGCGAGATCCCGACCTTCCTGAGCTACGCGACCGAGAAGAAGCTGTCGAAGCACAAGGATGAGTTCGGCACGACCGGCGCGATCGAAGGCGTGGCCGGGCCCGAGGCGGCGAACAACGCTGCAATCACCGCGACGCTGATCCCGCTGCTCACGCTCGGCATCCCGACCTCGAACACCGCGGCGATTTTGCTCGGCGCGTTCCAGAACTACGGCATCCAGCCGGGGCCGCAACTGCTCGACAAGAACGGTGCGCTGGTCTGGGCGCTGATCGCCTCGCTCTACATCGGCAACGTGATGCTGCTGGTGCTGAACCTGCCGCTGGTCGGCGTGTGGGTCAAGCTGCTGAAGGTGCCGAAGGCGCACCTGTACGCCGGCATCCTGATCTTCGCAACCGTCGGCGTCTACGGCATGCGCCAGTCGGCGTTCGATCTGTACCTGCTGTACGCGATCGGCCTGCTCGGTCTCGTGATGCGGCGCTTCGACTTCCCGGCCGCACCGGTGGTGATCGGCATGATCCTCGGGCCGCTGGCCGAGGCGCAGATGCGCAACGCGATGTCGATCGGCGAAGGCAACTGGCGCGTGTTCGTCGAGCGGCCGGTGTCGCTGGTGATGCTGGTGATCATCGTCGCGGTGCTGGTGCTGCCGCGGGCGATGAAGATGCTGCGCGCACGCCGCGCGGCAGGCGGCTGAGGCGGTTCAGGTCGCCGCGCCGGCCGCCAGCGCACGTTGGCGTTGCGCTTCGAGTGCGGCGGCGTCGGGCGCCACAACGGTCGGCCAGCCCTGCAGGTGCCGGATCGCGATCGCCGACAGCGCCGCCAGCCACTCGTGCTGGTCATTCAGGCAGGGCAGGTAGTTGAATTCCTGGCCGCCCGCGTGCAGGAAGGCCTCGCGCGCTTCCTGATCGATCTCTTCGAGCGTCTCCAGGCAGTCCGACGTGAAACCGGGGCACAGCACGTCGACACGCTTGACGCCTTGCGTGGCCAGCGCGATCAGCGTCGGTTCGGTGTAGGGCTGCAGCCACTCGGCGCGGCCGAGGCGGCTCTGGAAGGTGACGAGCATGTCGTCCTTGCGCAGCGCCAGCCGTTCGCCGAGCAAACGCGCGGTCTTCAGGCACTCGCAGTGGTACGGGTCGCCCAGCGTCAGTGTGCGTTCGGGTACGCCGTGAAAACTCAGCACCAGCTTGTCGGGCCGACCGTGCGACATCCAATGATCTTCGACGCGCTTGGCGAGCGCCAGGATGTAGCCGGGGTCGTCGTGGTAGCGGTTGACGAAGCGCAGTTCGGGCAGGTTGCGGATGCGCTGCGCCCACTGGCCGACGGCATCGACGACGCTCGCGGTCGTGGTGCCCGAGTACTGCGGGTACAGCGGCAGGATCAACACGCGGGTCACGCCCTGCGCCTTCAGCTCGTCGAGCACCGATGCGATCGACGGGTTGCCGTAGCGCATCGCGTAGCGCACCGTCACGGCATGGCCGCGCTCGCCCAGGTAGCCTCGCAGCAGCTTGGCCTGCTTGTCGGTCCAGACCTTGAGCGGCGAGCCTTCGGCGGTCCAGATGCCCGCGTACTTCTTCGCCGACTTCGCCGGCCGGGTGCGCAGGATCACACCGTGCAGGATCAACCACCACAGCAGCCGCGGAATTTCGACCACGCGCCGGTCGCTCAGGAACTCGGCGAGGTAGCGCCGCACGGCGGAAGGCGTCGGCGCGTCGGGCGTGCCGAGGTTGCACAGCAGCACGGCTGTGCGCGGCGCGCTGCCGTGCGTGAAGGCGGGTTCGGGGGCGAAGAAGCTCATCCGTTCAGAGCTTCAGGTCGAATTCGGGCGGTGGCTGGCGCTGCGTATCGGCAAACCTCAGGATCTCGAAGCGCACGCACGGGCTCGCGACGTCCGACGGCGGGCCGCCGAGGCCGATCGTGCCGCTGCCATGCAGCGTGCAGCTGCCGCGCCGCAGGCCGATGATCTCGGGGTCGTGGTCGAAGCGCACATAGGTGCCGTTGTAGCTCAGGTCGGTGAGCTGAAAGGTGCCGCCGTGCCAGATGATGCGGGCGTGCGAGCGGGACACGCGCGTGTCATCGATGATGTAGGTCGCCTGCGGGCTGCGGCCGAGGATCAGCGGCAGGCTCGTGCCGGCATACACGCGGTTCTGGTCGAGCCACATCAGGCGGATCGCCTCCGGCTCGGGCGGCGGGCTCGGGGCGAACTCGCCGAACGCGGTCGCGGCGGTGTCGCCGAAGCGCCGTGTCGCCTCGAGCAGGTACACGTGCACCGGCTCGACGCGGCCGCGCAGCTGCATCCGATCGAGGTTGCGAAAGCGCGCTTGTTCCATCTCGGCCAGGCCGTTCAGCGCGTTTGCGGTGACCAGCGTCTCGTTGTCGCCGGCGTGGTCGATCAGGCGCGCAGCGACATTCACGGCGTCGCCGAAGACATCGCCCGACATCTCGATCACCTCGCCGTGCGCGACGCCGACCTGCAGCTTCAGGGGCACGGTCCGGGCATGTGCGGCCAGTGCACCGTCGCCCGGCGCACCGATGCGTTCCAGCGACTCGTGCATCTCGTCGGATGCGGCCACCGCAGCGTCGGGCGCGCCGAACATTGCCATCAGGCCATCGCCGAGGGTCTTGACGACGCGCCCGCCATGGTTGTCGACGATGCGCGCCAGCAGCGCGACGCTTTGGGTGACGACGGCGGTCGCGTCGGCGTTGCCAAGCGTTTCGTACATCGACGTGCTGCCGCGCAGGTCGGCGAACAGCACGGTGCGTTCGACGATTTGCGTCATTCGGGCTTCACGGGGCAGCAAGGCATGCCCGCGAGTTTAAGCGTGACGTACCGCACAGGAAAAAGGCCCCGTGGATCGCACGGGGCCTTCTGCCGGTCAGTGTCTCGAAGCTGCGACGACTACAGCGTGTCCAGATAGGTGCGCAATTTGTCCGAGCGGCTCGGGTGCTTGAGCTTGCGGATCGCCTTGGCCTCGATCTGGCGGATGCGCTCGCGCGTCACGTCGAACTGCTTGCCGACTTCTTCGAGCGTGTGGTCGGTGCTCATCTCGATGCCGAAACGCATGCGCAGCACCTTCGCTTCGCGCGGGGTCAGCGAGTCGAGAATGTCCTTCACGACATCGCGCAGACCGGCCTGCATCGCCGCTTCGATCGGCGCGGTGTTGTTGGTGTCCTCGATGAAGTCGCCCAGATGCGAGTCGTCGTCGTCGCCGATCGGCGTCTCCATCGAGATCGGCTCTTTCGCGATCTTCATGATCTTGCGGATCTTGTCTTCCGGGATCTCCATCTTCTCGGCCAGCGTCGGCGCGTCGGGCTCGAAGCCGAACTCCTGCAGGTGCTGGCGGCTCAGACGGTTCATCTTGTTGATCGTCTCGATCATGTGGACCGGGATGCGGATCGTGCGCGCCTGGTCGGCGATCGAGCGCGTGATCGCCTGGCGGATCCACCAGGTCGCGTAGGTCGAGAACTTGTAGCCGCGACGGTATTCGAACTTGTCGACCGCCTTCATCA
>JAZJZJ010000047.1:0-6484 GCA_040389925.1 Pseudomonadota bacterium
GTTCAGGTGATCGACCAGGTCTTCGGCAAAGCTCGCCTTGATCTCGAGATCGGTCAGGCGTTGGTCGAGGCGGTCGTCGGTCATCGATGCGGTTGGGTGGGCTGCCGGTGAGTCGAGCACGGCAGCGGCAGATTATCAGTCTGCGCTGGCGCGCGCTCTCGGTCGTGCCCGACTGGTCAGGACCAGCGCGATGCCGCCGAGCAGCGCCAGCGATGCGAGCGCCAGCCGTGGCGTGATCGCCTCGTCCAGGAACAGCACGCCAGCGAAGGCCGCGATCACCGGGACCGACAGCTGCACCGTCGCGGCCCGCAGCGACGACAGCCCGGCCAGCGCGGCATACCAGACGACATAGCCGAGCCCCGAGGTCAGCGCGCCCGAAGCGACCGCCAGCGCGAGCCCGGTGGCGTCCGCACGCGCCTGCCCGATCAGCGCCAAGGCCAGCGCGAGCCCGAGCGGCGCGGCGCGGAGGAAGTTGCCCGCGGTCGCGCCGACGGGATCGGTGACGCCGTGCCCGCGCAGCGAATAGACGCCCCAAGCGATCCCCGCGAGCGCCATGGACATGGCGCCGAGCAGCGGCGGTGCGGTGACGCCCGGCGCGACGAGGACAACGAAGCCGACCAGCGCGAGCGCGAGCCCCGCCCAGGCGGCCGCTCGAAAGCGTTCGCCGCCGTACAGCCCCACCCCGAACATCGTCAGCTGGACTGCGCCGAACAGGATCAGCGCGCCGGTGCCGGCGGACAAGCTCAGGTAGGCAAACGAGAAGAAAGCGACGTAGCCGAACAGCATCGTGGCGGCGAGCCAGTCGCCGCGCGCCGGCATGGCTGGCGGCCGGCGCAGCCGCACGATCAGCGCCAGCGTGACGGCGCCCGCGACGAGGCGCACCGCACCGAAGCTCGCAGGATCGATGGTCGGGTGCTGCAGCGCGATCCGGCACAGCAGCGAATTCGCCGCGAAGGCGAGCATCGCGACGGCGGCGAGAAAGATCGTCTTGGCGGCCGGCATCATGCTGCGATCAAGGGCCGGCGACCGCGAGCAGCGCGGCCCATCCGAGCAGCGCCGCGCCGAGCGGCGCGCCGAGCCACCGACCCCATGGCAGGTTCTTCTCGACCGCCATCAATGCCGCCAACACCAGCATCCAGCCGAGGTTGCCGGTGCCGACGACGAACATCAGCAACATCAACGCCCAGCAGCAGCCCAGGCAGAACAGGCCGTGGTGCGCGCCGAGCGCCAGGGCCTCGCGCCGCGGTGCGACGCCGTGCCAGTGCTCGATGACGAAGCTCAGCGGGGTGCGGCACTTGTCCAGGCAACGCTGCTTCAGCGCGCTGAACTGGAAGGCACCGGCCAGCGCGATCACCGCGATGCCGACCCAGTGCGACCGCGCGGCGAACCAAGTCGACTCCGCGACCATCGCGCGCAGGCCGGCATCCAGCGCGTGGGCGACAAGCCCGAATGCGCTCCAGACCGCGACATAGCCGATCACGACCAAACCAAGCAGGCGCGCGCCATCGCCGCGCTGCCGCGTCATGCGCTCGAAGCTGTCGACCAGCGGGAGCGTTGTCGGCAGCATCATCGCGACAATCATCAGCACCCAAGCCGCCACCGTGAAGCCGGCCGGCACGAGCCAGCTGCCGCCGGGGATGAAGCGGCACAGCGCCGCGGCCGGCCCGCTGGCCGCCCAGTCGCCATGATCGAGCCAGCGCCCATACGGAGAGCGTGCCCACGCCCACAGCGCGATCCAAGCCGCAACCGCCAGCCCCGCGAGCACGATCGCGAAGACGCGCCGGTGGCGTCGTGGCCCGTGGCGCGGTGCGGCGATCGCGGTCACGGGCTGTCAAAGACGAAGGTGCTCTGAAGGGCGTTGTGATTCTTCAGATCGAGGTCGATGCCGATCGCCGCGTTCTTCGAACGGTAGATCGGCGCCTTGCCGACGAACACCGGTGCACCGGGCACCGTCGAGAACACCGTTTCCGACAGCGTCGTGAGTGCGCCGCTCGGATGACGATACGGCTCGAGCTCGGCGTAGTAGTCGGTGCCGATTGCGAGCAGGCCCTTGCCGTCGTTGACCGTGAAGCGAATCGGTGCGCGCTCGACCGAGACCACCGTTCCGATCAACTTGGCGAGATCGGCCACCGGGCCGCCGGCCTGTCCGGTATAGACCTTCAGCAGCGCGTCTTCCTGCGCTTTGCTCGTCGCGTCGTCGACGAAGATCGCCGCGGTCCAGTTGCCTTGCAGAATGTTCCCGGGCACATGAGCCACGGCGGCGATCGTGTTGCCACCGACATCGACGCCGTCGACCTGACCCTTGTCGATGCGCCAGGCGACGATGGTGTCGCAGGTGCCGTTGTCCGGATCCTCGCCGATCCAGCAAGGGCACAGCACGTTGCAGTTGCAGACCTCGAGCAGACGTCCTTCCAGGTGATAGCTCATTCGACCCTCCTTGGCGTGGTTGCACAGAACCGACCTGTCGCCCGCCCGCACCGGCGGGGCGGTCATCCTACGCCCGGGCAGTGGCCGCGTCCAGCCGAGACTCTCAGTGCACCAGAGCGCGCGCGGCGTCGAGGATCGCAAGGTCGGACGGGATCCTGCCGATGCCGGCCAGTCCGTCGGTCTGGCACTCGATGTCGGCCCAGCGCACGATGCCTTCGCGATCGATCATGAACAGCGCCTTGAGTTGCGGCCATTGGCGGTCGATGTCGCCTTGATCGGCCGCCGTGCAGACATAGCCGTCGCGCTCCGTCAGCACCTTGGCGGCCTCGCTGAGCGGCAAGGGCTCGGAGAAGTCGCCGAACGGGTTGACGCGGACCTGCTCCAGCGCCTGCAGCATCTCGGGCGTCGGCTCCGGCTTGGGCACGCCGAACGCACGGTGGATCGTCAACCCGGGATCGGCGGCCAGGCGCAGCCGCGTCGGCCTGAACTTGAAATACAGCCGCGCGTGCTCGGGGTCGGTCGCCACCACGGCCAGGCTCTCGACACCCAAGGCCTTCAGCTGGCCTTCGAGGGCGCCGAGTTGCACCAGTTGGCGCCGGCAGAAGGGGCACCACAAGCCGACCATCAGCGCCAGGAACAAGGGGCTGCGCCCGCGGTAGTCATCCAGGGAAACGGTCGCGGCATCGGCCACGGCCGGGAGCGCGAAGTCGGGGGCCGGGTCGCCCGGCGCCAACGGGGGACGCATCGCAGATGTCATGTGAAGGCTCCTTCCGACAGGGTCAGCAGAGGAACGGAAGCACCATGAGGGCGTCGGGCTCGACACCGGCACGTTCGCAGACTGCCTGTGCCTTGGCGAGGTAGACCTCGGCCTCGGCCGCGCGCCCGGTATCGAGATACAACGTCGCCAGTCCATCGTAGCAAGGGAACAGCAATTGAGGTTCGTCGATCTGCTCGGCCAATTCAAGGGCTTCCCGGTAGGACGCGAAGGCACGTGCATGGTCGCCGTGACATTGGTGGATCTGGCCCAGCACGATGAGTGGCACCGCGAGGTGCTCGAGCAAGCCGAGCCGGCGGTCCAGGCTCGCGGCGGTTTGTGCCGCCTCGATGCCCTCGGCTTCGCAGCGGTTGGTGAGCGCGCAATAGGCCACCGCCAGATTCGCGTAGAGGCGCGACTGGAAGCCGAGGTCGCCCACCTTCTTGGCCGCCTGCAGGCCGCGCAGGCAGGTGTCGATGCTGCGTTGCGGGTCGAGCGTGGCGTACAGAACGCCCAAGTTGGTGTAACCGCGACAGGCCGCCTGCAGCAGCCCCTGCGCCTCGGCTTGGGCGACGCTCGTTTCGATGTGCTGCACCGCCTCGGCCGGCCGGCCCAGCCGCGCGAGCGCGACGCCCAGCGTGTTGCAGGCCGCGGCGCGCACTTCGCTGGCCTCGCGCGTCCGGCCCGGCACTTCCGGCGCCAATTCCGCCAAGGCGCTATGAGCCCGCGCGACCGCGGTTTGGTTGTCGCCCGCACGAAACGCCAAGCGCCCCATTTCCTGGAACAGGTGGGCGCGCTCGATCGCATCGCCGTCGTCCCCCAGGCGCTCCAGGCCGGCGCTGAAGCAGCCGCTCGCGCGCTCGCGTTCGCCGGCTTCCCAGTGCAGGCCGCCGATCTTGCGCAGCACGCGCGCGGCCCGCGTCATGTCGCGCCGCTCGTCGGCCGTGCGTTGCGCCCGTTCGTAGTGGGCCAGTGCGTCGGCGCGGCGCCCCTGCAGACCGAGCAGATCGGCGATGCGCTCGCGCGCATCGAGTTCGGTGGCTTCTGCCAGCGCTGCGGCGGCGACCGTGTCCACCGCCGCGTCCGCGAGCGTGCGCAGCGCGCGCTCGCAGTGGCGCAGGGCGTCGTTGTTGGCATACACCGCGCGCGCCCGGTCGCCGGCGGCGAGCAAATAGCGGGCGCCGCGAACCTTGTCCGGCGACAGGCTCCAGTGGTGGCCGAGCGCCTCCAGCTCGGCCAGGCGCTGCGGGGCGTGCGCTGCGTCAGCCACCGCGGCCGGCGCTGGCGCGCCGAGCAGGGCTTCGAGTGCGACACCCGTGCGCCAATGCAACTCGGTGCGCCGCGCGAGCAGCAGGTTCTGGTAGACCACCTCATGCAACAACGCATGCGTGAAGTGCCAGCGCTGCGCGACCTCACCGTCCGCCCGGATCAGACCATCTGCAGTCAGGCGCGCCAGGGCCGCTTCGATCGATCGCGGTTCGCCGGCCACGCGGCGCAGGAGCGCACTGTCGAACTCGGCCCCCAGGACGGCGGCTTCCTGGATCGCCCGGCGGTCGTCGGCACCCAGCCGGTCGATGCGCGACAACAGCAGGCCGTACAGGGTCGGCGGCACGTCCACCGCCGCACAGCCGGGTCCGCAGACCCAGCGGCCGTGCTCGCACGACAGCACGCCGGCACCGGCCAGACTGCGCACGATCTCCTCGACGAACAGCGGGTTGCCACCCGCGCGCGCGGCGATGAACGCGCGCAGCGGTGCGGCACCGTCGCCATCCACCGACGCGCCCAACAACTCGTCCACCAGCAAGCGCGCATCGTCGTCGCGCAGCGGGCCGAGCGCGACGACCGACTGCCGGGCCCGGGTGCAGCGCAATGGCGGGGCGTCGGCGCGATGCGACACCAGCAGCATCAGCGACCGGTCCGCGAGCTGGTCGACGACGTTGCACAGCAAATCCACCGAGGCCGAGTCGGCCCAATGCAGGTCATCGACGACGATCACGAGAGGCTGCTGCACCAGCCGCCGCTCGATCAACGCGCGCGCCGCGAGCGTGATCTGCCGCTGCAACTGTTCGGGTTCGATGTCGCGCGGACGCGCCTCCGGCATGCCCAACAGACAGCTCAGGACCTGCCCGACGTTGTCAGCCTCCTGCGCGTCGGCACCGAGCGCCAGCAAGCCCTCTTGCAACTTGTGCTGCGCCACCTCGAGCGAATCGCCTTCGTCGACGCGATAGGCATCGCGGAACAGCGCCGCGAAAGTCCCGTAGGTCGGTTCACCGAGTGACGAACATGCGGTGCGGCGCACCGCCGTTGCCGCGAGTCGGCCATCGCGCTCGAGCCGCGCAAACACCTCGGCCAGCAACCGCGACTTGCCGACACCCGCCTCGCCCGTCACGCTGACAACTTGCGCCCGACCGCCCTCGACGCGATCGAATGCGGCCAACAGCGCATCGATCGCCTCGGCGCGCCCGACCAGCGGCGCGGTCAGCCCGAGGCCGGCCAGGCCACGCGCCGAAGCCACGTCGGGTCTTGCGCCGATCAGGCGATAGACGCGCAGTGTCTCGGTCCGGCCGCGGACCGCGAGTTCGGTGCCGGGCGTGAACGCAAAGCGGTCCCGCACGATGGCCTGCGTCGCTGCCGAAACCAGGATCGTGCCGGGGTCGGCCGCCGAGAGCAGCCTCGAGGCACTGTTCACGGTATCGCCGGTGACCGCGTACGCCCCGCCGGCAGCGCTGCCGAGAGCGCCGGCAACGACCGCACCGGTGTGGACGCCAATGTGCAGCGTCACCGTCCGCCCGAGGCGCGGCGCCCATTGCAGGCCGAGCGCGTCGACGCGCTGCAGCAGGTCCTGAGCGGCCATCAGCGCGCGCAGCGGGTCGTCCTCGTGCGCATGCGGCGCACCAAACACAGCCATCACCGCGTCGCCGACGAATTTCTCGACAAAGCCGTCGTAGCGCGCGATGGCCTGCGCCATGGTCGCAAACAAGGCATTCTGGAACGTGCGCAGCGTCTCGGGATCGAGCCGTTCCGCCAGCGACGTGAACCCGGTCAAATCAGCAAACAGCACCGTGACCTGGCGGCGGTCGGCATCGCTTGGGGGCTTGGCGCCGCCGCCTTGTTTCGCCCCACACCGGGGACAAAAAGCAAAGTCCGACGCGCACTCGAAACCGCAGGCGGGGCAGGTCGTGGTCATGGTGACTCCCGAGGCCCGATGCTGCGCCACTTCGCGCGCCTGCGCCACTGGCGAACGAATTTGGTAGGCCGCCCGTGAGTCGAACACGGCACCAACAGATTATGAGTCTGCTGCTC
>JAZJZJ010000048.1:0-2911 GCA_040389925.1 Pseudomonadota bacterium
ACCGCATTCGGCGGCAGCATGAACAGCAGGTTCGGGCAGCGCCAGGTCGGCAGCATCGCGGCGGCGTGGAGCGCGCTGATCAGCGCATCGATCGCGTGCGGCTGCAGCGGGCCGACGATCACGGTCGTCATCTGGCTGCGTTCCATCAGCGCGATCGGGATCTCGGCGTTCTCGCTGCCGGGGGCGCGCACGTCGGCGTGGTAGACGCGCAGCGTATCTTCGTGACGCCGCACGAGCGTCGTGCGCTCGATCGTGGCGAGCGTGCGCAGTGTCGAGTGCTCGCGCAGGTGGAGTCGTTCGATCGGCCGGCCGCCCGCGTCCGACAGCGCCTTGATGACCGCCGAGGCCCACACGCCCGCGGGGTCGAGCAGGGTGATCAGCGAAGTCGCGGTGTCGAGGTCGGCGCGGGTGTCGGCGAAGTGCTCGCGGATCGCCTGGGCCGGCGAACCGGTGACCACCAGGTCGTGCGAGTGCCGATCGACCATCTGGCCGCGCGCGTTGACCTCGGTCGCCACGGATTCCATGATCGCGGTGGCGGCAAAACCGCTCTCGGCCGCGGTACCGCTGATGCGCCGCGGAGTCTTTGCAGAGACGAGTTCACCAAACAGCGATGTGAGCACTGGATACTCTCTGCCGGATCGGCGGTTGACTGTCGACACGCAGCGAACCCGCCGCACCTGCGCGCAGTCTAGTCATGCACGTGCGTCGCGCCCAGCCCTCCGACCGCAACGGGTGTTGCAAGCCGTCACATGGGCTCGCTCAGGACACCAGAAAGCGGCTCGGTGGCGCGCCCACCGAGCGCCGCACCATCGCGCTGAACGCGCTCGGGCTGGCATAGCCGAGCTCGGCGGCGATGCTCGCCATCGGCATCTTGCGGGCCGCGAGCGTCACGGCGCGTGCGAGCAGCACCTGCTGGCGCCATTGCACGAACGAGGTGCCGAGCTCGCTGCGAAACAACCGCGCCACGGTGCGCGGGCTGGCGCCGCAGGCCTGCGCCCAGCCGTCGAGCGTGGCGTGGCGGCCGGGGGCGTCGAGCACCGCTTCGCACAGCGCGCGCAGGCGCTTGTCGGTCGGCAGGTCGACGCCCAGCGGCACCGGTCGGGCGCGGCGCAGTTCATCGAGCACCAGTGCGCTCAGGCGGGATTCGCGCTGCAGTGCCGCGGCGTCGGGCGGCGGGCCGGCGCCATCGGGCGTGGCGTCGAGTTCGAGCACGAGCGCGCGCAGCAGGTCGGAGACTTCGAGCACGCGGCATTGGCGCCACAGGGCTTCGTCGGCGCGTGCCGCCTGCGGCCCGCACCGGCCGCGCGGCTGGTGCAGGTAGAGCGTCAGCAGATCGGCGTCTTCGACGACCGTGACGGCGTGCTCGACCCCCGGCGGGATCCACAACGCGCGCGACGGCGGCACGATGTAGGTGCCGTGCGCGACCGTCAGCCGCACCACCCCGGTCGCCGAGACCGCCAGCTGCGCCCACGGGTGGCGGTGCGGCACGACGCGCGTGGCGGTGCTCAGGTGCTGGCGCTTCGCGCGCACCGGGCGCGCGGCGTCGGGCATGTACAGGTGCGGCGTGAGCGGGCCGAGCGGGGCGTTGGGCGGCGTCGGTGTCATTGGCGGGATCTCGACAGAACTTGACAAGCTATCGTAATCCGGACGCCGACGGCTTGCTTAACATCCAAGCACCTCCGAAACATTGCCGACGCCAGTCCGCCGCCATGACCTCACTCGCTGCCTCGCCGCCGATCCGACCCGCCCGCGCCGACGCGCAGTTGATCGGCCTGGTCGGCATCGCTCACCTGATCAGCCACTTCAGCCAGTTGCTGCTGGCGCCGCTGTTCCCGTGGCTGAAGGACGAGTTCGCCGCCAGCTACGCCGAGCTCGGGCTGCTGATGACGATCTTCTTCGTCGTCTCGTGCATCGTGCAGGCGGCGTCGGGCTTCGTCGTCGACCGCTTCGGGCCGCGCCCGGTGCTGTTCGGCGGGCTCGCGTTGCTCGGCACCGCCGCGTTCGGTTTCGCGGCCAGTCACAGCTACTGGATGCTGGCGCTGTTCGCTGTCGTCGCCGGCGTCGGCAACGGCGTGTTTCACCCGGTCGACTACACGCTGCTGAACCGCAAGGTTCACGCGTCGCGCCTCGGCCATGCGTTCAGCGTGCACGGCATCACCGGCAGCCTCGGCTGGGCGCTGGCGCCGGCGATGCTGGTGCCGTTGACGATCGCTTATGGCTGGCGCGTCGCGCTGATGTGTGCCGGCGCGCTGGCGTTCGCGGTGCTCGCATTGCTGTGGCTGAACCGCGCCCAGCTCGCGCTCGATCTGGTGCCGACGCCGAAGGCCGGCGCTGCTGCACCGGCCGAGCACAGCTTCGCGTTCATGAAGCTGCCGGCGGTGTGGATGTGCTTCGGGTTCTTCTTCTTCTACGCCGCGGCGCTCAGCGGCGTGCAGTTGTTCGCGCCCGAGGCCGCGCGCCTGCTGCACAACGTGCCGATCGACTGGGCCGCGATGTGCCTGAGCATCTACATGGTCTGCAGCGCCGGCGGCATGGTGGCGGGCGGCTTTCTCGCGGCCGACCCGGCGCGCTGCGAGCGCATCATCGGTGTCGGTTTCGGCACGGCCGCCGTGATCGCACTGGTGATCGGCTTTACCGGCATTGCCGCGTTCGCGGTGCCGCTGCTGTTCGGCGCGATGGGCTTCGGTGCCGGCATCGCCGGCCCGTCGCGCGATCTGATCGTCAAGCGCGCGTCGCCGCCGAACGCGACCGGGCGTGTCTACGGCGTCGTGTACTCGGGCTTGGACATCGGCCAGGCGCTCGCGCCGCTGGTGTTCGGCACGCTGATGGACATGCGCCAGCCGAAGATGGTCTGGCTCGGCATCGCGATCGTGCAGGGCGTGCTGATCGTCAACGCGTTCAACGTGCGCAA
>JAZJZJ010000049.1:0-1984 GCA_040389925.1 Pseudomonadota bacterium
GTCGGCTGCGGCTACAAGTACCTGAACGGCGGCCCCGGCGCACCGGCCTTCGTGTGGGCACACCCGCGCCACACCGCGCGCATGGACCGACAGCAGCTGCGGCAGCCGCTCTCCGGCTGGCTCGGCCACGCGGCGCCGTTCGAGTTCACGCCCGAGTACCGGCCGGCGCTCGGTATCCAGCGCTTCGTGTGCGGCACGCCGGCGCTGCTGTCGATGTCGGCGCTGGCTTGCGGACTCGATGTCTTCGACCAGGCAGAACGGTTTGGCGGCCTGCCCGCGCTGCGCCGCAAGTCGCTCGCGCTGACCGACCTGTTCATCGCGCTCGTCGAAGCACGCTGCGCCGGCCACGGCCTCACGCTCGTCACGCCGCGCGAACCCGCGCAGCGCGGCAGCCAGGCGAGCTTCGCCCACCAGGATGATCGGAACGGCGCAAGCGTTGGGGGCGGCTACGCGATCATGCAGGCGCTGATCGCGCGCGGCGTGATCGGCGACTTCCGCGCGCCCGACCTGCTGCGCTTCGGCTTCACACCGCTGTACACGCGCTTCGTCGACGTGTTCGATGCCGCCTCCCACCTCAATGCCGTGCTCGCGAGCGGCGAGTGGCGCGAAGCCCGCTTCAACCAACGCGCGGCGGTGACCTGATGACCCAGCCCTCGCCCGAACAGATCGTCGCCATTGAGGGCGCGCAGCTCGATTTCTCGAAGGACATGAGCTACGGCGACTACCTGCACCTCGACGAGATCCTGAACGCGCAGCACCCGCTGTCGCCGTCGCACAACGAGATGCTGTTCATCGTGCAGCACCAGACCAGCGAGCTGTGGATGAAGCTGCTGCTGCACGAGCTGACGGCCGCGGTGAAATGCGTCGCGGTCGACGAACTCGGCAGCGCGTTCAAGATGCTGGCGCGCGTCAGCAAAATCATGGAGCAACTGGTGCACGCGTGGGACGTGCTCGCGACGATGACGCCGCCCGAGTATTCCGCGATCCGCCCGTACCTGAGCCAAAGCAGCGGGTTTCAGAGCGCGCAGTACCGCTGCATCGAGTTCATGCTCGGCAACAAGAACGCCGCGATGCTGAAAGCCCACGCGCACCGGCCCGACCTGCTCGCGCGCGTCGAGGCGGCGTGGCGCGCGCCGTCGCTGTACGACGAGGCCTTGCGCCTGCTCGCGCGCCGCGGCTTGGCGGTGCCCACGTCGCACACCGAGCGCGATTGGACGAAGCCTTACGAGTCGAACGACGCGGTCGAGCAGGCTTGGCTGATCGCCTACCGCGACCCGACAGCGCACTGGGATTTGTACCAACTCGGCGAGGAACTCACCGACCTCGAAGACGCGTTCCGCCTCTGGCGCTTCCGCCACGTGACGACGGTCGAACGCATCATTGGCTTCAAGCGCGGCACCGGCGGCACGTCGGGCGTGAGCTATCTGCGCAAGATGCTCGACGTGGTGCTGTTCCCCGAGATCTGGAAGCTGCGCACGGACCTCTGACCGCGCGCAGCGCCCCGCGCCCGAGCGCTCACCCCAGGTTCACCGGCACGAAGATCTTGTCGCCGTCGCGCTGCACCAGCAGCGCCACGCTCTTGGGCTTGCCCTGCAGCACGAGCTTGACGGTCTCGATCGATTGCACCGGCTTGCCGTTGATCGCGAGCAGCACGTCGCCCGGCTGGATGCCGGCCTTCTCGGCGGGGCCGCCGACCTGCTCGATCACCAGGCCCCCGTCGATCTTCGACTCGCGGCGCTCGTCGCGCGTCAGCGGCCGCATGTTCAGGCCGAGTTGGCCGGGCCGGACCGCGCCGTCGGCGTCGGCCACCTGCATGCCCTGCGCGTCGGCACCGCCGAGCTTCGCTTCGATCTCGCGCGCCGAGCGATCGCGCCAAATCGTCAGCCTGACCTTCTCGCCCGGCGCCGACAGCCCGATCAGGCTCGACACTTCGCCCGAGCGCACGACCGGCTGGCCGTTGACCTCGGTGATCACGTCGCCCGAC
>JAZJZJ010000050.1:0-4999 GCA_040389925.1 Pseudomonadota bacterium
ATCGCGATGCACGCGAGGCCGCACTCGGCAGCCTCGGTCTGCAGGATCACCGGCAGCCGGCGCCCGCCGAGGCCGAGGCGCAGGCCGTCGAGCCAAGTCGCTGTCGTCATCGCATCACACCCGGCCGGCGATGCCGAGCACCGGCTCGAACAGCCACTCGATCAGGCGGCGCCGGTCGAGCAGCACATCGGCTTCGAGCTGCATGCCGGGCGAGAGCGCCTGGGCCTGGCCGTAGGCGGAGACACTTTGCCGGTCGAGCGTCACGGTGATGCGGTACAGCGGCTCGCCGCTCGCGCTGAGCGACGCCGGCAGCGACAGACCGGCGAGTTCCGACGCCTGCAACGGCGAGCGCGACACCTGCACCACCTCGCCCGACTGGTGGCCGAACTTCTGGTACGGGAACGCCTGATACCTCAGCTGCACCGGCTGGTTCGCGCGCACGAAGCCGACCGCACTCGACGGCGCGAACAACTGCGCCTGCAGCTTCGCGTCGGCTGGCAGCAGGCTGGCGAGGGCGACCGCCGGTGTCACGGTTTGCCCCGGCGCGGCCAGCACGCCGCTGACGACGCCGTCCTGCGGCGCGCGCACGACGATGCGCTGGCGCGCCTCGGTCTCGGCGGCCTGCTGGGCAAGCGCCGCGAGGTCGCGGTCGATCGCGCCCTGCGCGCTCTGCGCCTGCAGCGGCAGTTCGCGGCGCTGCGCCTGCAGTACCGCAATCTCGCGCAGGCGCGCCGCGCGCTGGCGTTCGAGACCCTGCAGCTGCGCCCTGACGTTGAGCACCTCTTCGGCCTTGGCGCGCACCTGTGCCGAGGACACGAAGTTGTCGTTGCGCAGCGACTCATACTGGGCCTGCGCCTGCTCGGCGAGCGCGAGGCGCTGGCGCTGCAGGTCGGACTCGAGCTTCATCGACTCGAACTCGCGCTGCATCTGGTCGACCTGGCGATCGATCGCGGCGAGTTGGGTCTGCTCCAGCAGGCTGCGCTGCCGGGCCGCGCCTTGCAAGCTGAGCGTGCGCGACGCGATGCTGCTCTGCACGGCGGCCTGGGTGTCGCCACTGAGCGTGGCCTGGCCGACGGCCAGCACGAACAGCACGTCGCCGCGCTGCACCGCGCGGCCCTCGACCGCGTGGCTCTCGATGACCGTGGCTGGTTGCGGGGCGACCAGCCTGATCACGCCCCGGTCAGGCACCAAGTAACCGCTGACGCGGGCCTTGCGCGTGTATTCGCCGAGCGTCAGGTACGCGCCGACGGCCACCGCCACCAGCAACGCGAACGCCGTCAGCACGCCCAGCGACACCGGCCGGATCAGCTGAATGCTGCCCAGCCAGTCGCGCTCGCGATGCGTCAGGACTTCAGAGCGGAAAAGACCCAACGGCCAAGCCTCCGATTACCAGTTGTCGTTCGGACCGGCAACAGTGGCCCAGTTGTCGTTCGGCCCCAAGCCGCCGGCGACGTGCTCAAGCGCCGCGAGGTCGAGTTCCATCGGAGCGCGCGGGCTCGGCTGGACATCCACTGCGCCCTGAGCGGCGGTCTTGGCGGCGAAGAATGAGGAGAAGAAGTTCGTCTGCATGCTGGGCTCCGAGGGTGTGTGCGCACGCCACGCGTGCACCGGGAGCCATTGCAGCAGGACCTGATCGATTGCGTAACTGTCAAGTCTTACAGGGTGGGGGTTGACGCAACACGTGTTACATCGAGGAATTCTGCGCGTTCAACTGATGCGCCATCGCATCAAGAGCGGCATTTCCTATCGAAGCAGGCCCATCCGCAGCGCCTTCAACACAGCTTGGTGCTTGTTGACACAGCCCAGCTTGTGGGTGGCATTGTTGATGTGCAGCGCTGCGGTGCGCTCGGCGATGCCGAGCAGATCGCCGACCTCCCAAGCGGTCTTGCCTTCCATTGTCCAGCGCAACGCCTCGAGTTCGCGCGGCGTCAACGACGGCAGGTCCGGGTCGGACGGGCTTGGCAGCAGGATGCGCACCGCCGCATCCTGCGCGTGCACGGCAAAAAGCTGCAGGTCGGCGACGATGCGGGTGAGTTCGCCCGGATTGGCCGGCACCGGGCGGTCACGCTCCACGCCGATGAAAAAATGCCGGCCCTCGGGCAGATGAAGGGCCAATGCCACACCATTGCTGATGCCGAAACTGGCCTGTTCTTCCCACTTGTCGCCCAAGCCGCGGCTGACGTAGGTCGCTTGGTCCCAAATGATCGGCACGCTCTGGCGCTTGCAATGCTGCATCACCGGGTCGCGCCGCCCGTTCTGCCGGCTCTTGAACGAGTCCTTGTACGCGCGCGGTGTGTTGTCGATGGTGATGAATTCGGCCTCGCCCAGCATGTGGTCGAGCACCAAGGTCGCCGACACCGTCTCGAAGCCGAGTCGACGCGTGAAACCGACGAGTTCGCCCTGGAACTCGTCGCGATCGCGACTCTTCAACACCTCCGAGAAACCGCCCTGAAGCATGCCGCTCCTTCAGCCTCGCGCGCGCACCCGGTCACAGGTTCGCACAAATGAAGCGCGCAACCTGTAAACGTTGACAGATGGCAAGACCAGATTCTGTTGCCACACTCGGGACATCATTCAGCCACTCTCAAAGAGGTTCGATCATCGACGCAGCGACGATGCCCAGCACCATGACACCCGCATGGATTGTGTACGCATGGGCCCCCGTATTGTGGCAGGCCGCCTCGGCGACAGATTTGCATCTTGTCCACCTCGGCACGAGAGTGTTGACTTTTGGCGACGACGACGCACCCTGCAGCGGTCAGACCCTCTGGGGTGACCACAGCGAAGAGTGCGCGACCGGCGTCGCATGGGATTGGGTCGAAGTGCGCCACGGCGTGGTGGCCATGTCGGACCCGCTCGGCATGATCACCAACCTGCGGCTGCTCGACGCACGCGGCGAAGTCCTGAGCCAGACCCAAGTCGCGGTGCACCTGCATCAGCTGGTCCATGCCTTGCCCTGGCAAAGCGAAGTCGAGCGCGCACTGCGCAAGCCTTCCTGATCCGTTGTTGTTGCGCCGACCAAGCGCATGGCACGCGCATTGGCATCGGTAGTTTCCCTTGGATCGTGCGCCGGGTCTTCACGCCGCGTCGATAAACACCTACCCTGCCAAGCCCTGTCGAGCATCGGCGCAGAACCGCTGCCTGCATCAAAACGAGTCGTTGGCCCCATGAAAGAGTACCGTCTAGTCGCTTGGCCCCAATTGCGACCACCGTTCGACCGCATCGCCTACCGGCGCATGTTGAGCGACATGTCGCACCGCCACATGACGCTCGCGCAGCTCGTCGAATGCAGCGGCATCCGCCGCCATGAGGTGCGCAGCTTCCTCGACATGCTGGAGTCGCGCCAGCTGATCGCCGAGCGCGAAGCGCCTGCGGTCGACTCGCTGTTCGGCTCGCTGCGCCCCTTGGGCGGTTGGCTGCGCCGGGCCCTCGCGGCGACCCACGTCGACCGCTGACCTTCTCGCTCACGTCGGCCGCTGCACGTACTGGCGTGATTGTTGCTCCGCACGGAGCATGTCCACGCCCGCCCTCCTGCGCATCGTCATCGTTGCGCCCGACTCGCTGGCAGCCGACGCGCCCGACCCCGCCTCCGAGACCGAAGTGCGCCGCTCGCGTTGGCTGCGCATCGGGCTGCTCGAAGGCGGTTACAACATCGTCGCGGTGCTGCCGGCCGACGTGTTCCTGCCGGAACGACTGGCCCAGATCAGCCCCGACATGATCATCGTCGACGCCGAAAGCCAGGCGCGCGACACGCTGGAGCACGTCGTGATGGCCACGCGCGACGCGCGCCGCCCGATCGTGTTGTTCACCGAGGACAACGACACCTCGCACGTGCAACAGGCGATCGCCGCCGGCGTGACCGCGTACGTGGTCGCCGGCTTGGCGCCCGATCGCGTGAAACCGGTGCTCGAAGTGGCGCTGGCCCGTTTTCAGCACGAGGAGGCGATGCGGCAGGAGTTGGCCGCCGCCCGCACCGAACTCTCGGGCCGCAAGGTGATCGACCGCGCCAAGGGCATCCTGATGCGCAGCCAAGGCATTGCCGAGGACGAGGCCTACGCCCGGCTGCGCAAGACCGCGATGGACAAAGGACTGAAGGTCGCCGAGGTCGCGCAGCGCGTGATCGACGTGGCCGACCTGCTGGCCTGATTCGTCGAAACGCGCACCGTCGGCGTGCGCCGGCGTGTGGCACAGCGCTTGCATATTGCAGCGCAGAAGGTCAACGGCGATCTTCTGAGACAGCGCGAGCGCACCAAAGTTGATGCGTTCTGCGCCGGACGATGGCGTCCCCACGAACCCTGGCCTGACGGCAGGTTCCGTGCGGGCGCCTTTTTGTTTTTCTGCATCGCCACCACGTTTCGCCATGACCACTCCTCTTCCCCGAAAGCTCGACATGACCCGCCGCAACCTGATCAAGGGCGCCGCCGCGGCGGGCGCCGCCGGCCTCGTGCCGGGGCTGAACACCGCCGTCTACGCCCAAGGCTCCGACAAGCCCGAGAAGGAAGAAGTGCGCATCGGCTTCATCCCGCTGACCGATTGCGCCTCGGTCGTGATGGCCTCGGTGCTGGGCTTCGACAAGAAGTACGGCATCAAGATCGTGCCGACGAAGGAAGCGTCGTGGGCCGGGGTGCGCGACAAGCTCGTCAACGGCGAGCTCGACATGGCGCATGTGCTCTACGGTCTGGTCTACGGCGTGCACCTGGGCATCGGCGGCCCGAAGAAGGACATGGCCGTGCTGATGACGCTGAACAACAACGGCCAGGCGATCACGCTGTCGAAGAAGCTCGCCGACAAGGGCGCGGTCGACGCGCCGAGCCTGGCGAGAGTAATGGCGAAGGAGAGAGGCGAATACACCTTCGCACAGACCTTCCCGACCGGCACGCACGCGATGTGGCTGTACTACTGGATGGCCTCGGCCGGCATCAACCCGCTGAAAGACGCCAAGGTCATCACCGTGCCGCCGCCGCAGATGGTCGCGAACATGCGCGTCGGCAACATGGAC
>JAZJZJ010000051.1:0-3615 GCA_040389925.1 Pseudomonadota bacterium
CAGCGCATTGACGATCAGCTTGATCGGGTGGCGCAGCGCGATCTCGATCATCGCGGCGCTTTCGCCCGGCGTGAAGTTGAAGGTGGAGACCAGGTCGCGCTCGATCTGCGCCGCTTCGGCCGCGGGCAGCGCGGGGACACCCGCGCGGTCGAGCATGCCGCGCACGAAGGCCAGGTGCTCGGCCGGCAGCAGCCGGTCGGCGTCGTGCTTGGCCTCGCCTTCGCCCGCGTCCTGGTAGGTCGTGGGCATCAGGATGTCGACGCCGTAGGGCCGGCCACCGATGTGGTCGTCGATCCATTGCAGTTCGGCATCGACGCGCTGCGGGCTCATACGGGCCAGGCCGAGCACGCCCAGTCCCCCGGCCTTCGAGACCTCGACAACCACGTCTCGGCAGTGCGAGAACGCGAAGATCGGCGCCTCGATTCCGAACATCTCACACAAGCGGTTTTCCATGCTGGCTCCGTGACGATCGGTCCGATATTGGACTATCATACCAATAATGGACCATCCATCGGCGACGATCGACCCCGGCAACGACGACTACAGCGGCCCGAAATCGCCGCTGCGCGTGATGCAGATCGTCGAGTTGCTGGCGGCTTCGAACAGCGGCCTGTCGCTGGCCGCGATGACCGAGGCATTGCAGATCCCGAAGACCAGCCTGTTGAATCATCTTCGGGTCATGGTGGTGGCCGGCTACGTCAGCTCGCGCGACGCGCGCTACACGCTCGGCCCGGCGTCGATGCGGCTGGGCGCGATCATTGCCGCCGACGCTGGCGTGCTGGCCGCCTGGCGCCCGGTGGCGCTGGACCTCGTCGCGCAGAGCGGCGAGACCGCGATGCTCGCCACGCTCGACGACCGCAGCGCCGAGGCGCTGTACATCGACGTCGTCAACAGCGATCAGGACATCCGCTACTCGCCGCGCGTCGGCTCGCGCTGGCCGCTGTACTGCACCGGCATGGGCCGCGCGCTGCTGGCGTTCCAAGAGCCGGTCTTCCTCGACCGCTACCTGGCCAGCGCGCGCACGGTCGAGCGCACCGAACTCACCGTGACCGGCGTGGCGCGCCTGCGGCGCATCATCGCCGGCGTCCGCAGCGCCGGTGTCGTCGTCACCGAGGGCGAGCACACCGTCGGCGCCGGTGCGGTGGCGGCGCCGATCATCGAACGCGACGGCCGCGTGCGCTGCGCCATCGGCATTGGCGTGCCGATCGCCCGCCTCGGGCCGCGGCGCGAGGCCTTGGCCGGGCTCGTGGCCGACGCTGCGCGGCGCGTCTCGTGGACGCTCGGCGGACACGGCGCGAGCCCGAACCCGAACCCGTCGACGATCACCGCCCTCACCCCGCTTCCCGGCGAGGCGCGGCACCCTGCCGCACGCTCGTCGCCAATGCCAAGGGCCGCCGCGCCCATACGGAGACACCGATGACCATGACCCTTGCCATGACCGCACGCCGCCTGTCGCGCGGCATCGCCGTCGCATTGATGCTCGGCTTGGCTTCGTTCGCCAGCCAGGCGCAGTATCCGAACCGGCCGATCCGGCTGGTCGTGCCCTACGGCCCGGGCTCGGCCACCGACACTTTCCTGCGCCTGGTGGCCGAGCCCCTCGGCGCGGCGCTCGGCCAGACCGTGATCGTCGACAACCGGCCCGGCGCGCAGAGTGCGCTCGCCACCGACCTCGTCGCGAAGGCCCCCGCCGACGGCTACACGCTGCTGGCCGCCACCAATTCACTCGTCGCCAATCCGGCCGGCATGCTGCACAGCGTCAGCTACGACCCGATCCGCGACTTCGTGCCGATCACCCGGCTCGGCGGCACCTCGTACGTGCTCGTCGTTGCGGCCGACCAGCCCTGGAAGACGCTCAACGAACTGCTCGCCCATGCCCGTGCCAATCCGGGCAAGCTCAACTACGCCAGCGGCAACCTGGGCGGCCAGCTTTACGGCGGCATGCTGATGAAGGCGGCCGGCGTGGACATGGTTCACGTACCGTTCAAGTCGACGCCACCGGGTCTGCTCGAACTGCTGGGCGGGCGGGTGCAGCTGATGTTCACCGACCTGGCGACGGCCGCGGGCCAGTCCAAGGCCGGCAAGGTGCGGCCGCTGCTCGCCACCGCGACGCAACGCAGCGCGCTGTTCCCCGATGTGCCGACGATCGCCGAGTCGGGCGTCAAGGGCTTCGCCGACATGCCGGCTTGGTGGGCGCTGTACGGCCCCGCCGGGATGCCCAAGGACGTTGTCGAGCGCCTGAACCGCGAAGTCAGCGCGATCCTGCAGCGGCCCGAGCTGCGCGCCAAGCTGGCCGCGCAGGGCATCGACACCATTCCGTCGACGCCGCCGGGCCTGGCCGATTTCACGCGCGAGCAGTCGCAGGCCTACGTGCGGCTGATCAAGGAATTCAACATCCAGCCGGAATGACCCGGTTGCAACGCATCGCGAAGAGACTCGATCCATGCACCCTGCCCAACCCCTCTGGCTCGGCGACATCCGCCCGGGCATGCGCCTGCCTCTGCCAGCCTTCGACTGCAGCGCCGAACTGGTGGCCGGCTACGCCGACCTGCTGGACGCGCGCCATCCGATCCATGTCGACCCCGAGTACGCCAAGACCACGCGCTACGGGCGGCTGATCGCGCACGGGCCGCTCGTCATCGCCAAGGTGCTGGCCGAGTTGAACGGCATCTTCGGCACCGCCCTGCAGGTCATGCTCGACGTCGGCGAGTGGCGTTTCCACGGGCCGGTGTTCGTCGGCGACGCGGTCCAAGTCGAGTGTTTCGTGATCGACGTGAACGCGGCCAAGGGCAGCAGCGCCGGCGCGGTCAGGCTCGAGATCCGCGTGCTCGGCAACGACGGCGCGCTGGTGCAGCGCGGCACCGTCGGCGTGCTGATTTCGCGCGCTGCGGCCAAGACCTGATCGCCCATCTTCAACTTCCATCAAGGTACCGCATCCCATGAGCCAACCCGAACGCCGAGTCCCCCCCAACAGCATCGACCGCGAAGCGTTCCGCGACATGTGCCGCAAGTTCGCCGAGCGCGAAATCAAGCCGCGCTGGGAACAGGCCGACCGCGAGGCGCGCTTCCCGCGCGAGTTCTTCGTGGCCGCCGCCAAGGCCGGGCTGATCGGCCTGCACGCGCCTGAATCGATGGGCGGCGCCGACCTCGGCGTCACTGAAGAAGCGATCTCGATCGAAGAGCAGGCCAAGGCCAACCCGAACCTGGCGATCATGGCGCTGATCCAGGGCGTCGCCGGCTCGTTGCTGGCCGAGCATGGCCATGCGGTGCACCACGACCTGGTGCGCGCCAACATCGCCGGCGAGTGCCTGCTGGCGCTGGCCGTCACCGAGCCCGAAGCCGGCAGCGACGTGCAGAACCTCAAGACCACCGCCACGCGCCAAGGCGACGAGTGGGTGCTCGACGGCATCAAGTCCTTCATCACGCTGGGCGGCGACTGCGACACGATGCTGGTGCTGGCGCGCACCGACCCCACCCAGGGCCGCCGCGGCATGCACTTCTTCGCCGTCGACCGCAACACACCGGGCGTCGAAACCTCGCAGATCAAGACCTACGCCAACCGGCCGCTGCCGACCTACCGCGTGATGTTCAACAACGCGCGCGTGCCCGAGTCGCGCC
>JAZJZJ010000052.1:0-11373 GCA_040389925.1 Pseudomonadota bacterium
ACTGCGGGTGCGCGAGCCAGTGCGCCGACCAGGTCTGCACCGGCAGCAGGCCGCGCGCCATCTTGTGCTCGCCCTGCGCGCCGCCCTCGAAACGCTGGTAGCCGTTCGCGATGCACCAGGCGAGCGGCCGGTAGTAGCAGGCCTCGAAGTGCAAGCACGGGATGTGTTCGACCGCGCCCCAATAGCGGCCGAACGCCGCCTTGCGTTCGGGATCGATGCAGATCAGCGATGCGGCGATGGGATCAAAGTCTTTCGACGCGATGAAGAGCAGCCAGTTCTCGGGCATCGTGCTGGCCATGCGGGTGAAGAAGTCGCGCGTCAGGTAGGGCGTGGAGCGATGCTCGCGGTAGGTCTGCGCGTAGCAGCGGTAGAAGAAGTCCCAGTCGTCGCGCGTGATCTGCGCGCCTTGCAGTTCGGTGAACACGACGCCGGCGTCTGCGACCTTGCGGCGTTCCTGCTGGATCTTCCTGCGCTTCTCGCGCTGCAGGCTGGCGAGCAGGTCGGTGAAGTCGGCACAGGGCGCAGGTTCGCGTTGCGTCCAGTGGAACTGCACGGTGCTGCGCATCATCCAGCCTTCATCGCGCGCGGCCTGTTGGTCGGCTTCGTCCAGGAACAGCAGGTGCGCCGACGAGAACTTCGCGTTGCGCGCGAGTTGCTGGATCGCACGCAGCAGCACGCGCCGGCCGACCTGATCGCGCGCGAGCAGGCGCGGGCCGGGCACCGGCGTGAACGGCACCGCGTCGAGCAGCTTCGGGTAGTAGTCGAGGCCGTGGCGTTGGTAGGCGTCGGCCCAGGCCCAGTCGAACACGTACTCGCCGTACGAATGCTCTTTGATATAGAGCGGGCAGGCCGCGATCAGCGCGCCGCCGTCGAACACCGCGAGGAACTGCGCGATCCAGCCGGTCTCCGCGACCGCGCTCGACGACTGATGCAGTGCGAGCAGGTAGGCGTGGCGCATGAATGGCGTGCTGCTCGGCTGCACGTGGACCAACTCATCCCACTGCGCGGCGTCGATCGAAGCCGGGTCGTCGAAGACCCGAATGACATAATCGTTCGAGGCTCTCGAGCCGGCGTCTTCGCTCGCTTTGTCGTCATCTGCATTCCGCTCGCCCGCGTCCACTTTCCCTACCATGTCAGCAAAACCTTCGGTCAAAGTGGCCTTGGCGCAGATCAACGCCACGGTGGGTGATCTGGCCGGCAACGGCGCGCGCATCGTCGATGCGGCGCGGCGCGCCCACGCGCAGGGCGCCAGGCTCGTGCTCACGCCCGAACTGGGCCTGTGCGGCTACCCGCCCGAAGACCTGCTGCTGCGCCCCGCGTTCATGCAGGCGTGTGCGCAAGCGCTGGCCGATTGCGCGCGCGCCTTGGCCGATGTGCCGGGCTTGTTCGTGGTCGTGGGGCATCCGCATCAGTTTGGTGATCGGGGCGATGTTAGGTCGAACTCGGTTTCGGTGCCGCAGCGCTACAACGCGGCCTCGGTGATCAGCGAAGGTCGGGTGATCGCGACCTATTGCAAGCGCGAATTGCCGAATTACCAGGTGTTCGACGAGCGGCGCTACTTTGCGTCGGGGCGCGATGCGGGGCAGGGCGCGGTGGTGTTCGAGGTCGAAGGCTTGAAATTCGGCCTGAGCATCTGCGAAGACGCGTGGTTCGACGAGCCCGGTCGCACGGCGAAAGCCGCCGGCGCACAGGTGCTGTGCGTGCTGAATGCGTCGCCGTTTCACCTCGGCAAGCTGGGCGAGCGCGAGGAGCGCATGGCGCAGACCGCGCGCACGTTGCAGATGCCGCTGCTGTACGCGCACCTCGCGGGCGGGCAGGACGAGGTCGTGTTCGACGGCGCCTCGTTCGCGCTCGATGCGAGCGGCGCAGTCACCGCGCGGGCGCCGATGTTCGAGGCGGCGCTGAGCTTCGTCGACGTGACGGCGACGAGCGCCGTCGGCGAGATCGCCGAGGTGCCATCCATCGAAGCGCAGGCGTGGGCCGCGCTCGTGGTCGGCGTGCGTGACTACGTCGACAAGAACGGTTTCCCCGGGGTGATCATCGGCCTCTCGGGCGGCATCGATTCGGCGCTGGTGCTCGCGATCGCGGTCGACGCGCTCGGCGCCGACCGAGTGCGCACTGTGATGATGCCGTCGCCGTACACGGCCGACATCTCGTGGATCGATGCGCGCGACATGGCCGAACGCCTCGGTGTGCGCTACGACGAGATCTCGATCGTGCCGATGTTCGAGGACTTCAAGAAGAGCTTGGCCGCCGAGTTCGCCGGGCGGGCCGAGGACGCGACCGAAGAGAACATCCAGGCGCGCATCCGCGGCACCCTGCTGATGGCGCTGTCGAACAAGTTCGGCTCCATCGTTCTGACCACCGGCAACAAGAGCGAGATGGCGACCGGCTACTGCACGCTGTACGGCGACATGGCCGGCGGCTTCGCGGTGATCAAGGACGTGGCGAAGACGCTGGTCTATCGCCTCGCGGTCTGGAAGAACAGCCAGGGCCGCGAGGTGATCCCCGAGCGCATCATCACGCGAGCGCCGTCGGCCGAACTGCGCCCCGACCAGACCGACCAGGACAGTCTGCCGCCCTACGAGGTGCTCGACGCGATCCTGGCGCGCTACATGGAGCACGACCAAGGCCTCGACGAGATTGTCAAAGCCGGCTTCGCGCCGGCCGATGTCGAGCGTGTGACGCGGCTGATCAAGATCAACGAATACAAACGGCGCCAGTCGCCGGTCGGCATCCGCATCACCCACCGCGCCTTTGGGCGCGACTGGCGGTATCCGATCACCTCGAAGTTCCGCGCTTAAACTAGCTTGGTCAAACCCTGCAGGAGCTTCGCCATGAAACAGATCACCGCGATCGTCAAACCGTTCAAGCTCGAAGAAGTGCGCGAGGCGCTCGGTCAGGTGGGCGTGACCGGCCTGACCGTGACCGAAGTGAAGGGCTTCGGGCGCCAGAAGGGCCACACCGAGCTCTACCGCGGTGCCGAGTACGTGGTCGACTTTCTGCCGAAGGTCAAACTCGAAGTCGTCGTGAAAGACAGCGACGTCGACCGCTGCGTCGATGCGATCGTCAAGGCGGCCAAGACCGGCAAGATCGGCGACGGCAAGATTTTCGTCACCGCGGTCGAGCAGGTCGTGCGCATTCGCACCGGTGAGACGAACGACGAAGCGGTCTGAGCTTCTCTTTCGGTTTCTTCAGATCTTGCGGTAGTCGTCGGGCGCGCTCGCCAGCGGCGCCAGCGTGCCGAGGCGCTCGAGCAGCGCCAGCGGGTCGGTGTCGACCTGCAGCAACGCGTTCTGCGCTGCGGCCATGAAGCCTTGCGCTTCGCTGTGCCGCAAGAAGCCCAGCAGCGCGTCGTAGTAGCCGGCGACGTTCAGCAGGCCGATCGGCTTGTCGTGATAACCGAGCTGGCGCCAGGTCCAGACCTCGAACAACTCCTCGAAGGTGCCAATGCCGCCGGGCAGTGCCAGAAATGCGTCGCTGCGCTCGGCCATCATCGTCTTGCGCTGGTGCATCGTGTCGACGACGTGCAGTTCGGTCAGCGCCTGATGACCGAGTTCGCGCTCCATCAGCGACTGCGGGATCACACCGACCACCGCTGCGCCGGCTTCGAGCGCGGCGTCGGCGACCACGCCCATCAGCCCGGCACGCCCGCCGCCATACACGAGTCGCCAGCCGCGCCGGCCGATCTCGTGGCCGACCGCGCGCGCGGCGTCGGCCCAGGCCGGCAACTCACCGAGGCGCGAACCGCAATAGACGCAGAGCGAAAGCTTCGACATCTCGACGATCAGTTCATGGCACGCTGCTGAAGCGTTGCCAGAGCGCGCCGCACCAGATGCCGGCGCACAGCAGCAGCGACAGAAAGACGGCGGCGCTGCCGATGTCCTTCGCGCGCTTCGACAGGTCGTGAATCTCGAACGAGATCCGGTCGATCGCGGCTTCGATGGCCGAATTCAACAACTCGACGATCAGCACGATCATCACCGAGCCCGCCAGCAGCGCGATCTCGACCCAGCCGCGGCCGAGCCAGAACGCCAGCGGCACCAGCACGGCAGCGAGCCAGAACTCCTGGCGGAAGGCGCTCTCGCCGCGGTAGGCGCTTTGCAGGCCGGCCACCGAGTAGCCGGCGGCGCGGATCACCCGATCGAGGCCGGTGCGCCCCTTGTGCGGATTCGTCATGGGGCCGGATTGTGCCTCGCGCGTCGGACCGGTCAGCGCGCCGGCTGCGCTTTCACGGGCGCTTGCACGTCGATCAGGCGCGTACCGCACAGCGCATCGTGCCAGAACTGGCGCTGCGGGTGCAGCCGTGCCAGCAGCGCGTAGGCGATCACGCCAACGGCGATCGTCCCCAAGCCTTGCCAGCCCGTCCAGTGGTTCAACGAGGCGATCAGCGCCGCTGGCGCGAACCAAGCACAGGCCGCGACGAAGCGCAGCAGCGCGCGCGGCTGGCTCAGCGGCTCGCCCTGCGCGGTAACGACCTTGATGTGCCACGTCTGCATCGGCAGCGTCTGCCCGCGCACCGACCAGAACCAGGTGAAGTAGACCGCGTAGATCGCCAGCGTGATGAGGCGCAGCGCGGTGTCGCTTTGCAATGGATGCTGATGGCCGGTGAGGGCGACGAACAGCGCGCCGATCGCGCCCGGGATCAGACCGATCCCGAACAGCAGCAGCCCTTCGTAGACGAACGACGCCATGCGCCGCTTCAGACTGGGCGCTGTGAACGTGTTCGCGCCGCCGGCCCCCGGCCCCGTCATGGGCGCGTGGGGGCCGACGCAGCACCCGCCGGTGCCGCGGCCGAGCGCGTCGCCGCACCCTGCGGGCCGCGTTGCGGCAGCAGCGTCGCCTTGTTGACGAACTCGGGCGTCGCCGCGATCTTCGGCATGCCGGTTTGCTGATGGCGCGGCGGCGTCGGTCGCTTCGTGATCAGCGTCGTGGTCGCACCGGGGCGCGCCTGCACGACCGTCGGCGCGACGGCCTTGGGTGGCGACGCGAAGGCCGGGTTCGGCACGATGTTGGACTTGGCCTGCGGGGCCGCGTCGCGCGCGCCCTTGTCGAGCTTGTCGGATTTGCCGTCGTTGCGTGCACCCGGGCCGCTGCCCTTGCGCGCTGGTTCGCTCGCCGGCGCGGCGCGTGCCGCGAGTTGCTGCTTCTGCTCGGGCGAAAGCGCCTCGTAGGCTTTCCAGCGCGCTTGGCGGTCTTCCGCGGGTACCTGCTTCGCGTCCTGAAAATGCATGCGGGCCTCGCCGCGCTCCTTCGGCGTGAGCCGGGTCCACTCGGACATGCGCTCCTGCACGCGAGCCTGCTCGGCCGGCGTCAGTTTCGGGAACCGGGTCGACAGCTCAAGCCACTTGCGCTTGCTGCGCACGTCGATGCCCGACCACTCGCTTTCAAGCGGCTTCAGCGCGGCTTGCTGGCCCGGCTTCAGTTCGCTCCAGTGCGCGCCCTGTTCGGCGGCGCGCGGCACGGGCTTGCTCGCGCCTGGCCCTTGGGCATGCGACGGCGATGCGGCGATCAAACCGAGAACGCAGGCGGCGAATGCGAGCGTCATCGGCGCCAAGCGCACGCGGCGGGCGGGCAACGCGGCAGGGTTCACGCGAGGCGTCACGGCGGCCGCGCTCACTCGCCCGGCGTCTTGAGGAACTCGGCGAAACCGGCGTCGCTGTAGGCGCGCGGCGGCAGGTCGTCGGCCAGCAGCGCTGCGTCGACTTCGGCGGCGGTCGAGATTTGGGCGTTGTCCTGCAGGCGCTGGATCAGAAACAGCCCGGCCGCGAGCGCGAACACCGGCAGCACCGACGCCGCCTTCAACCACCATCCCGAGCCCAGTTGGCCGAGCACGGCGGCGCCGCTGCGGCTCACGCCGACCGGGGTTGCGGTTTCGGCGCTGCGCACCGCGCGGGCGCGCGCCAGCGCCTTCTCGCGCGCGAAACGCAGGCGCTCGGTGAGATCGGGGCCGAGATCGGCCGAGCGCTCGGTGAGTTTCGCGGTGACGCGCAACGCGAAACGCGCCTCGACGGCGTCGAGGGCGGCTTGCGGCGTGCCAAATGCGGAGCGGAGGTGGTTCTGGTTCATGGTGAAATTCCCTTTGTCTTCAGGGCCGTGGACAAGGCGTGCACCGCGCGCGAGCAGTGCGTCTTGACACTTCCCTCCGAACAGCCCATCGCGGCGGCGGTCTCGGCGACATCGAGTTCCTCCCAGTAACGCAGCAGGAAGGCTTCTCGTTGACGCCCGGGCAGTTGTGCCACCGCCGCTTCGATCGCGAGCAGGATCTGCGCCCGCGACACCGAATCCTGCGCACTTTCGGACGCGAGCGGGCCGCCGAGCGCTTCCAGCGTCTCGAGGATGTCGAAATCGCCGTCGCCGCCGGCCGATTCGAAGTCCGAGAAGTTCCTGACGACCGCGTTGCGCACCTTCTGGCGCCGGAACCAGTCCATCGTCGCGTTCGACAGGATGCGCTGGAACAGCAGCGGCAACTCGGCGGCGGGGCGATCGGCGTACTTCTCCGAGAGCCGGATCATCGTGTCCTGCACGATGTCGAGTGCGGCATCCTCGTCGCGCACCGCATAGAGCGCGCGCTTGAAAGCGCGCTTTTCCACGCTCTTCAGGAAGTCGGATAGTTCTTTGTCGGATGCCAAGCGTGTGTGCTGCCAGAAGAGGGGGTGGGCCTCGCAAACAAGGGCGCGATTATCTCACTGCGCGCCATACTGAACGCCGGGTTTGCCGCGCCGCAGCAAACCGGTGACATAATTGCAGGTTGCACGACAGGTTTGGTCGAGCGCGGGCTGCCCAACCGGGGCGCCATGCGGCTCGGCCCTCAGGCACCACACCCATCTCACGAGGATGAGGAGAGGCGCACCGATGGTTTTTCGTCAGAGAAATTCACAAAGGTTTCCCATCATGGACATTTCCCCCACCGAAATGAAGCGGGCTGCCTCAGCGCAACCGCAAACTCCCCCGCCCGAGCCGAACGGCTCCGAAATCCTCGTCAAGTGCCTCCAGGCCGAGAACGTCAAGTTCCTCTGGGGCTATCCGGGCGGCGCGGTTCTCTACATCTACGACGCGCTTTACAAGCAGGAGACGATCGAACACGTCCTGGTGCGCCATGAGCAGGCCGCCGTGCACGCCGCCGACGGCTATGCGCGTGCGACCGGCGATGTCGGCGTCGCGCTGGTCACGTCGGGGCCGGGCGTCACGAATGCCATCACCGGCATCGCGACCGCCTACATGGATTCGATTCCGATGGTGATCATCACGGGTCAGGTGCCGACGCCGGCGATCGGCCTCGATGCCTTCCAGGAATGCGACACGGTCGGCATCACACGCCCGGTGGTCAAGCACAACTTCCTCGTGAAGGACGTGCGCGATCTGGCGATGACCTTGAAGAAGGCCTTCCACATCGCCCGCACCGGCCGCCCCGGCCCGGTCGTCGTCGACATCCCGAAGGATGTGTCGATGGCGAAGGCGCCGTTCTACTACCCCGAGCGCATCGAGATGCGTTCGTACAACCCGGTGCGCAAGGGCCACGGCGGGCAGATCCGCAAAGCCGTTGCGCTGTTGCTCGCCGCGAAACGCCCTTACATCTACACCGGTGGCGGTGTGGTGCTGGGCAACGCGTCGGCCGAACTGCGTGAACTGGCCGACCTGCTCGGCTACCCGGTCACGAACACGCTGATGGGCCTGGGCGCGATGCCGGCCAGCGACCCGAAGTTCCTCGGCATGCTCGGCATGCACGGCACCTACGAAGCCAACATGACGATGCAGAACTGCGACGTTCTGCTGGCCGTTGGCGCGCGCTTCGACGACCGCGTGATCGGCAACCCGAAGCACTTCGCGTCGGTCGAACGCAAGATCATCCACGTCGACATCGATCCGTCGTCGATCAGCAAGCGCGTGCGCGTCGACATCCCGATCGTCGGCGATGTGAAAGACGTGCTGCAGGAACTGATCGCGCAGATCCGCGAGGCGCACGCGAAGCCCGATGTGCCGTTGATCTCGGCCTGGTGGAAGCAGATCAACGAGTGGCGCAAGAAGGACTGCCTGAGCTTCAGGAACAGCACCGAGGTCATCAAGCCGCAGCATGTGGTGCAGACCCTGTGGGAGCTGACGAAAGACAGCGACGCCTACATCACGTCGGACGTCGGCCAGCACCAGATGTGGGCCGCGCAGTACTACCGTTTCGACGAGCCGCGCCGCTGGATCAACTCCGGCGGCCTCGGCACGATGGGCGTGGGCCTGCCGTATGCGATGGGCATCAAGCTGGCCAAGCCCGACGCCGATGTGTTCTGCATCACCGGCGAAGGTTCGATCCAGATGTGCATCCAGGAGCTGTCGACCTGCCTGCAGTACAAGACGCCGGTCAAGATCATCTCGCTGAACAACCGCTACCTCGGCATGGTGCGGCAGTGGCAGCAGATCGACTACGGCGGCCGCTACTCGCACAGCTACATGGACGCGCTGCCGGACTTCGTCAAGCTCGCCGAGGCCTACGGCCATGTCGGCTTGAAGGTCGAGAAGCCGTCGGACGTGGAAGGCGCGCTGCGCGAGGCGATCCGCCTGAAGGACCGCACGGTGTTCCTGGACATCCGCACCGACCCGACAGAGAACGTCTGGCCGATGGTGCAGGCTGGCAAGGGCATCTCCGAAATGTTGCTGGGCTCCGAAGACCTGTGACGTGCTGAACGCCGCGGCGGAGCAGGGCGTTACCGCGCCTTGCGCGGGCCACGGCGCAAGGCGCTGAACACCTTCGGAAAATTCACTCACCTCTGAACGAAAGCAGCGTGGCCAAGGGCCGGTCGGTTACCGCCGCCGGTCTGAAGAGCGCGCTGAAACCGACATGAAACACATCATTGCCCTTCTGCTCGAAAACGAGCCGGGCGCACTTTCGCGCGTCGTCGCGCTGTTCTCGGCGCGCGGCTACAACATCGAAAGCCTGACGGTCGCGACGACCGAAGACGCTTCTCTTTCGCGCATGACGATCGTGACCAAAGGCTCCGACGAAGTCATCGAGCAGATCACCAAGCACCTGAACCGGTTGATCGAAGTCGTGAAGGTCGTCGACCTGACCGAGGGCGCGTTCACCGAGCGCGAGTTGATGCTGATCAAGGTCCGCGCGGTCGGCAAGGAGCGCGACGAGATGAAGCGCATGGCCGACATCTTCCGCGGCCGCGTCATCGACGTCACCGACAAGAGCTACACGATCGAGCTGACCGGCGACACCGGCAAGCTCGATGCCTTCCTGGAGGCGATCGACCGCGCCGCCATTCTCGAAACCGTGCGCACCGGCACCAGCGGGATCGGTCGCGGCGAGCGCATTTTGCGCGTCTGATCGCTCAGACAACCACCATCCCGCATTCCATCCGAATTCACAGGAGATAGAGACATGAAGGTTTACTACGACAAAGACGCCGACCTGAGCCTGATCAAGGGCAAGAACGTCACGATCATCGGCTACGGCTCGCAAGGCCATGCGCACGCGCAGAACCTCAACGACAGCGGCGTCAAGGTCACGGTCGGCGTGCGCAAGGGCGGGCCGTCGTGGGCGAAGGCCGAGAAGGCCGGGCTGAAGGTCGCCGACGTGGCCGAGGCGGTCAGGCAGGCCGACGTGGTCATGATGCTGTTGCCCGACGAGCAGATCGCCGCGGTCTACAAGGACGACGTCGAGCCGAACATCAAGCAGGGCGCCTCGCTCGCCTTCGCGCACGGCTTCAACGTGCACTATGGCCAGGTCGTGCCGCGTGCCGACCTCGACGTGTGGATGGTCGCGCCGAAGGCCCCGGGCCACACCGTGCGCTCGACCTACACCCAGGGCGGCGGCGTGCCGCACCTGATCGCGGTCCATGCCGACAAGACCGGCAAGGCACGCGATCTCGCGCTGAGCTATGCGGCGGCCAACGGCGGCGGCAAGGCCGGCGTGATCGAGACCAACTTCCGCGAAGAAACCGAGACCGACCTGTTCGGCGAACAAGCCGTGTTGTGCGGCGGCGCGGTCGAACTGATCAAGGCCGGCTTCGAGACGCTGACCGAGGCCGGCTACGCGCCCGAGATGGCCTATTTCGAGTGCCTGCACGAACTCAAGCTGATCGTCGATCTGATCTATGAAGGCGGCATCGCCAACATGAACTACTCGATCTCGAACAATGCCGAATACGGCGAGTACGTGACCGGGCCGAAGATCGTCACCGACGAGACCAGGGCCGCGATGCGCCAGTGCCTGAAGGACATCCAGACCGGTGAATACGCGAAGAGCTTCATTGTCGAGAACCGCGCCGGCGCGCCGACCCTGCTGTCGCGTCGCCGCCTCACCGCCGAGCACCCGATCGAAGTGGTCGGCGAACAGTTGCGCGCGATGATGCCGTGGATCAAGAAGAACCGCCTGGTCGATCAGTCGAAGAACTGACCTGCAAGGTATCCTCGCGCGGATGAACGACACGCCTCACCTGCCCGACGATGAACCCGTGCTCGCGGCCGACCCCCGGCCGCGACGCAAGGGCCTGTACGTGCTGCCGAACGCGATCACGCTGGCGGCGCTGTTCTCGGGCTTCTACGCGATCGTGATGGCGATCAACGGGCGCTTCGAACTGTCGTGCATCGCGATCCTGTGCGCCGCGGTACTCGACAGCCTCGATGGCCGGGTCGCGCGCATGACCAACTCGCAGAGCGCGTTCGGCGAGCAGATGGACAGCCTCTCCGACATGGTGAGTTTCGGCGCCGCGCCGGCGCTGATCATCTACATCTGGGCGCTGAAGGACCTGGGCAAGGCGGGCTGGATCCCGGCCTTCGTCTACATCTCGGGCGCGGCGTTGCGGCTGGCGCGCTTCAACGTCAACATCGGTGTGGTCGACAAGCGCTTCTTCCAGGGCTTGCCGAGCCCGGCCGCGGCGGCCATCGTGATCGGGCTGATCTGGGTCGTCGACGACGCGGGCTTCAGGGGCGTGTCGCAGATCCCGACGCTGGCCTGGACCGCGTTCGCGGTCACGCTGTTTGCCGGCCTGTCGATGGTGACCAACGCGCCGTTCTACAGTTTCAAGGTCGTCGGCTCACGCCGCACCGTGCCGTTCATCGTGATCGTCGCGATCGCGCTGGGCATCGCGCTGGTCTCGCTCGATACGCCGAAGATGCTGTTCGCGATCTTCTGCGTCTACGGCCTGTCGGGCTACGCGATCTACGGCTGGCGTCGCATGAAGGGCAAGCACACGAGCGTGATCGCCACCTCGACCGACGATCCCGACGAGCAAGGGTTGCACCGCTGACACGCGGCGCGTGTCTCTCGTGCTACATTCACCTCCCATGACGTTCGTGCCCGCAATCTCGCTGCTGCTACTCCTAGAGGAACCACGGGTTCGCTAGTCACGCACGTCCACACGTTCTGATTTCAAC
>JAZJZJ010000053.1:0-26509 GCA_040389925.1 Pseudomonadota bacterium
GGCGCGAATCGAACTCGCCTTCGCGGATCCGGCTGGCGGCGAACGAGAGCTCTTTCAAGGGCTGGTTGATCAGCCGCGCGATCGCGGCCGAACCGAGCACGGTGGCGAGCAGCGCCATGCTGACCCACAGGGTCAGCGTGCTCCAGAGCACCGGCCCGGCGCGTGTCGGGTCGACCTGCAGCCAGTACGGGTCCTTCTCGATCGAGAACCCGACCCACAACCCCTGGGCGCCGTTGACCGAGCTGGCCACCAGGGTGTCCGTCCCGAGCTCGCTGCGCAGCTGGTGGCCGATCGCTCGGGAAACGCGGTCGACCTCGTACGGCTCCCACTTGTCCGCGGGCTCGCGCGGTGCGAGCTTCAGCGACTCCTGGTTCGAGATGCCCTTGATCAGCGCAACCCGGTTGATGCCGTCGCTCGACAGCAGGGCGGCCCGGGCCAGCTTCACCAGGCTCGCGATCTGCTGCGCCTGCTGGGTCGCGCGCGGCTCGAACTCGAGCGCGCGGAACGTCTGCGTCCACGCGAACACGCCGCTGACGAGCAGCAGCGCGATCAGCACGAAGGTGCGCCAGAACAGGCTGAGGGCGACCTTTTTGGTTTTCATCGGTGCGGCAGGCTACCAGAGACGAAAACGGCTCCCGAGGGAGCCGTGTTGCGAAGCGATCAGCTCGTGCCGTCCGGTACGAAGACGTAGCCCACACCCCACACCGTCTGGATGTAGCGCGGCTGCGCCGGGTCGGGCTCGATCATCTTGCGCAGGCGCGAGATCTGCACGTCGAGGCTGCGGTCGAAGGGTTCGAACTCGCGGCCGCGCGCGAGCTGGGCGAGCTTGTCGCGCGAGAGCGGCTGGCGCGGGTGGCGCACCAGCGCCTTCAGCATCGAGAACTCGCCGGTGGTGAGCGCGATCTGCTCGCCTTCCTTCGACAGCCGGCGCAACGCGAGGTCGAACTCGAACGGGCCGAAGCTGACCGTCTGTGCTTCGAGTGCCGGCGCGCCGGGCGCTTCGAGGGTGGGTCGGCGGCGCAGCACGGCGTGGATGCGCGCCAGCAGTTCGCGCGGGTTGAAGGGCTTCGGCAGGTAGTCGTCGGCGCCGACCTCGAGGCCGACGATGCGGTCGACATCTTCGACCTTCGCGGTCAGCATGATGATCGGCGTCAGATCGTTCGCGGCGCGCAGGCGCCGGCAGATCGACAGGCCGTCCTCGCCCGGCAGCATCAGGTCGAGCACGATCAGGTGGACGGTTTCACGCGTCAGCAGGCGGTTCAGGGCCTTCGCGTCTTCGGCCAGCAGGACCTCGAAACCCTCTTGCGTCAGGTAGCGGCGCAGCAGGTCGCGGATGCGGGCGTCATCGTCGACAACGACGATCCGGTCCGGGCGCGGATTGGCAACAGCGGTCATGCGGTGAGCTCCAAATATGTAACAGCCGCGATTTTGGACACGAAAGAGGGCGTATTTCGGCACCCCTGACCAGCTGTTACAACTGCGTTCCGAGCCGGTTTCACCCCGCTTCGGCACCTCGAACGTATAAGCCTGCATCGGTCGCACGCCCGGCAATCCGGCCCGGCGCGCCACCCGAGCCCACTTGGAGGAAATCAAACCATGTCGTCCCGCATCACCCGCCACGCCCTTGCCCTGAGCGCCGCCCTGGCGGCCCCGCTCGCTTGGTCGGCCGACGCGCCGCCGCCGCAAGGCGTGGTCAGCCTGTCCAGCAGCGCGACCCTCGAAGTCACCCGCGACCTGCTCAGCGTCACGTTCAACACCACGCGCGAAGGCGCCGATGCTGCTGCCGTGCAATCGCAGCTGAAGCAGGCGCTCGACGCCGCGCTGGCCGAGGCCAAAAGGGCTGCCAAACCGGGCCAAGTCGAGGTGCAGACCGGCAACTTCACGATCTCGCCGCGCTACACCAGCAAAGGCGTCAGCAATGGCTGGCAGGGCAGCGCCGAGTTGGTCGTCGAGGGCCGCGACATGCAGGCGATCGGCCAGCTGACCGGCAAGATCACGACGCTGACGATCAACCGCGTCGGCTACGCGATCTCGCGCGAACTGCGCGAGAAGTCGGAAGGCGAGGTCGCGGCGCAGGCCATCGCGCGCTACCGCGCGAAGGCGGCCGACTACGCGAAGCAGTTCGGCTATGCGGGCTACGCGATCCGCGAGGTCAATGTGTCGAGCAATGAGCAGCAGCCGATGCCGCGCCAGGTGATGATGGCCAAGGCAGCCGCGGCGCCGATGGCCGACGAGATGCTGCCGGTCGAACCGGGCAAGGGCACGGTGACGGTCAACGTCAACGGCACGGTGCAGATGACGAAGTAGGGGCGCGCAAGCAGTCGGCGCGTCGCGCGCCGGCCTTCGCTTACGATGGCCGGCCCGTGATGTGCAAGAGCCGACCATGACCGCCGAACCCCGCCTGAACCACGTCCAATGCCTCGGCGCCCGCGGCTTGCGCCGCATGGCGTACTGGGAGTGGGGTGACGCCGCCAACCCGCGCGTGCTGGTCTGCGTGCACGGCTTGGCGCGCCAGGCGCGCGACTTCGACACGCTGGCGCAGGCGATGAGCGCCGAGTACCGCGTGGTCTGCGCCGACGTGGTCGGGCGCGGGCAATCCGACTGGCTGGCCGATCCGGGCGGCTACCAGATCCCCGCGTACGTGGCCGACATGGTGACGCTGCTTGCGCGCCTGAACGCGCAAACGATGCACTGGGTCGGCACGTCGATGGGCGGGTTGATTGGCCTGGGGCTGGCCTCGCTGCCGCAGTCGCCGATCAGCAAATTGGTGCTCAACGATGTCGGCCCGACGATCCAGTTCGAGGCACTGGTGCGCATCGGCAACTACCTCGGCCAGCCGCTGCACTGGCGCACGGTCGACGAGGCGGCCGACTACCTGCACACGATCTCGGCCAGCTTCGGCCCGCACACGCGCGCGCAATGGCTGGCGCTGTCGCGGCCGATGCTCAAGGCAGACGGCGACGGCTTCAAGCTGCACTACGACCCGGCCATCGCGCAGCCGTTCAAGGCGATCACGCCCGAGATCGCGGCGGCTGGCGAGGCCATGACCTGGGCCGCGTATGACGCGATCAAGTGCCCGACGCTGCTGCTGCGCGGCGCCGACTCCGACCTGCTGACCCGTGCGACCGCGCAGGCGATGACCGAGCGCGGGCCCAAGGCACGCCTGGTCGAATTCGCCGGCGTCGGCCATGCCCCGACGCTGGTCGCCGACGACCAAGTGGCGGTCGTGCGGGAGTTTCTCCTCAGCCCATGAAAACCGGCGTGCTGGACGCGCGCATCGACGCCGCGCCCATCGTTCATCTGATCGACGAGCATCCCGATGCGGCCGCAGAAGCGGCGCAGCTGGTGCGTGCGCGCGCCTTCGCCGAGCCGCTGCTCAACGGCCAGCTGCTCGACACCGGCGAAGACGCGCTCGCCCACGCCGACGCCGTCGCCGCGATCCTGCAAGGCATCGGTGCCGCGCCGGCGATGCGCGCCGCCGCGTATCTCGTCTATGCCGGCGACTACCTGAACAAGCCCGACGAGGTGATTGCGAAAGCCTTCGGGCCGTCGCACGCGAGCCTGGTCGTCAACACCCGCAAGCTGGTGCAACTGCAGCGCGCCGCGCGCGAGGCCGATCTGGGCGTGGAGGCCCGTGCCCAGCAGACCGAGCGTGTGCGCAAGATGCTGCTCGCGTTTTCGCGCGATCTGCGCGTCGTGCTGCTGCGGCTGGCGTCGCGCCTGCAGACGCTGCGCTTCTTTGCCGCGACCAAGACGCCGTGCACGCCGGCCCTCGCCGCCGAGTCGCTGCAGGTGTTTGCGCCGCTGGCGAACCGGCTCGGCATCTGGCAGATCAAGTGGGAGCTCGAAGACCTGTCGTTCCGCTTTCTCGAACCCGAGCAGTATCAGCAGGTCGCGCGGCTGCTCGACGAGCGCCGCGTCGAGCGCGAGCGGCGCGTCGAGGCGTTTCGTCAGCGTCTGGCCGACGATCTGGCCGGGCACGGCCTGCGCGCCGAAGTGCAGGGCCGGCCGAAGCATCTCTACAGCATCTGGAAGAAGATGCAGGGCAAGCGCTTGGCCATCACACAGGTGCTCGACTTGCGCGCGGTGCGCGTGATCGTGCCCGACGTGGCGGGCTGCTACGCGGTGCTCGGCCGCGTGCACGAGCTGTTCCACCCGGTTGCCGGCGAGTTCGACGACTACATCGAACGACCGAAGCCGAACGGCTATCAGTCGCTGCACACGGTCGTGCAGGACGACAGCGGTCGCGTGGTCGAGGTGCAGATTCGCACCCGGGCGATGCATGAGCACGCCGAGCACGGTGTGGCCGCGCACTGGGCCTACAAGGATGCGGGTGCGAAGGGCTACGCCGGCGTCAACGCCGATGCCGACCAGCAGGCGCGCATCAGTGAGGCGCGCAAGGCCGTGCTGCGGCAACTGCTCGCATGGGAGCGCGACACGGCCGAAGGCGACAAGGCAGCCGATGCCACGCCGAACGCCGCGGCGCCCGCCGACGACCGGATCTACGTCTTCACGCCTGCCGCTGCGGTCGTCGAACTGCCGGCCGGCGCGACGCCGGTCGACTTCGCCTACACCGTCCACACCGATCTCGGCCACCGTTGCCGCGGCGCGCGCGTCGATGGCGCGATGCTGCCGCTGAACACGCCATTGCAGAGCGGCCAGACGGTCGACGTGATCACGGCGAAAGAGGGCGGCCCGTCGCTCGACTGGCTCAACGCCGAGCTCGGCTACCTGAAGAGTTCGCGCGCGAAAGCCAAGGTGCGTGCGTGGTTCAATCTGCTGGCGCAGAAGGAGACGATCGCGCGCGGTCGGGAAGCGGTCGAGAAGCTGCTGCAGCGCGAGGGCAAGACGGCGATGAAGCTCGAAGACCTCGCCGCGCAGCTCGGCTTCCGCAACGCCGACGCGCTGTTCGAGGTCGTCGGCAAGGACGAGTTCTCGCTGCGCACGATCGAGACGCTGCTGCGCCCGGCCGAGCCGCTGCCGACGCCCGACGACCTGATCGCGCTGCGCCGACCTTCCGAAGCAACGCCGAAGGGCGGTGTGCTCGTCGTCGGTGTCGAGTCGCTGATGACGAGCCTGGCGCGCTGCTGCCGGCCGGCCCCGCCGGATGCGATTGGCGGCTATGTGACGCGTGGCAAGGGTGTCGCGGTGCACCGCGCGGTCTGCAGCAACTTCCGGCAGATGGCTACGCGTTCACCCGAGCGCGTGATCGCGGTGGCGTGGGGCGCACCGCGCGGCGACAAGGCTGCGCTGTACCCGGTCGATGTGATGGTCGAGGCCGCCGATCGACAAGGGCTGCTGCGCGACATCTCCGAGCTGTTCGCGAAGGAGAAGATGAACGTCACGGGCGTGAAGACCCGGTCGGTGAAGGATTCAGGCGGAGGCACCGCCTGGATGACTTTCACGATCGAGGTTGCCGACGCGGCGCGGCTGGCCCATGTGCTGGGCCTCGCGGGCCGCATCACCGGGGTGCGCTCGGTTCGGCGCAAGTAATCTCTGCTATAGTGGAGGGCTCGGGCGATTAGCTCAGTGGTAGAGCGCCTCTTTGACGTGGAGGATGTCGGGAGTTCGACCCTCTCATCGCCCACCAAGCCCTGCTTGGAACATACGTCGACAGTCAAGAGCCTGCCCCGCAAGGGGCGGGCTCTTTTCCTTTCGGGAGTCCGTCCTTGGAAATGACGCCGCACCGCCAAGCGCTGATCGACGCGCATGCCGCCGAAACCCGCCGCCTGATGATCGACTATGCGTTCGAGCTGAACGACTTGGTCCGCTTCGCGATCTCGGCCTCGAAGGACAAGGACCACAAGGTCTACTACCCGATGGACCCGGTCAACGACGGCATCCGCAACTGGGTGACGCTGAGCCGCAAGGTCGCGAAACTGGCGCAAGACTTGGAACGCACGCGCCAGCGTCTCGGCGTGGCCCCGTTCGACCCGGAGCAGCCCGCGGCCGACGACGCACCGGTCTGACTGCGTTGGCAAAAAAAGAAGGGGCGCTCGCGGCGCCCCCTTTTTGGTTCTGAACCCGGATCAGTGCTCGAGCAACTGCGGCCCGCGACCGGCCGCCGCCGCCTCGGCGGCGTCGTATCCGCCATCGACCCAGCGCCGGCCTTGGGCAAAGGCCAAGTGCGCGGCGACGGTCGGATCCGTGAACGGGGACGACGGCACGCTGAGCGGAATCTCGACGGTGACAGATTCGACTGAGTCGTAAATCACGAGCCTCGGCGCGAACGCACTTTCGCCGATGCGCTCCGGCGAGCATTGAAACTCGAAGCCGCGGTACTGGGCGAAATAGGTGGGTTCCATGTCGGTCGATGGGCTCGCGGTTGGCCTCGGCACGCGGCGAGGTCGCATAAGGACGTGACCAATTGTGAATCAGTCGGCAGGCGCCGGGCAACCCACAAGTGGGGGGGCGACGGCACGCTTGCCGCAGATGGTCGCACAAACTTGAAAATGCGTTGAAATGCGACTCCCGAAATCGTGCCGAGCGTGTGCACGTTGCGCTGAAACTGCCCCCGTAGGCGCTTTCCGACAGCCGAATCGGCTTGCGCGGACTGGCTGCGGCGCGGCCGCGGCCCGAGCATCCGAGTGATGAACACACCCGCCAAATTTCTCCTGCTGCTGAACGACACACCGCGCGCCTTGCTCTTCGACGGCGATCAGCAACTGCTCGGCGAAGTGATCGAGGAGGACGGTTTCATCGTCGACAGCCTGCTGCGCTCGGCCAGCGAATGCCCGTGCCCCGGCGACGGCATGCTGCGCGCCGTCGTCCCGCAGCCTTCGGCCGACCACCGCGTGCGCTGCTTCAAACTGCACTGAGGCGCCCGCGATGGCCACCGGCTCCCGCATCCTGTGGAAAGGCGCGATCAGCTTCGGGCTCGTGCACATCCCGGTGAGCCTGCACACTGCGACCACTGACCACGCGATCGATTTCGACTGGCTCGACAAGCGCAGCATGGACCCGGTCGGCTACAAGCGCGTCAACAAGAAGACCGGCAAGGAGATCACGAAAGAGCACATCGTCAAGGGCGTGGCGGTCGAAGACGGCCACTACGTCGTGGTGACCGACGCGGAGATCGCCGCCGCGTACCCGCAGTCGACCCAGTCGATCGACATTGAGGCCTTCGTGTCGGCCGACGAGATCCCGTTCGTCTACCTCGACCGGCCGTACTACTTGGCGCCTGCGGCCAAGGGCGCGAAGGTGTATGCGCTGCTGCGCGAGACGCTGCTGAAGACGCGGCGCATCGGCGTGGCGCGCGTCGTGATTCAGACCAGGCAGCACCTGGCCGCGCTCGTGCCGGTTGGGCCGGCGCTGGTGCTGAACCTGCTGCGCTGGGGCGCCGACATCAAGTCGTGGGCCGACCTCAACCTGCCCGCCCAAGGAACCAGGGCGGTCGGCCTCGGCGAGGCCGAACTGAAAATGGCGGCGCAACTCGTCGGCGACATGACCAAACCGTTCAAGGCCGACGACTACCGCGATTCGTTCAAGGACGAAGTGATGGCGCTGGTGCACCGCAAGGTCGCGGCCGGCCAGACCGAGGCCGTCGCGCAGCCGGAGGCGGCCGAGGCGCCGGCGTCGAAGTCGGCCGACATCATCGACCTGACCGAGTTGCTCAAACGCAGCCTGAAGGGCGGCACGGCGGCCGGGAAGGCGCCGACCAGGAGCGCGCCGGCGAAGTCCGCGCCGGCGAAGAAGAAGCGCGCGGGTTGAGCCTCCGATGGCGACATCGCACGCGCTCGCCGAGTACCACCGCAGGCGCGATTTCGCGCACACCGCGGAGCCGCGCGGCGCGCTCGCCCGCTCGGCGGAGCGCCTCTCGTTCGTGGTCCAGAAGCACGCCGCGCGCAGCCTGCACTACGACTTCCGGCTCGAGCTCGACGGCACGCTGAAGAGCTGGGCCGTGCCGAAGGGGCCGAGCCTCGATCCGTCAGTCAAACGGATGGCGGTGCAGGTCGAAGACCACCCGCTGGCGTATGCCGGCTTCGAGGGCACGATCCCGCCGAAGCATTACGGCGCCGGCACGGTGATCGTCTGGGACCGCGGGGTGTGGTCGCCGGTCGGCGATGCGCGCAAGGGCTTGCGTGATGGCCACCTGAAGTTCGACCTCGACGGTGCGAAACTGCGCGGCCGCTGGGCACTCGTGCGCATGAAGCCGCGCGACGGCGAACGTCAACCGAGCTGGCTGCTGATGAAAGAGCGCGACGACGCGGCGCGCGATGCTGACGCGTTCGATGTGCTGACCGCCGAACCCGACAGCGTGATCACGAAGCCGCCCGCCGCACTGCCGCCCGCGCTCGCGCCGCAGCTCGCGACCCTGGTCGATTCGATCCCGCCCGGCGACGACTGGCTCTACGAAATCAAGTTCGACGGCTACCGGCTGCTGACGCGGGTCGACGGCCACTCGGTGCAGTGCTTCACGCGCAACGGCAACGACTGGTCGAGCCGGCTGGCGCCGCTCCTCGACGTGATTCGTGCGCTGAAGCTCGCACCTTGTTGGCTCGACGGCGAGCTCGTCGTTCTCGATGCCAACGGCGTGCCTGACTTCCAGGCGCTGCAGAACGCGTTCGACGCGAAGCGCACCGGCGCCTTGCGCTACTTCGTGTTCGACCTGCCGTTTCACGCCGGCGAGGATCTGCGCTCGCAGCCGCTGGTGGCGCGGCGCGAGCGCTTGCGCACGCTGATCCCCGCGCCGCCGGATTCGCCGATCCGTTTCAGCGACGCGTTCGCCGGCGATCCGGCCGAGCTGCTCGCGTCGGCGCGCGCGGCCGGGGCTCGGCGTCTCGGTGCCGATCGCCTGGAGCGAGCTCGCGCAGGTCGACGGCGGCGCGCACTGGAACCTGCGCAACATCGACGGCCGATTGGCGCACGGCAACGAGCCGTGGGGCGCGTTCGCATCCTCGCGGCAATCGCTTGCGAAGGCGATGAGGGCGCTCGACTTCAAACCCGGGGAGGTCTCATGATGATCCAGTTCGACCACATCGAGCCGCCGACGGTCCCGGACACCAACCCGAACCGCCCGCCACCAATGCCGCCGGCGCCGGCGCCCGACGTCGTGCCGGTCCGTGACCCGATGCGCCCCGAGCATCCCGATCCGGTGAAGGAGCCGCCGACCCACGAGCCGCCGATCTCGACTTCCGCGCGACGCGCAGGCAGTTCGCGCGCATCCGCCAGCGCGCGGGCGTCGGCGAATCCCTGCAGCGACATCGGGCCAGTCCGACAGACGTCAATTTCGCGCCGAGGACGCTCGATCTGCTCTGCGAGCCGGTGCGCATGGTCGGCGCGCACGCGCGATGAAGCTCGACATGCGGGCTATCGCAAGATGGCCGAACACGGCCGCATGGTCGCCAAATCGTTCGAACTCAGTGACGTGGAGATCGTGTTTCCGAGCCACGTCACGGCGATCCTCTCCTGACCGCGTCAGGCAGGACGGCGGCTCGGCGATCGACAACAATGCTTCAGGAGAAATCGCATGGTCAGCAAGAACACTCTGTGTCTGTGGTTTGACGGCAGCGCCGTCGACGCGGCAACCTTCTACGCCAAAACCTTTCCGGACAGCGCCGTCGGCGCCATCCACCGCGCACCGGGCGACTACCCGGACGGCAAGCAAGGCGACGTCCTGGTGGTCGACTTCACCGTCGTCGGCATCCCGTGCATCGGACTGAACGGCGGTCCGCAGTTCAAGCACAGCGAGGCTTTCTCGTTTCAGATCGCAACCGACGACCAGGCCGAAACCGATCGCTTGTGGAATGCCGTCGTCGACAACGGCGGCCAGGAAAGCGCATGCGGCTGGTGCAAGGATCGATGGGGGCTGTCGTGGCAGATCACGCCGCGGGTGCTCATCGATGCGATCAACGGCGCCGACCGCGCCGCGGCCAAGCGCGTGTTCGACGCGATGATGACCATGCACAAGATCGACATCGCCGCGATCGAGGCGGCGCGCAAGGGTTGATTGACGAAGCTTCTGGCGGCGCCGCGCCCTGCGGGAAAGCCCTCGGTCGAGGCGGTGTGGATTGGGCCGGATTCGCACTAGACTTTACCTACCGGTCGGTCGAGTATGTTTCGCGCCATCGCGACGCGAGTCGCATCGACCGGCATGCAGGAGAGTCCCATGTCAGAACCTCTGGTGCTGAGCACGCAAGCGGGTGCGGTGCGCACGCTCACCTTGAATCGGCCGAAAGCGCTGAACAGTTTCACGTCCGCGATGCACGCCGAACTCGCCGCGGCGTTGGTCGCGGTCGACGCCGACGCGAGCGTGCGTTGCCTGGTGCTGACCGGCGCCGGCCGTGGCTTTTGCGCCGGCCAGGATCTGGCCGACCCCGCCGTCGCGCCCGACCTGACGCCGGGCGCCAAGCCGACCGATGTCGGCGACGTGATCGAACGCTTCTACAAGCCGCTGGCGTTGCACCTGCGAAACCTGCGTGTTCCGGTGATCGCGGCGGTGAACGGCGTGGCGGCAGGCGCCGGTGCGAGCATTGCGCTCGGCTGCGATTTGGTGATCGCCGCGCGCTCGGCCAGTTTCATCCAGGCCTTCTCGAAGATCGGCCTGGTTCCCGATGCCGGCGGCACCTGGCTGCTGCCGCGGCTGGTCGGTCGTGCCAACGCGCTGGCGCTCGCGATGACCGGCGACAAGCTGCCGGCCGACGAGGCGCAGCGCATCGGGCTGATCTGGAAGTGCGTTGACGACGCGGTGTTTGCGGACGAGGTGAGCACGACGGCCGCGCGCATGGCCGCGATGCCGACCGCCGCGCTGGTCGCCACCCGCGCCGCGATGGATGCCGCGATGCACCTGAGCTACGCCGACGCGCTCGGCCATGAAGGTGCGTGGCAGAGCAAGCTGAGCGCCGCGCACGACTACCTCGAAGGCGTGGCCGCGTTCATCGCGAAGCGGCCCGCGGTGTTCTCGGACCGCTGATGCCGCGCGGTCGCGCCCCCGGCTACGACACGCAGCGCGAGCAGATCCTCGTGCGCGCAGCGGAATTGTTCGCGCGCCAGGGCTACACCGCCACCTCGATGAACCAGGTCGCGCTCGCCTGCGGGATGTCGAAACCGTCGCTGTACCACTACGTGCGCGACAAGTACCAGCTGCTGGTCGAGATCGCCGAAGACCACATTCACCGGCTGCAGGCGCTGGTCGAGCAGACCCGGCAGCGCGAACTCGAGCCCCGGGCCCGACTGCACGAGTTGATCGTCAGCTTTCTCGAGGTGTACGCCGACGCGCAGCCGGCCCATCGTGTGCTGACCGAGGACGTCAAGTTTCTCGAACCGGATGATCGCGCCCGCGTGCTCGACGGTCAGCGCAGCGTCGTCGCGGCCTTTGCCGAGACCATCGCCGAACTGCGGCCCGACCTGCGCGACAGCGAGTTGCACAAGCCGCTGACGATGCTGCTGTTCGGGATGATGAACTGGATGTTCACCTGGTTGCAGCCCGGGGGCAAGCTGACCCATGCGGCGATGGCGCCGATCGTCGCCGATCTTTTCTTCGGCGGGCTGAACGCGGTACGCCTGGTCGAATCCATCCCTTCCTCGATCGTTCTGAAACCCCCAAGACGGAGACATCCATGAAACTGAAGAAATCCCTGATCGCCCTGGCCGCCGCGCTGACCGCTGCCACGCTGGCGCACGCCGACGTCAATGTCGGCGTGACCGTGTCGGCCACCGGCCCGGCCGCATCGCTGGGCATCCCCGAGAAGAACACGATCGCGCTGATGCCGCAGACCATCGGTGGTCAGAAGATCAACTACATCGTGCTCGATGACGCCTCCGACACCACGATGGCGGTGAGCAACACGCGCAAGCTGATCACCGAGAGCAAGGTCGACATCATCCTGGGCTCGACCGTCACGCCGAACTCGCTGGCGATGATCGACGTGGTGGCCGAGAACCAGACGCCGATGATCTCGATGGCGGCCTCGGCGCGCATCGTCGAGCCGATGGACGCCAAGCGCAAGTGGGTCTTCAAGACGCCGCAGAACGACATCATGATGTCGCTCGCGATCGCCACCAGCATGGCCGACAGCGGCGTCAAGACGGTCGGTTTCATCGGCTTCGCCGACGCCTACGGCGAAGGCTGGTACCAGGAGTTCGCGAAGGCCGCGGCGCTGAAGGGGCTGACGATCGTCGCGAACGAGCGTTACGCGCGCACCGACACCTCGGTGACCGGCCAAGTGCTGAAGATCGTCGCGGCCAAGCCGGATGCGATCCTCGTCGCCGGCTCGGGCACGCCGGCGGTGCTGCCGCAGCGGGCGCTGAAAGAGCGCGGCTACACCGGCAAGTATTACCAGACCCACGGGGTGGCCAACAACGACTTCCTGCGCGTGGGTGGCAAGGACGTCGAAGGCACGCTGCTGCCGTCCGGCCCGGTGCTCGTGGCGGCCCAATTGCCGGCCGATCATCCGGTGAAGAAGTCGGCGATGGACTACGTCGCGAAGTACGAGGCGATGTACGGCAAGGGCTCGGTCTCGACCTTCGGCGCGCACGCCTGGGACACCGGCATGCTGATGCAGGTGGCGGTGGCCAACGCGCTGAAGAAGGCCAAGCCGGGCACGCAGGAGTTCCGCACCGCGTTGCGCGATGCGCTCGAGAACACGAAGGAAGTGCATGGCGCGCACGGCATCTTCAACATGTCGCCGACCGACCACCTCGGACTCGACCAGCGCGCGCGCGTGATGGTCAAGATCGAGAACGGTGCGTGGAAGTACCAGCCCTGAGCCTCATTCGGGCCAATGAGGGGCGGGTCAGGGGGGAAACCCCATCGGGTCACATTCGTGCGCACTTCTAGAATCGTTGTGCAGTTGCACATTGATCAAGGAGTCGCCGAATGGCCCAGTCCCGCCGCGCAGTCAAGACCGAGGCGAGCGCCGCGCCGGCGCCGCCTGCGGCCGCCGCCGCGCCCGTCACCGGCCTGCGCGTTCTCAAGAAGTACCCGAACCGGCGCCTGTACGACACCCAGCTCAGCAGCTACATCACGCTGGCCGACGTGAAGGCGATGGTGCTCTCGGCCGAGAGCTTCGAGGTGCGCGACGCCAAGACCGGCGAAGACCTCACGCGCAGCATCCTGCTGCAGATCATTCTCGAGGAAGAGAGCGGCGGCGTGCCGATGTTCTCGGCGCCGATGCTGGCGCAGATCATCCGCTTCTACGGCCACTCGATGCAGGGCATGATGGGATCGTACCTCGAGAAGAACCTGCAGACCTTCACCGACATCCAGTCGCGCTTGGCCGAGCAGTCGAAGGGTCTGCTCGACCCCGGCGCGCAGACGCCCGAGATGTGGTCGCAGTTTCTCAGCGGCCAGGCGCCGGTGGTGCAGGGCCTGATGGGCAACTACCTCGAACAGTCGCGCAAGATGTTCACGCAGATGCAGGAGCAGATGGCCACGCAGGCCGGTGCCCTGTTCCCGGGCATGCCCGGCTTCAAGCCGCCGCCGAAGCGCTGAGCGCCGCGTCGGCCGCGCCGCGCCGGCGCGGCAAGGTCAGGCTCACACGCAAGCCACGGTCTTCGCGGTTCGCGAGTGCGATGCGCCCGCCGTGTGCCTCGACGATCTCGCGCACCAGCGCCAGGCCCAATCCGGTACCGTCGCGCTTGGTCGAGTAGAACGGCAGCAGCGCCTGCGCCAGCACCGCCTCGCTCATGCCACTGCCGCGATCGACCACCTCGATGCGCTGCTCGGCGGCGCTCTGTGTGACCTTCAGTGCCACCGCGTCGGCGGCGCTGCCCGACTCGTGCGCGTTCTTCAGCAGGTTGAGCAGCGCCTGCTCGATTTGCGCGGCATCGAACCAGCCGGGCTCGGCCGGCGCGTTGCCTTCGAGGCGGAACGCGGCGTGCGCGCGCAGCGTGTCGAGAAACGGCGACCACGCGACCGCCGCCGCACGCGGCGCCGGCAGCCGCGCGAAATCGGCGTAGCCATCGAGAAAGCCGTGCAGGTGGCGTGCGCGCTGGCCGATCGACTCGAACACCTCGGGCAGGCGTGCCACGTCACCACGCCGCGCCAGCTCGGCACCCGAATGCGCGAGCGACGAAATCGGCGCGAGCGAGTTGTTCAGTTCATGGCTGATGACACGGATCACACGCTTCCAGGTCGCGACCTCCTGGCGCGAGAGCTCGCGCGTGATGCGGCGGAACAGATGCAGCCGATGCGGCAGGCCTTGCAGCCGAAAGCCGCGCTGCGAGAGGTGGAAGGTTTCGTCCTGGCCGTCGACGTCGACGCCGAAGATCGTGTCTTCGCCGGCCGCGACGGCCTGCTGCAGCGCTGCAGGTGTGGCCGCGAGCAGCGCGCGAAAGTCGCTGCCCTCCAGGCTGCGACCGGCGCCCAGCAGTTGGCGCGCGGCGATGTTGGCATAGGCGACGCGATCGCGCGCGTCGGTCAGCACCAGCGCGACTGGCGTGTTCTGCACCACGGTGTCGAGCAGCAGCTCGCGCTGCGCCAGATGCTGGCGCTGGTCGCGCAGCGCGTGGCCGAGTGCGCTGTGCAATTGCGCGAGCTCGGCGAGTTCGGCCACCCGCGGCGGCGCGATCGAGACGCCGAAGTCGCCGTCGCGGTAGCTGAGCACGATCGTGCGCAGCGAACGCAGCAGGCGGCGCAGCGGTGCCAGCAATGCGCCGGCCATGACGATCGCGAGCAGCAGCCCGGTGGCGACGGCGATTGCGACGGCGGTGAACGGCGCGTCGCCGGTTGGCACGAGCCGCAGCCACGCATTCAACGACGGCGCGACGATCGCGGCCGAGACCAGCGCGCCGAGCAGCGCGGCGACCAGCAGCGCGAGGATCAGGCGCAGGCGCAGGCTGTTCAGACGCATCGGGACACGTGCTACGCGCTCTGGCCCTGGCCCGTGGCGATCAGGCCGTAGCGCTCCATGCGCCGGTACAGCGCCTGGCGCGACAGGCCGAGCGACTGCGCCGCGCGGCTCACCACGCCATCGGCCTGCGCGAGCGCGCTGACGATCGCTTCGCGGCTCGGCTCGTCGAGGTTGCGGGCAGCGCCATGCGCCTCGTTCGCCTGCAGCCCGAGCAGCTCGGGCGTGACGATCTCGCCACCGGCCAGCAACGCGGCTCGCTCGATCGCGTTCTTCAGCTCGCGCACATTGCCCGGCCACGCGTGCGCGAGCAGCGCGGCGCGCGCCGCCTCGCCGAGCCTTGCGCGGCCGGCGAGAAAGTGTTCGGCCAGCGGCAGCACGTCGTCGCGGCGCTCGGCCAGCGGCGCGATGTGGACCTCGATCACGTTGAGCCGGTAGTACAGGTCTTCGCGAAACGCACCGCTGCGCAGCATCGCCTTCAGGTCGGCATTCGTCGCGCTGACGATGCGCACCCGCGCCTCGCGCGTGCGGCTGGAGCCGAGCCGTTCGTAGCGACCGGTCTCGAGCACGCGCAGCAGCTTGGCCTGACCGGCGAGCGGCAGGTTGCCGATCTCGTCGAGGAACAGCGTGCCGCCGTCGGCGGCCTCGAAGCGGCCGTCGCGCGCCTTGTGCGCGCCGGTGAACGCACCGGCATCGGCGCCGAACAGTTCGGCCTCGATCAGGTCAGCCGGCAGCGCGCCGCAGTTCAGCGCGATGAACGGGCCACGTTGCACCGCCGAGTTCGCATGCACGATCGCGGCGACACGCTCCTTGCCCGCGCCGTTCGGCCCGGTGATCAACACCGGCACGTTCGAGCGCGCGACGCGGCAGGCGAGGTCGAGCGTGTTCGTCATCGAGTCGGATGCGAACACCAGCCCGCCGAGCGCGTGCCGCTGCGCGAGTGCGTCGCGGCGCGCGCGGCGCTCGTGGCGGGTGCGCGCGAGTTCGCGGGTCGACTCGCCGAGCTCGATCAGGTTCTGCACGCTGGCGAGCAGCTTCGCGTCGTCCCACGGCTTCGCGAGGTAGTCGGCGGCGCCGGCCTTGACGAGTTCGACCGCGGATTCGAGCCGCGTCCAGCCGGTCAGCAGGATCACCGGCAGGTCGGCATTGCGCGCGCGGATCGCGCGGAACAGCGCCACGCCTTCGTCGCCCGAGGTCGTGTCGGCGCTGAAGTTCATGTCCTGGATCACCAGCTCGACCGGCTCGCGGTCGAGCAACGCGAGGCCTTCGCCCGGGCTCAGCGCCACGCGCGCCGCGATGCCGTGCAGCGAGAGCAGCAGTGACAGCGCCTCGCCGACGCCGGGGTTGTCGTCGATGATCAGGACCGTGGGCATGGACCCTGATTGTCCACGCGTCATGACCGCCCCTCGACCGCCAAGTACGTCGGTCGATCCCCCGAGGGGATGCGGGCCCACGAGGTCCACAAGGTGGGCCTCTTCGTGGCCCATGGAGCGGCCCGGCACCAGGCCCGCCGCAAGCTGCTCATGCTCCGCGCATCACCGCCACCGGCGGCAGCGCCGCGGCGCGCCGCGCCGGCCCGAACACCGCGATCTGCCCGAGCACCACCAGCAACACCGCGCCGATCGGCAGGTACATCACCGGCAGGCGCGCCAGTTCGTAGTGCGTCATCAGCAGCTGGTTGATCGCATACGCGCCGGCCACGCCGAGTGCGATGCCGATGCCGGTGAGCAGCAGGTTCTCGGTCTGGAAGTAGCGCATGATCTGACCGCGCGTGGCGCCGAGCGCGCGGCGGGTGCCGATCATGCGCGTGCGCTGCTGGACCCAGAAGCTCGCGAGGCCGACGATGCCCAGGGCGGTGACCACCAGCAGCGCCGCGCACACGGCGCCGAGCAGGATCGCCATGTTCATGTCCTGCTTGAAGTAGCGCTCGCGCAGCGCCTCGTAGCGCTGCTGGGCGCGCACGAGGCGACCCGGGCCGACGCGGTTCAGCGTTGCGACGGCGGCCTTCAGCACCTCGTCCTGCCGGCCCGGCTCGACGCGCAGCAGGTACTCGCCGCGGCCGTGCGTTACGCGCATCGGCAGGATCATCGCGTACGGCAAGCTCGATCGCACGCTGTTCGGCGGGATCAGCTCGTCGACGACCCCAACGACGACGCTCTGGCTGTCGTAAATGCCCACCGACTTGCCCAGCGCCTGCCCGCCGGGGAACAGTCGCTCGGCGGTTTGGCGGTTCAGGATGATCGCGGGCACGGCCGTCGCGGGTTCGCGCTCGAGCACATCGGTCGCGTCGACATACTCGCCGGGGCTGAAGTCGCGCCCTGCGATCAGCCTGACACCGGTGGTCGCGATGAAGTCTTCGCCGGCGTAGTAGGCCGACGGGCTGATGACCTGGCGGCCGAAGTCGGGCGCGAGGCCGACCGAGCTGCTGGTCGACGAGTTGCCGAACGGCATCTGGTTCGTCACGGTCGCGTGCGTTACGCCGCCGAGTTCACGCAACGCGGCCAGGTCGACCTGCGTCTGCGCGCGTTCGTTTTGCCGCGCGCTCGCGCCGACGCTGGTCATCTGGATGCGCACCAGTTCCGACTCGACCAGGCCGGACGGCTTGGCGGCCCGCTCGAGCCGGTTCGAGACCAGGAAGACGGCGTTGCAGATGATCGCGAACGTGATCGTGATCTCGAGCACGATGAGCGCCGCGGCGATCTTGTGGCGCATCAGCGTGGAGAGGATCGGTCGGAGGTGCATGGCGAGGTTCCCTGGAGGATGCGCAATCACTGCGACTTCAACTGCAGCGCCGGCGTCACCTGGCAGGCGCGCCAGGCCGGCAGCAGGCCGGCGATCAGCGTGGCGACGAGTTCGAGCCCGAAGCCGGCGAGCAGCATCGGCCAGTCGACCGACAGCATTTGCGGCAGGCTCTGCGTGTCACTGCGCACCAGCCACAGGCCGATGCCGGCGAACACCAACCCGAGCAGCCCGCCGAGCAGGCCGATCAACCCGGCTTCGACAAGAAACTGCGCGAAGATCGCGCGCTTCGACGCGCCGAGCGCGCGCCGCACGCCGATCTCGGGCGCGCGCCGCAGGCATTTCGCGAGCAGCAACCCGACCGTGTTGACCAGGCACACGAGCAAAAACCCGAGCGCCAGCCAGACCTGCAGTTGCGCGTCGGCCGGCACCACGCGCTGCTGGTCGAGCCAGACCATCACCGGCCGCAGGCGCGCGTTCGGCGGGCGCGCGAAACGGCCGGCGGCGCGCTGCTGCTCGGCGTAGCGGTCGAGGTACTCGCGGTACGCGCGCACCTTCGCGGCGTCGTCGAGCTGAACCCAGTACTGGATCCAGACGCAGGGCGCGGCCAGCGCGGTGGCGTCGGAGGTCGCGACGTCGCCAAAGCAGGTGGTCGAGCCGGAGCGGCCGAGCTTCAGTTCGATGGCGGTCGAGAACGGGATGAACACGCCTTCGAGCTCGCGGTAGCGGCCGACGTTCAGGTCGAAGAAGTACGGTGTCGGCTGCCAGTCGCCGATCACACCGATCACGCGGAACTGCGTCTCGTTGATGCGCACGCTGCGGTCGACCGGGTTCGCGCCGCCGAACAGGCGCTGGTTCAGGCTGCTTGAAATCACGACGACGCGCTCGCGACCGCTGTCTTCGGCCGCGCTCCAGCTGCGGCCGAAGCGCAGCGGCACATCGAACATCGGAAAGAAATCGGCCGAGGCGTAGCGCGAATCCGAGACGAACGGCGTGGCGTCGGCGCCTTCGGGCATCAGCACGACGCGGCCGCCGGTCATCATCGCCTGGCGTTGCCCGCGCGCGTCGCGCAGCAGCGCTTCGGCGTCGAAGCGCGTGAGCTGCGGCTCGGGCTCGACGCCGGGTGCGTAGTCCTCCATCGGCCGCGGGTCGACCTGCACGTGGAAGACGCGGGCGCTGCGCTGCGGCAGCGGGTCGCCGGCGAGTGCGGTGTAGATCGTCAACGTCGTCATGCTGGCGCCGATGCCCATCGCGATCGCGAGCACCATCAGCACGGTCAGGGCAGGGCTGCGCTTCAGACTGCGCAGGGCCAGGTCGAGGTGGTAGGCGAACATGGCGGGCTTTCAGTGCAGCAGCGCGTTGACGCTGGCGAGATCGGATTCGCCGATCACGCCGGCTGCCTGCTGCAGCAGCAGGCGCGAGACGACGTAGCGGTGGCGGGCTTGCGAGAGCGCGTCTTGTGCGCCCGAAAGGGTCTGGATCGCCAGCAGCAGGTCGGTCATCGTCTGCGTGCCCAGGCCGAGGCCGACGCGCGTCGATTCGAGCGCCTTGCGCGCTGCGGCGGTGGCGACCGTGCTGACCTCGATCTGGCCGATGCCGGCGAGCACGCTGCGGTATTGCGCGAGCGTCTCGCGGGCGAGTGCACGGCGGCGCTGCACGAGCGCATCGCGCGCGCCGTCGCGCTGCGCATGGGCTTGGCGCACGCGCGAGTCGACCGCGCCGCCGCTGAACAGCGGCACCGTCAGCAGCACGCCGGCGCTCGTCACGGTGCGGCCATTCGACGGATCGCTGCCGGCGCCGGTCGGCCAGAGCGACGATCGGCCGACGCCGACACCCGCCGTCACGGTCGGCAAGTGGCCGGCGCGGGCCGCATCGATCGTGCGCTCGGCCGCGTCGATGCTGCGTTGCTGCGCGAGCAGCGTCGGGTTCTGCCCGAGCGCGCGCTCGACCCAGGCCTGCGGGTCGGCCGGTGCGGGCGGCACGAGCGGCAGGTCGGTCTGCAGCGTCTTCAAGCTGCCGGCGGGCGCGCCGGTGATCTCGGCCAGCGCCTCGCGCGCATCGGCGAGCACGGTGCGCGCGTCGATCGTGCGCGCGGTGGCGTTCGCGTGGTACGCGCGGGCCTGGTCGACGTCGACCATCGCCGACAAGCCGTTGCGGTAACGCTGGTCGGCCTGCTCGGCTTGGCGGCGGTACGCGTCTTCGACGGCTTCGAGGTTCGCGAGGCTGTCGGCTGCGCTCAGCACATCGAAGTAGGCGGCAGCGACGCGCACGCACAGTGCCTGCTCGGCGGCGCGCAAGGTGGCGGCCTGCGCATCGGCTTGCGAGCGCGCGGCACCGAGTTGGGCACGCAGGCTGCCGTCGTAGATGACCTGGGTGACGCTGGCCGAAATGTCGCGCGAGCGGTGGCGGCCGTCGGGCTCGGTGCCATCGTGCGTCTGGTTGAAGCCGACACCGGCCGACGCTTGCGGCAGCAGCGGCGCGCGCGCCTGGACAACGCCTTCGTCGGCGACGCGGCGCGCTGCATCGGCGGCCGACAGCACCGGGTCGGCGCGGCGCGCGAGGCGGTAGGCGTCGAGCAGGTCGGTCGCGCGCGCGGCGCTCGCCGATGCGGCGAGCAGGATCGCGAGCACGGTGGCGTGGAGTCTGGTTCGCATCACGCGGTCACGCGGTCGCGAGACGCAACTCGTCGGAGACATCGACGACCTGGCCGTCGATCACATGCACGTTGCGCTGCGCGCGTGCCGCGAGTTGCGGGTCGTGCGTGACCATCACGATGGTCGCGCCTTCGCGGTGCAGCTCTTCGAGCAGCTCCATCACGCTGCGCGCCATCTGGCTGTCGAGGTTGCCGGTCGGCTCATCGGCGAGCAGCAGGCGCGGGCTGCCGGCGAGCGCGCGCGCAATCGCGACGCGCTGTTGCTGGCCGCCCGAGAGCTCCGCCGGATGGTGTCTGCCGCGCGACGCGAGGCCGACGCGCTCGAGCGCGTTCATCACCCGGTCTTTGCGCTCGGCCGCCCTCATGCCGCGGTAGCGCAGCGGCACGTCGACGTTGTCGAACACGTTCAGATCCGGGATCAGGTTGAAGGCCTGGAAGATGAAGCCGATCTTCTCGTTGCGGATGCGCGAGCGCGCGTTGTCGTCGAGTGCGCGCACCTCGACGCCGTCGAGCTGGTAGCTGCCGGTGCTGAAGGTTTCGAGCATGCCGGCGATCGTCAGGAAGGTCGTCTTGCCCGAGCCCGACGGGCCGGTGACGGCGACGAACTCGCCCGCCTTGACGTGGATGTCGAACTCGCGCAGCGCGTAGGTCTCGACCACTTCGGTGCGGTAGACCTTCGACAGGCCGGTCATTTTGAGCATGGTGATTTCTCTGGGAGGTGAGTGAACAGGCGTTGAGACAGCGATCAGCGGCTGACCGCGACCCGCGCGGCGCCCTGGAAGGCATCGGCACCGCCGATCACGATCTCGTCGCCGGGCTTCAGGCCGTCGACGATCTCGACCTTCTCGACGCTGCGCGCGCCGAGCCGGATCGGCCGCTTCTCGGCGATGCCGTCGCGCAGCGCATAGGCGTAGGCGCCGCCCGATTCCTCGACGAAGGCGCCACGGCGCACCGTCAGCACATCGGCGCGGCGATCGAGCAGCACGCGCACCGACAGGCGCTGGTTCTGGCGCAGTTGATCGGGCGTCGCGCCGTCGAAGCGCAGCCGTGCAGCGACCTCGTTGTTGACGACCTCGGGCGAGATCGAACTGACCTTGCCCTGCCAGACCTTGCCGTTGCCCGAGATGTCGCCCGGCATGCCGATCGCCAGATCGCGCGCCGCGCTCTCGGCGACCTGCATCTGCACTTCGAGTGCGCTGAGGTCGATCACGGACAGCAGCTGCGCGTCTTTCGCGACGCTCGCGTTGAGCGCGACGAAGAGTTGCCCGACCTGGCCGTCGACCGGCGAACGCACCGCGAGCTGATCGATCTGGCGCTGCAGATCGCGCACCAGCAGCAGTTGGCGCTGATGCGCGAGTTGTTTCGCCTGCACGTCGAGCTTCAGGCTGTCTTCCTTCAGGCCGAGGCCGGCGTTGGCGCTGGTCAGCGCGATGCGCGCTTTCTCCAGCGCATCGCGCGCCTTGTCGACCTGCATGCCGGCGACCGCACCGGCGTCGAACGCTTTCTGCTGGCGCGCGAGGTCGTTCTCGGCGGTGCGCTGGTCGATGTCGGCGTTGGCGCGCGTGCTCTGCAGCGCGGCGCGCTGCTGGCGCGCCTCAACCTCGGCGCGCAGCGCATCGGCGCGCATCTGGTCGGCGTTCGACAGCTCCTGCGCGAGCTTCGCCTTCAACTCGGGGCTGTCGATTGTCGCGAGCACCTGCCCTTTCGTGACGCGGTCGCCGGCGTGGACGGCGAGTGTCACTGCGCCGGCCGACATGGCGTAGAGCGTCGGGCTGACCGCGGCGACGACCTTGCCTTCGGCGGCGACATCGCGCACGAAGGCGCCGCGCTCGACCGTCGCGGTGGTCAGGCGCGAGGCGCTGACCGATGCGTTGGCCGACGCCATCGAGCGGATGGTCGGCCACGCGACCGCAGCGAGTGCGATGCAGGCGACGATCACGCCACCGATCACGAAGCGGCGGCGTGACGGACGCGCTTCGAGCGGGCGGTCCTGGGCAGAAGTGTCTCGAATCATGGGCTGGCTTGCGCAAGCCGCGTGCCTGCGTTCGGCAGCAAGAATTGCCAGTGAAATCAATGGGTTGCACGGATCGACTGGGTTCGGAGCCTGTCCGCGGACAGTTCGTCCGGACACGCCGGACACCCGCGCGGTGCCGCCGAAGCGAACATCTGCGTGCGCTTCGCCCCGGTAGAGACCCCGTGGCGTCGGCCGCGCGGCTTGCCTAGAGTGGCCCGGCCGGTACCCGGATGGTCCGGGAACTGCTTAGGCACCGGCACAGACCAGCTTCAGGGAGAACACCACATGCCTCGTTTCAAGCAATGGGCCGTGATCGCGGCCATGGCTGCCCTCGGCGCGGCGGCGCAGGCCGCACCGCGCGACAACCTCGACGTGCGGGTGTCGGTGCCGAACCCGGTGCTGCGCGGCGATGTCGACGTCACCGTCACGGTCACCGTCACCAACACCGCCCGGCATCCGGTGAACCTGCTGAAGTGGCAGTTGCCGAGCGACGAGCTCGAAGGCGCGCTGTTCAAGATCACCCGCGACGACCAGCCGGTGGCCTACCTCGGCCCGCTGGTCAAGCGCACCGCCCCGCAGGCCGCCGACAAGGTCAAGCTCGAGGCTGGCGCGAGCCTGAGTTACGAGGTCGAGCTGACCGGCGCCTACGACCTGTCGCAAAGCGGCCGCTACGCGATCGAGTACGTCAGCCGCGGCAAGCACGACGACGCGGCGACGCTGGCCTCGGCGCCGGTCTACGTGTGGCTCGAAGGCCGCAGCATGAGCAAGCCGGTTACGCCGCCGCCGAGCGGTTCGGGCATCAGCTACACCGGCAACTGCTCTGCGTCGCAGCAGGGCCTGCTGGTGCAGGCCGTGAACGCCGCGACCTCGTACGCCACGACCGCCACGACCTATCTGAGCGGCACGCCATCGGCGACGCCGCGCTACACGACTTGGTTCGGTGCCTACAGCAGCGCCGGCTGGAACACCGCGAAGTCGCACTTCGTCGCCGTGCAGAGCGCGTTCACGACGCAGGCGCTGGTGCTCGACTGCAAGTGCAAGAAGCCGAGCGTGTACGCCTACGTGTACCCGACGCAGCCGTACAAGATCTACGTCTGCGGCGCGTTCTGGAACGCACCGATGACCGGCACCGACTCGAAGGGTGGCACGCTGATCCACGAGATGTCGCACTTCAACGTGGTCGCCGGCACCGACGACTGGGCCTACGGCCAGACCGCGGCGAAGGCGCTCGCGATCAGCGACCCGGCCAAGGCGCTCGATAACGCCGACAGCCATGAATACTTCGCCGAGAACACCCCGGCGCAGCCTTGATGGCGTGCGGGCGGTCGTCGCGGCGGCGCTGGTGTTGACCGGCGACGCCGCACTGTCGGCCGCAGGCCCGGGCCTGCAATGCACCTTGCAGGCGCCGGCCAGGGTGGTCGTCGGCCAGCCGGTGCGGCTCACGTTCACGCTGACGAACCGCGGTGCGTCGCCGCTGCGCGTGCTCGAATGGAATACGCCGTTCGAGGGCTGGTTCGCGCCCTACGTGCAGGTCGCGCGCGACGGCAACGCGGTGCCGTACCGCGGGCCGGCGATGAAGCGCGGCGATCCGTCGGCCGACGAATATTTCTCGCTGGCGGCGGGCGGTGCGCGGCGCGCCGAAGTCGACCTCGCGTTGCCGTTCGACCTGAGCGTGCCGGGCCGCTACCAAGTCACGCCGCATTTGACGCTGTTCGACCAGTTCGCCGGCGGCGCGAAGGCGGCGGCGCGCCCACGCGATGCGCACGTGCCGCTGGCGCTGCCCTGCAGCCCGATCGAGGTCGAAATCGTCGCCGGAGCGGCACAGCGCCCGTGATCGGCGAAAATCGCCGGATGACACAAGACATCCTGCTCGCGCCCGGTTCCTCGCCACCCGCTGCCAAGCCCGCCCCGAAGATCGGTTTCGTCTCGCTCGGTTGCCCGAAGGCGCTGACCGATTCCGAACTGATCCTGACGCAACTGCGCGCCGAGGGCTACGACACTTCGAAGACCTTTGCCGGTGCCGACCTGGTGATCGTCAACACCTGCGGCTTCATCGATGACGCGGTGAAAGAGAGCCTCGACACGATCGGCGAGGCACTGGCCGAGAACGGCAAGGTCATCGTCACCGGCTGCCTCGGCGCGAAGGCTGGCGACGATGGCGGCAACCTCGTGCGCAAGATGCACCCCAGCGTGCTCGCAGTGACCGGCCCGCACGCCACGAACGAGGTGATGGACGCTGTGCACCTGCACAGCCCGAAGCCGCACGACCCGTTCATCGACCTCGTGCCGGCGCAAGGCGTGAAGCTGACGCCGCGCCACTACGCGTACCTGAAGATCAGCGAGGGCTGCAATCACCGCTGCTCGTTCTGCATCATCCCGAGCATGCGCGGCGACCTCGTGTCGCGACCCGTCGGCGATGTGCTCGGCGAGGCGCAGCGCCTGTTCGAGGCCGGCGTGAAGGAGTTGCTGGTGATCAGCCAGGACACCAGCGCCTACGGCGTCGACGTCAAGTTCCGCACCGGCTTCTGGGATGGCCGCCCGGTCAAGACCCACATGACCGATCTGTGCGAGAAGCTCGCGGAACTCGCGGCGAAACACGGTGCGTGGGTGCGGCTGCACTACGTCTACCCGTATCCGCATGTCGACCAGATCCTGCCGCTGATGGCGAGCGGGGCGATCCTGCCCTACCTCGACGTGCCGTTCCAGCACTCGCACCCCGATGTGCTCAAGCGCATGAAACGACCGGCCAATGGCGAGAAGAATCTCGAGCGCCTGCAGCGCTGGCGCGAGACCTGCCCCGAAATCGTGATCCGCAGCACCTTCATCGCCGGTTTTCCGGGCGAGACCGAGGCCGAGTTCGAGCACCTGCTCGATTTCATGCGCGAGGCGCAAATCGACCGCGCCGGCGCGTTCGCGTACTCGGCCGTGAACGGCGCGACCGCGAACGATCTGCCCGGCATGCTGCCGATCGAATTGCGCGAGGAGCGGCGCGCGCGCTTCATGGCGGTGGCCGAAGCCGTGTCGGCCGCGAAGCTCGCGAAGCGTGTCGGCGCGACGATGCAGGTGCTGGTCGATTCGGCACCGGCACTGGGCCGCAAGGGCGGTGTCGGTCGCTCGTACGCCGATGCACCGGAGATCGATGGCAGCGTCAAGCTGCTGCCGCCGGAGAAGGCCTCGAAGACGCTCAAGGTCGGCGAGTTCACGCGCGTGAAGATCGTCGGCACGCAGGGTCACGATTTGATCGGCCAGCCGATCTGAGCCACGACCTGGTCGACGCGCCGACTTGAATTTGCGCAAGCGCGCGTAGAGTCAGCCGCTTCACTTCGAGGGGCCGCGATGCAGAAGAGCTTCGATGCGATCTTCATCGGCGCCGGGCAATCCGGACCGTTTCTGGCGGCGCGCTTCGCCGAACGCGGCATGAACGTCGCGCTGATCGAGCGCGAGCACTTGGGCGGCACCTGTGTCAACGATGGCTGCATTCCGACCAAGACCCTGGTCGCGAGCGCGCGCGTCGCACATGTCGCGCGCGACGCGGGCAGGTTCGGGGTTCAGGTCGGCGAGGTGAACGTCGACATGCGCGCGGTCAAGGCGCGCAAGGACGCGGTCGTCAATCAATCGGTTGCCGGCCTCACCGACTGGCTCGGCGGCATGAAGACGCTGACGTCGATCCGCGGCGAGGCACGCTTCATCGGGCCGAACAGGGTGCGTGTCGGTGACGACACACTGAGCGCGCCGAAGATCTTCATCAACGTCGGCGGGCGACCGAGCGTGCCCGACTGGCCGGGCATTCGCGAGTTGCCGTACCTGACGAACACCTCGATGATGGCGGTCGACTTTCTGCCCGAGCACCTGGTGATCATCGGCGGCAGCTACATCGGGCTGGAGTTCGCGCAGATGTACCGGCGCTTCGGCAGCCTTGTCACGGTGATCGAGGCCGGCCCGCGGCTGATCGGGCGCGAGGACGATGACGTCTCGGATGCGGTGCGCGCGCTGCTCGAAGGCGAGGGCGTTCAGGTCCACGTCAGCGCGAAGAACCTCGCGATGGCGCGTGACGGCGACCAAGTGCGTGTCGCGTTCGAGGCCGACGGCGCAGCGCGGTCGATCACCGGCAGCCACCTGCTGCTCGCGGTCGGCCGCCGGCCGAACACCGACGGCCTCGGTCTCGACGCGGCCGGCATCGCCACGGACGCACGCGGCTTCATCGGCGTGGATGACGAACTGCGCACCAACGTGCCCGGCGTCTGGGCGCTCGGCGACGTGAACGGCAAGGGCGCGTTCACGCACACCTCGTACAACGACTTCGAGATCGTCGCG
>JAZJZJ010000054.1:0-2629 GCA_040389925.1 Pseudomonadota bacterium
AGGCCGAGCCGCCGATCACGGTGCGGCGCATGGTCGAGAACTTCAGGCCGTTGGCTTCGACGTAGGCGAGCAACCCTTGCCACACGGTCGGCACGCCGGCCGAGATCGTGACCTTCTCGGCCTCGAACAGTTCGTAGAGCGATTTGCCGTCGAGCCCCGCGCCCGGGAACACGAGCTTGGCGCCCATCATGCAGGCCGCGTACGGCAGGCCCCAAGCGTTGACGTGGAACATCGGCACGACCGGCAGGATCGTGTCGCGCGCCGACACGTTCAGCGCATCGGGCAGCGCGATCGCGAAGGTGTGCAGCACGGTCGAACGGTGGCTGTAGAGCACGCCCTTCGGGTTGCCGGTGGTGCCGCTGGTGTAGCACAGCGACGAGGCGAGGTTCTCGTCGAAGCTCGGCCACTCGAAGGTGTCGTTGTTCGCGTCGACCAAGTCCTCGAAGCAGAGCAGGTTCGGGATCTTGGATTCCTTCGGCATGTGCGCGCGATCGGTCATCGCGACGAAGGTCTTGATGGTCTTGACGCGCCCGGCCACGGCCTCGACCAGCGGCAGAAAGGTCATGTCGAAGAACAGCACCTGGTCTTCGGCGTGGTCGGCGATGTAGACGACGTGATCCGGGTGCAGGCGCGGGTTCAGCGTGTGCAGCACCGCGCCCGAGCCCGAGACGGCGTAGTACAGCTCCATGTGGCGGTAGCCGTTCCAGGCCAGCGTCGCAACGCGGTCGCCCGACTTCACGCCGAGCTTGCCGAGCGCGTTCGCCATGCGGCGCGAGCGCGCGGCGAGGTCGCGGTAGGTGTAGCGGTGGATGTCGCCTTCGGTGCGGCGCGAGACCACTTCCTGGTCGCCGTGGTGGCGCTCTGCATGGACCAGCAGCGAAGAAATCAGCAGCGGCTGCTGCATCATCAAACCGTTCATGTCGTCTCCGTCAGATCTGATTGTGAATGTTGTGAGGTCAGGCTTTCACGATTGATTGTGACGCAGCCGCGCGGCATCATGGCCCGGTGGCACGCATCGTTTTCACCCAGCAGCTGCGGCGTTTCACCGAGACGCCGGAGGTCGACGCACCGGCCGCCACTTTGCGCGCCGCGCTCGACGCCGCTTTCGCGGCGAATCCGCGGCTGCGCGGCTATGTGCTCGACGATCAGGGGCACCTGCGCGGCAATGTCGTCGCGTTCATCGACGGCCGGCGCTGCACTGAGCGCGTCAAACTCGACGACGCGCTGCAGCCCGACAGCCGGGTGCACGTGATGCAGGCCCTGTCGGGCGGATAGCAAGGAGGAAAGTCATGGAACAACGTGCCTGGGTCGCGACCCGCAAGGGCCTGTTCGAGTTGCGCCAGCGCGACGGCGCGTGGGCGATCGAGCGAGTGAGTTTTCTCGGCGAACCGGTCTCGATGCTGTTGCCGCCGCAAGGCGCGGGGCGGATGTTCGCGGCGCTCAACCTCGGCCACTTCGGCGTCAAGCTGCACGCCTCCGATGACGCCGGCGTCACGTGGCACGAACTGCCGGCGCCGGCGTATCCGTCGCAGCCCGAGGGCGAGCCGGTCGCGGGTGTCGCCTGGAAGCTGGTGCAAATCTGGTCGATGGAACGAGCCGGCGACACGCTCTGGGCCGGCACGCTGCCGGGCGGGCTGTTCCGCTCGACTGACGCCGGCGAGTCGTGGCAACTCAACGAGCCGCTGTGGAGCCAGCCCGGCCGCGCCGAATGGTTCGGCGGCGGCTACGACGTGCCGGGGATCCACTCGATCTGCCCGCACTCGACCCGGCCGGGCGAGTTGCTGGTCGGCATCAGCTGCGGCGGCGCGTGGGTCAGCCGTGATGCCGGCACGAGCTGGAAACTGCAGGCCGACGGCATGCGCGCCGCCTACATGCCGCCCGAGCAGGCCGACAGCCCGAACACGCAGGACCCGCACCGCATCGTGCGCTGCGCCGCCCAGCCCGAGGTGCTCTGGTGCCAGCACCACAACGGCATTTGGCGCTCGGGCGACAACGCGGCCTCATGGCAAGAGATCACGACCGCGCCGCTCGCGAACTTCGGCTTCGGCGTCGCGGTGCACCCCGATGACGCCGACACGGCCTGGTTCGTGCCCGGCGTGGCCGACCAGCAGCGCATTCCCGTCGACGGCGCGCTGGTCGTGAACCGGACGCGCGACGGCGGGCGCAGCTTCGAGACCTTGCGTGCCGGCTTGCCGCAGCAGGATTGCTACGACCTCGTCTACCGCCACGGCCTCGCGGTCGACGCGAGCGGCGCACGCCTGCTGATGGCCAGCACCACCGGCAACCTGTGGGCGAGCGACGACGGCGGCAATCGCTGGGCGATGGTGCAGGCGCACCTGCCGCCGATCTACGCGGTCAGGTTCGGGTGAAACCAGCCGCGGAGCGGCTGGTTTCACCTTCGCTCACACAAGTGTGGCGAACTGCGCACACCGTGCCCCAAGAACGTGGGGGCGACCCGCAAGCGAGGGATGCCCTGTCACATGCCGCGGCTGAAAATTGCGGCATGCGTTGAGCCCGTTGTCGCGGGCGCCGCTGTGTGACCAAGCAGGCATCGCGCCTGTTGGTCGGCCCGAGGATCCGCCATGCCGCAAACCTACAACGTTGGAGCCCGTTCGCTGTTCGTCACCGC
>JAZJZJ010000055.1:0-580 GCA_040389925.1 Pseudomonadota bacterium
GGTGCAGGACTCGCAGGAGCGCAAGCTCGACCGCAGCCTGTTCAACGAGGCCTATCTGATGCACAGCTCGACCAGCCCGCAGTACGCGATCATCGCGAGTTGCGACGTCGCCGCCGCGATGATGGAAGCGCCGGGCGGGCCGGCGCTGGTCGAAGAGAGCATTGCCGAGTCGATGGACTTCCGCCGCGCGATGCGCAAGGTCGAGAAGGACTACGGCAAGAAGGACTGGTGGTTCAAGGTCTGGGGCCCCGACAAGATCGCCAGGGAAGGCATCCCGAAGAGCGAAGAGTGGGTGCTCAAGGCGGGCGACAAGTGGCACGGCTTCGGCGACTTGGCCGAGGGCTTCAACCTGCTCGACCCGATCAAGTGCACGATCATCACGCCGGGCCTGGACATGTCGGGCAAGTTCGCCGACACCGGCATCCCGGCGTCGATCGTCACCAAGTTCCTCGCCGAGCACGGCGTGATCGTCGAGAAGACCGGGCTGTACTCGTTCTTCATCATGTTCACGATCGGCATCACGAAAGGCCGCTGGAACACGCTGCTGACCGCGCTGCAGCAGTTCAAGGACGACTACGAC
>JAZJZJ010000055.1:697-6779 GCA_040389925.1 Pseudomonadota bacterium
CGCCTACATCGCGCACCGCAAGACCGAGCGCGTGCCGATCGACGAGCTCGAAGGCCGCATCACGACCTCGCTGCTAACGCCGTATCCGCCGGGCATCCCGTTGCTGATTCCGGGCGAGCGCTTCAACAAGAAGATCGTCGACTACCTGAAGTTCACGCGCGAGTTCAACTCGGCGTTCCCGGGCTTCGACACCGATGTGCATGGCTTGGTCGAGTCCGGCGACGACGCCGGGGATCACCTGTACTTCGTCGACTGCGTCGCGGCCGAGTAGCTTGCCGTCAGAGGGCTCGCGACGCGCCGAGCAGCGCGGGCGAGATCTCGGCGTGGATCACGTAGACCGGGATCGCTTCGAGGTAGGCGCGAAAGCGCCCCTTGTCCTCGAAGCTGGCGCGAAAGCGCGAGTTCGTGAACGCATCACCCCAGCGCGGCACGATGCCACCGCCGATGTAGACGCCGCCGCGCGCGCCCAGCGTCAGTGCGAGGTTGCCGGCGACGTTGCCGAGGAAGGCGCAAAACAGGTCGAACGCCTCGACGCATTGCGGGTCGGACGCGGCCAGCGCGCGCCGGCTGATCTCGGCGGCGGGCAGGGTGGCGGCGTCCGACGCGCCGGCCAGCGCGGACAGCGCGCCGTGAATCGCTTCGAGGCCCATGCCCGAGATGGCTCGCTCCGCCGAGGCGTGCCCGAAGCGCTCGCGCAGCACTTGCAGCAGCGCGGCCTCGCGCGCGTTGCCCGCGGCGAGCGTCACGTGGCCGCCTTCACCCTGCAGCGCGACCCAGCGGCCCGCCTCGGTGCTCGGCACGAGGCCCGACACGCCAAGCCCCGTGCCCGGGCCGATCAGCCCGAGCGGCGTACCGGCCACCGCCGCACCGCCACCGAGCTGGCGCAGTTCGTCGGCGTTCAGACTTGGAAGCGCCAGCGCCAGTGCGGTGAAGTCATTGATGACGACGAAGCGCTCGAAACCCAGCTCACGCCGCACCGCCTCGATCGAGAACGACCAGTGGCTGTTCGTCATTTGCACCCGGTCGCCGGTGATCGGGTTCGCGATGCCGATCGCGCACCACGGCGGCGCCGCGCGCTCCAAGCCGTGCAGGTAGTGCGCGAGCGCGGCGGCGAGGGTCGGGTGATCGGCGGTCGGGATCGTCGCGATGTCGCGCAGCGGCGCACCGTCGCCGTCCTGCCAAGCGAAGCGGGCGTTCGTGCCGCCGACGTCGCCCAGCAGCCGGGCAGGGCGCGGATCAGGCATCGGCGGCGCCGTCCGGCATCGCTTGGCTGAAGCCGCCATCGACGTAGGTGATTTCCGAGGTGATGCCGGCGGACAAATCGGACAGCAGGAAGGCTGCGGCGTTGCCGACGTCGTCGATCGTCACATTGCGGCCCAGCGGGGATCGACCTGCTGCGGCGAGCATCTTGCCGAAGTCCTTGATGCCCGACGCCGCCAGCGTCCTGATCGGCCCGGCCGAAATGCCGTTGACACGCACGCCCTTCGCGCCGAGCGACGCGGCCAGATAGCGCACGCTGGCTTCGAGCGAGGCCTTCGCCAAACCCATCGTGTTGTAGTTCGGCATGCTGCGCAGCGCGCCGAGGTACGTCAGCGTCAGCAGCGCGCCGCCGGCGCGCAGATGGGGCGCGGCGGCCTTGGCCATCGCCGGGAAGCTGTAGGCCGAGATGTCGTGCGCGATGCGGAAGGATTCGCGCGACAGGCCTTCGAGAAAGTCGCCGGCGATCGCCTCTTTCGGTGCGAAGCCGATCGAGTGCACGAAGCCGTCGAACTCGGGCCAGACTGTTGCGAGGTCGGCGAACATCGCGTCGATCTGGGCGTCGTCCGCCACATCGCAGTCGTAGACGAGGTTCGAATCGAACTCGGCGGCGAACTCCGAAACACGGTCCTTGAAGCGCTCGCCGACGTAGCTGAACGCCAGCTCGGCGCCTTCACGGCGGCAGGCCTTGGCGATGCCGTAGGCGATCGAGCGGTTCGAAAGCACGCCCGTGATCAGAAAGCGCTTGCCGGTGAGAAATCCCATGTGGTCACCCCAGTGTCGTGTGGGGGCGGATTTTGGCATGCGGTAGAGCGTGTGTTCTGCTTCTTGACAGCCCAGCCACTTGTCTGTATCAGCCTGCCGGAGTACAATCCTCGTTTTGCTGGATAGCCAGAACCAGTTACATACTGGCGCGATCTTGGGCGGATTCATCCAGCCCATTTTTTTTGCTTGAACGCTTTTTGACCCTCTATCGACAGGCTGGATCTACTTTTGACGAATTGGCAAAGTGCCGTTGAGCGCACTGTGACGGGCTTGGGTTACGACCTCGTGGACGCTGAAAAGAGCGCCGGCGGCCTGTTGCGCGTTTTCATCGACAACTTGCCACCATCGGAGGTGTTCATCACGGTCGACGATTGCGAGAAGGTCACGCGCCAGTTGCAGCACGTGCTCGAGGTCGAAGGCTGCGCTTACGAGCGCCTCGAAGTCTCGTCGCCGGGCCTCGATCGCCCGCTGAAGAAGGCCGCCGACTACGCGCGCTTTGCCGGCCAGCAGATCGAGATCACGCTGAAGCTGCCCTTCAAGGGCCGCAAGAAGTTCAGCGGCGAGTTGCAGGCGCTGGGCGAAGGTTGGCGTTTGGTGCTCGATGCGCCGAAACCGACACGCGGCGTGAAGCGCGCCGCCGCGGCGCCGGGCGCCGCCGAAACGGATCAAGCACTGGATTTTTCCCTGGACGAAGTACGGGAGGCACACCTCGTGCCGGTGGTGGACTTCAAGGGCCGGCGTTTCGCTGCCCCTGAGCTCGCTGCCGCCGCAGGGCTCCCCGACGAAGAAATTGACGGAGGTCGTATTCAATGAACCGCGATTTGCTGGATTTTGTGGACGCCATCGCGCGTGAGAAGAGCGTGGATCTCGAGGTCGTGTTCGAGGCCGTCGAAGCCGCGCTCGCCTCTGCCTCGAAGAAGCTGCACGGCGGCGAGGTCGACATGCGCGTGTCGATCGACCGCGACAGCGGCGATTACGAAACCTTCCGTCGTTGGCACGTCGTGCCGAACGAAGCCGGCCTGCAGTTGCCCGACTCCGAGATTCTGCTGTTCGAAGCGCAGGAGCAGATTCCCGACATCGAGGTCGACGACTACATCGAAGAAGGCGTCGAGTCGGTTTCGATCGGTCGCATCGGTGCTCAGGCCGCGAAGCAGGTGATCCTGCAGAAGATTCGCGATGCCGAGCGCGAGCAGCTGTTGACCGACTTCCTCTCGCGCGGCGAGAAGGTTTTCGTTGGCACCGTCAAGCGCCTCGACAAGGGCGACGTGATCGTCGAGCAGGGCCGCATCGAAGGGCGGCTGCGTCGCAGCGAAATGATCCCGAAGGAAAACCTCCGCTCGGGCGACCGCGTGCGTGCCTACATCGCCGAGGTCGATCCGACCTTGCGCGGCCCGCAGATCCTGCTCAGCCGCAGCGCGCCGGGCTTCATGGTCGAGCTGTTCGCGCAGGAAGTGCCCGAGATCGAGCAGGGCTTGCTCGAGATCAAGTCGTGTGCCCGTGATGCGGGTTCGCGCGCCAAGATCGCCGTCGTGTCGCACGACAAGCGCGTCGACCCGATCGGCACCTGCGTCGGCGTGCGCGGTTCGCGCGTCAACGCGGTGACCAACGAATTGGCCGGCGAGCGCGTCGACATCGTCTTGTGGTCGGAGGATCCGGCCCAATTCGTGATCGGTGCGCTGGCGCCGGCGAACGTGCAGTCGATCGTCGTCGACGAAGAGCGCCACGCGATGGACGTCGTCGTCGACGAAGAGAACCTCGCGATCGCGATCGGGCGCGGCGGCCAGAACGTGCGTCTCGCTTCCGAGATGACCGGCTGGCGCATCAACATCATGACGGCGGAAGAGTCGGCCACGAAACAGGCCTCCGAGTCCGACCATGTGCGCAAGCTCTTCATCGACAAGCTCGACGTCGACGCCGAAGTCGCCGACATCCTGATCGCCGAAGGCTTCGCGAGCCTCGAAGAAGTGGCTTATGTCCCGATGCAGGAAATGCTCGAGATCGCGAGCTTCGACGAAGACACCGTCAACGAGTTGCGCACCCGGGCCAAGGATGCGCTGCTGACGATGGAGTTGGCGAAGGAAGAAGACGTCGGCGATGTCTCGCAAGACCTGCGCGACCTCGAAGGCCTGAATCCCGAGCTGATCGCCAAGCTGGCGGCGGGCGGCGTGCACAAGCGCGACGACCTGGCCGACCTCGCGGTCGACGAGCTCGTCGAGATGACCGAAGTCGACGAAGCCCAGGCCAAGGCGCTGATCATGAAGGCGCGTGAACACTGGTTCACGACCTGATCGCCTCCTGACGACACGCCGGCCAGCCTGAACGACAGACTGCAGACTGCAGACACGCAAGAGAACGCAAGGAACGCACACACATGGCAACGACCACCGTCGCCCAACTCGCCGCCGAGCTCAATCGCTCCGCCGCGGCGCTGCTCGAGCAGCTGCAGTCGGCTGGCGTCAGCAAGGCGTCGACGGACGATGCGCTGACCGAGTCCGACAAGGAACGCCTGCTCGACCACCTGCGCACCGCCCACGGCACCGTGCCGGGCGCCGAGCGCAAGAAGATCACGCTGACCCGCAAGTCGACCAGCGAGATCAAGCAGGCCGACTCATCCGGCAAGGCCCGCACGATTCAGGTCGAAGTGCGCAAGAAACGCACCTTCATCAAGCGCGACGATGCCGCGCCAGGCGCCGAGGAGCCGGCCGAGCCGGCGATCGACGAGCAGGAACTCGCACGCCGCGAAGTCGAAGCCCAGGCCCAGGCCGAGCAGCTGCGCCAACAGGAGGTCGACCTCGCCGAGAAGCGCCGCCTGCGTGAAGAGCAGGAAGCACGCGACCGCGAAGCCGCAGCCGCTGCGGCCACCGCGGCGCGTGAAGCCGCCGAGAAGCTCGCCGCCGAGCAAGCCGCAGCTGCGGCCGCCGCGGCCGCGAAGCCGAAGACCGCCGCAGAGACCAAGGCCGATGCCGCCAAGGCGGCCGAAGTGCCCGCGCCGGTCGTCGCTGCGCCGGCCGAACCGGCCAAGCCCGTGCTGCGCGTGATCAAGGCCGCCGACGTCGTCGACGAAGACAAGCAGCGCGCCGCCGATCTGGCGAAGCGCCGCAAGGCCGCCGAGGACGAAGCCTCGGCGATTCGCGCGATGATGAACGCGCCCAAGAAGGTGCTGGTCGCGAAGAAGCCGGAGGAGGTCAAGCCGGCGGCCGTGGCGATCCAGGGCACGATCCACAAGAAGGTCGGCGCGCCGGGCACGACAGCCGCCACGGCCGCGAAGCCGGGTGACAAGAAGGCCGTCAAGTCCGAGAAGCTCTCGTCGAGCTGGGCCGACGATGCGAAGAAGCGCACCGCGCTGAAGCCGGGCCAGCGCGCACCGACGGGCGGCAACCGCCCGGGCTGGCGTGCGCCGCGTGTCGGCCGCCGCGGCGAGCGCAGCGACGGTTCGCAATCGACCTTCGTCGCGCCGCAGGAAGCCCAGGTGCAGGAAGTGCACGTGCCCGAAACCATCAGCGTCGCCGATCTGGCGCACAAGATGTCGGTCAAGGCGTCCGAGGTGATCAAGCAGCTGATGAAGCTGGGCCAGATGGTCACGATCAACCAGCAGCTCGACCAAGAGACCGCGATGATCGTGGTCGAGGAAATGGGCCACACCGCATTCGCGGCCAAGCTCGACGACCCCGATGCCTTCCTCGAAGAAGAAGTGACGGACGCGGCGCACGAGATGCTGCCGCGCGCACCGGTCGTGACCGTGATGGGCCACGTCGACCACGGCAAGACCTCGCTGCTCGATTACATCCGCACCTCGCGGGTGGCGGCGGGCGAAGCCGGCGGCATCACCCAGCACATCGGCGCGTACCACGTCGATACGCCGGGCGGCATGATCACCTTCCTCGACACCCCGGGCCACGCCGCGTTCACCGCGATGCGCGCACGCGGCGCGAAGGCGACCGACATCGTGATCCTGGTCGTCGCGGCCGACGACGGCGTGATGCCGCAGACCAAGGAAGCGATCCATCACGCGAAGGCGGCCGGCGTGCCGATCGTCGTCGCGATGAACAAGATCGACAAG
>JAZJZJ010000056.1:0-5202 GCA_040389925.1 Pseudomonadota bacterium
CGCCCATCAGCTCGATGGTGTCGGCGCGCGGGCCGATGAAGGCGACGCCGGCGGCATCGAGCGCGCGCGCGAACGCAGCGTTCTCCGAGAGGAAACCGTAGCCCGGGTGCAGCGCCTGCGCACCGGTCTGGCGGCAGGCCGCGACCATTTGTTCGATGTCGAGGTAGGCGGCGACCGGGGTGGGCCCATGCAGTTCGACCGCGGCATCGGCCTCCAACACCGCGGGGCTGTCGGCGTCGACCGCGTGGTGCGCGACCGCCACGCGCAGGCCGAGGGTCTTGAGCGTGCGCAGGATGCGCAGCGCGATCTCGCCACGATTGGCGATGAGGACGGTGTCGAAGTGCCGCAGCGGCGAGTGCGAGCTCGCAGGGGCGTCGGGGCCTGGAACCACGTCAGTCGACGATCGGAATCGGATCGGAGACGCGGTTGAACTTGGAGGCCTTCGCGTCCGATTGCAAGATCAGCACGCTGCTCGGCGAGTGGCGCACCGAGGGTGAAAAACTGATCGGCGAAGCCAGGCCGTCGGTGCCGAAGTTCTTCATCGCCTCGAGCTTGTCGACCACGCAGGTCCGGGTCAGGTCCTTGCCGCAGCGGCGGATCGCGTCTTCCATCGCCAGTGCGCCGACGTAAGCGGTGATGGAGTAGCGGTTCATTGTCTTGAGTTCGTCGGGGCTCAGGTATTTTTGCGCCAGCCCCATGAACTTGGCCATGCCGGGAACGCTCAGCTCGGTCAGGGGCGGCACGTAGTCGGCAACGAAGTAGCCGTCGCCAGCAGCACCGGCGAGCGCCTGCACCGGCGTCAAATGGGCCGAATGCACGGCGAGAATGGTCAACGGCATCTGGTTCTTCGCCGCCTCCTTCATGAGCATCGAATGTTCGGCGACGACGCCGCCCGACAGCAGGAACGTCGTGCCGACTTGCTTGAGGCTCAGCACCTCGGCCGAGAAGTCCTTGGTGCCGCGCTTGAAGACAATCTCAGACACGCTGTTCAGACTCAGCGCCTTGACCGCCTTCTGGTAGCCGCAGCGCACGTCGCTGCCGAATTCGTCGTCCTGGTAGACCAGTGCAAACTTCTCCTTCTGCAGGTTCCTGGTCTTCACCATCTGCGTCATCGCGGCGCTGACTTCTTGGCAGTAGGTCGGGCCGATCACGAACACGGTCTTGTTGGGTGGTGTGAAGTGAGCCGCCGCCACGGCCATCGCGTTGATGGTCGGAATCTTCTGCTCGTTGATGTACGGCAGCATGGCCTGCAGCGCGGCCGACCCCGAGGTGCCGATCAGGCCGAAGATGTTTTCCGTTTCGTTGAGGCGCTTGACGCCCTGAAGCGCGCGCTGCGGCACGTAGCCGTCGTCATCGGGCCGGATCTCGATCTTGCGGCCGTTGATGCCGCCGCGCGCGTTCACGTCCTGCTCCCAGACCTTGAGCGCGGCCATGTGGGCCTTGCCGAGCAGGCTGGGCGGTCCGCTCACCGGTGTGACCGAACCGAGCACGATCCTGGTGTCGGTCACGCCCGGTTCGGCGCGTGTCGCTGCACAGTGGCTTGCGATGCCGACGAAGGCGACCAGCGAAAGGAATGACTGCAGGAATCTCATGGGCGGGCTTTCGGAGGCTGAGTGGTAGGACGGCCGACTCACTTGTCGCTGAGAAAGTCCGATGCGCGCTCGAACTTGCCGGTGGCCGCGTTGGCCTTGAGCAGGATGGGTCGGGTACCGGACTGGCGGATGTTCGGGCCGAAGGTCAGTGGCGCCATCACGCCGTCGCTGGCGAAGTTCTTTGTCTGCTCCAGTTTCTGCACGAGACAGGCGCGGGTGAGGTTGCGTCCGCACGCCGTCAGCGCGGACTCGACCAACTGGGCACCGACGAACGCAGTCAGCGAATAGCGGTTCATGGTCTTCACGTCGTCGGCGCTGAGGTACTTGTAGGTCAGCGCATTCAGCTTGCCGATGCCTTGCGTCTCGGTGTCAGTGATCGGCGGCACGTAGTCGGCGACATAAAGCCCATCGGCCGCCGTGCCGGCCAGAGCCAGGACCGGACCCAGATGCGACGGGTGCGGCGCCAGACGAACGACGTTCATCTGGTTCTTCTGGATCTCCTTGAGCATCGCCGCGGTCTCGGTGATGATGCCCCCGGTCAGCACGAAGGTCGCACCGGCCCGCTGCACCGCGAGGATCTCGGCCGAGAAGTCCTTCGCGCCGCGCTTGTACGGGATATCGATCGTGCTGGACAGGCCGAACGACTTCAGCGCGGCGTCGTAGCCGCACTTGACGTCGGCACCGTAGTCGTCTTCCTGGTACACGATCGCGAACTTGCCACCTTGCAGCTTCTGCTGGGTGATCAGGTGTTTCATGACACCGGTGATCTCCTGGCAATAGGTGGCGCCGATGTTGAAGACCGTCTTGTGGGGCGGTGTGAAATGGGGGCTGGCGACGGCGCCGAAGTTCAGCGCCGGGAGCTGCTGCTCGTCGATCGTCGGCATCATCGCGACCAGGTGCGACGACCCCGATGTGCCGACGAGGGCGAAGATCTTGTCAACGTCGATCAGCTTCTTCAGCGACTGCACCGAGCGCTGCGGCACGTAGCCGTCGTCCTCGACCCGCAGGTCGATCTTGCGCCCGTGGATGCCACCGCGGGCATTCACGTCCTTCTCCCAGACGCGCAGCGCGGTCACCACCGCCTTGCCGATCAGGCTGGGTGGCCCGCTGAGCGGGAACACGACGCCCAGCACGATGCGGTCGTCGGTGAGGCCGGGGTCGGCCGCCAGCGCCCGTGTACCGAGGCAGGCGAGCAGACCAACGCTGAGCATCGTGCGGAAGCAACGAAGTGTCTGACGCATGGGGAGCTCCTGGGGTGGTGGTGGATGGAGGCGCGGCGGGTCGCTCAGAATCGAAACGGCCAGTTGGTCCAGTAGTGCTTGATGTCGCGCCAGCGGCGGATCAGGCCGTCGGGCTCGAAGCGCAGGAACAGCACGATGGCCAGGCCGTAGACGATGCCCTTGATTTCGAATGCCGCCGTCGACAGCATGCCTGAGCCCAAGGCGCCGAACAGGAGGCCAAGACCTTCGTTGAGGCCGAAGATGAAGACCGTGCCGAGCAGAGCGCCTGCGACCGAACCGAGGCCACCGACGATCAGCATCGACAGCGCCTCGATCGAGATCAGCAGGCTGAAACCGTCGACGTTGAGGTAGCGCGTGTAGAACGCCATGAGGCCGCCAGCCACGCCGGTGTAGAACGCGCTGACCATGAAGGCCAGCAGCTTGTAGCGCACCAGGTCGACGCCCATCGCCTTGGCGGCGATGTCGTGCTCGCGGATCGCCATGAAGGCGCGCCCGACCCGGCTGCGCAGCAGGTTCAGCGTGACGAAGGTGGCGCCCACCAGCGTCGCCAGCACAACGTAGTAATAGCCGCGTTCGGCGGTCAGCGCCACGCCGAACAGCGTCGGCTGCGGCACCGACAGCCCTTCGGAGCCGCCGGTCAGGGCGCCGCCGTTGAGGATGATGTGGTTGATGATGACCGCGAACGCCATTGTCGTGATCGCCAGGTACAGGCCCTTGAGTCGCAGAGACGGCACGCCGACCACGAGCCCGGCAAGCGCCGCGCAGGTGCCGCCGGCGGCGATGCAGGCCGGCATTGGCCAGCCGTAGCGGGTCGCGAAGATGCCGGCGGCATAGGCGCCGACGGCCAGAAATCCGGAGTGTCCGAGCGAGATGAGACCGGTGGTGCCGGTCAGCAGGTTCAGCCCGAGCACGCCGACCGCGGTGACCATCAGCAGCAGCACCGTCGACACGTGGTACTTGCCGAGCAACAGCGGCACCAGCGCCAGCGCCGCGACCAGGAGACACGACCAGACGATGACCGGCACCGAGTCGGTCAGCGCCAACAGCTTGCGGTAGTCTTCCTTGAAGTTTCGGCTGCGCATCAGACTCGCTCGATCTCGGCTTTGCCGAACAGGCCGTAGGGCCGAACCATCAGGACGATCAGGATCAGCACGAAGCCGGCGATCTCTTTCATGCCGCGGCCGATGTAGCCCTCGGACATGTTCTCGGCCACGCCGATCAGGATGCCGCCGAGCGCGGCGCCGAACACCGAATCGAGCCCGCCCAGGATCACCGCCGGAAAGCTGCGCAGCCCCGTCAGCCACATGCCGGGGTTGAGGTCGTAGATCACCCCGACCAGCACGCCGGCGATGGCGGCCAGCCCGGCCGACAGCGCCCAAGAGAGCGCGAAGATGCGCTTGACGTTGATGCCCATCAGCAGCGCCACGGTCTGCAGGTTGGCGGTGGCGCGCATCGCGATGCCCACCCGCGAGTAGCGGAAGAACGCCCACAGGCCGAGCACGACCACGGCCATGATGCCCAGCGCGTAGAGCTGCGCCGGGTAGACCCCTGCCGGGCCGATGCGAATCGCCTCGGTCGGCAGGCCGACGTTCAGCGGCATCGGATCGGCACCCCAGATCATCACCACGACCGAGCGGATGATCACGGCCAGGCCGATCGTCACCATCACGGTCGAGAACACCGGTTGCCCGAGCATGGGCCGGATCAGCAGCACTTCGATGAGCAGGCCGACCAGGACCGAGATCACGACCGTGACCAGCAGCAGCGGCCAGAAGCCGAACTTGAACGTGCCGGCGAGCGTGAAGGCGATGTACGCCACCAGCATCATCAGCTCGCCCTGCGCGAAGTTCACGACGCCGGTGGCGCGGTAGATCATCGCGAAGCCCATGCCGATGAAACCGTACACCAGGCCGACCGCGATGCCCGAAACAAGAAGCTGGATGAAGTAGTCCATCACGCTGTCCCGCCGCCGTAGATCATCTCGATCTCGCGCGCGAACTTCTTGCCGATGATGTTGCGCCGGACCTTCTGCGTGGCCGTCAGTTCGCCGTCGTCATGGTCGAGTTCCTTTTCGAGAATCACGAACTTGCGGACGTTCTCGACCCGTGCGAACAGCTTGTTGACGCGCTGCACCTCCACGTCGACGAGTTCGCGCACCTCGGGCAACTGCGACAGGCTCTTGTAGGTGGTGAAGGCCAGGCGCCGCTCCTGGGCCCATTTGCCGACGGTCTCGTAGTCGACTTGCACCAGCGCCGACAGGTAGTGCCGGCCGTCACCGAGCACGATGGCCTCGCGGACGTAGAGGCTGTCCTTCAGCGCGTTCTCGATCTCCGAGGGCGAGATGTTCTTGCCGCCGCTGGTGATGATGA
>JAZJZJ010000057.1:0-1885 GCA_040389925.1 Pseudomonadota bacterium
GTGACGATCGCGGCGATCGACCCGGCCAGCGCCGCGCCCATGCCGCCCAAGCCGGCGATCGCGTCGAAGCCGCTGAAACCGGCGCCGAACACGGCGCGTGACGTGGTGACGAAAGAGGCGCGCTCTCGCGAGCGCGCAGCACGCAGCGCGGCCGCGGTACCGGTGCCAACGGGCGTGTTGCGCGTGGCGATCAGCCCGTGGGGCGAGGTCGAAGTCGATGGCCGGCGCGTCGGCACCTCGCCGCCGCTGAGCGAGCTCAGCCTGCCGGTGGGACAGCACCAGATCGTGGTGCGCAACGCCGATCTGCCGCCCCACAGCGTCACCGTCAACCTCAGCACCGACCAGCCGGTCACCGTCAAGCACAGGTTCTGACCATGAACACGCGACTCGCCGCGACCCTGCTCGCCATCACGCTGATCGCCGGCTGCACGCTGCCGCCGCCCGGCTTGATCGATGTCGCCGAGCGGCCGGCCGAAAAAGCCCTGCTCGCCGGCATGCGCGCCTATGACGACGCGCAGTACCCGCAGGCCGAAAGGCTGCTGACCCAGGCGCTTCAGTCGGGGCTGGCCTCGCCGCGCGATCGCGCCGCCGCGCGCAAGCATCTGGCGTTCATTTACTGCACCAGTGCGCGCCTGCCGGCGTGCGAGGCCGAGTTTCGCGCGGCGCGGGTCGACGACCCCGGCTTCGCGCTGAGCAAGTCGGAGGCCGGGCATCCGCAATGGGGGCCGGTCTGGCAAAAAATCGCAGGCCAGGCAGCGCGGCGATAATCGGGCTCGATGCAAGAGAACGTTTCAGCGCCCTTCCGATTTCAATTGCGCGTCTACTGGGAAGACACCGACGCCGGTGGCGTGGTCTTCTACGCCAACTACCTGAAGTTCTTCGAGCGCGCGCGCACCGAGTGGTTGCGCTCGCTCGGCCACCAGCAGGAGCAGATGCGCGCCGCGACCGGCATCGTCTTCGTCGTCACCGACACGACCGTGCGCTACGTCAGGCCGGCGCGGCTCGATGATCTGATCGCGGTCACGGTCGATGTGCGGCACGCCGGGCGCGCGCAGATGACGATCGCCCAGCAGGCGTGGCGCGTTCCTGTACGCGGCAACACGGACGAGCTGCTCGCCGAAGGCACGATCCGCATCGGCTGTGTCGATGCCGGAACTTTTCGGCCGCAGCGCATTCCGAATTCGATCGCCGAATCCTTCACTCCCACCACCCAGAATCGCACCGGATGAATCAAGACTTCTCGATCTTCACGCTCGTCACCCAGGCGAGCCTCGTCGTCCAGCTTGTGATGGCGGGCCTGATGATCGCCTCGCTCGCGAGCTGGACCGTGATCTTCGGCAAGCTGTTCGGCCTGAAGCGCGTGCGCGCCGCCAACGAAGAATTCGAGCGCGAGTTCTGGGCCGGCAAGAACATCAACGACCTCTATGCCGATGCCGTCAAGCGCACCGACGGCTCGCCGATGGAACGCATCTTCGCCTCCGGCATGCGCGAATTCATGAAGCTGCGCGAGCGCCGCGTGACCGATGCCGGCTCGCTGCTCGACGGCGCGCGCCGCGCGATGCGCGCGAGTTTTCAGCGCGAGCTCGACACGATCGAGGCGCACCTGTCGTTCCTCGCGACGGTCGGTTCGGTCTCGCCTTACGTGGGCCTGTTCGGCACGGTGTGGGGCATCATGCACGCCTTCGTCGGCCTCGCGAACATGACACAGGTGACGCTCGCGACCGTCGCGCCCGGCATCGCCGAGGCGCTGGTCGCGACCGCGATCGGCCTGTTCGCGGCGATCCCGGCGGTGATCGCCTACAACCGCTTCGCGCGCGACATCGACCGCATCGCGATCCAGCTCGAGACCTTCATCGAGGAGTTCTCGAACATCCTGCAGCGCAAC
>JAZJZJ010000058.1:0-14601 GCA_040389925.1 Pseudomonadota bacterium
CCCTGGCTCGCCGACGTGCAGCAGGTGCTGCTCAGCTCCGAGCCCTACCGCTTCGGCGCTGAGCATCTCGACGAAGCGCGCCGCCTGTGCCCGAACGCGCGGGCCCGCCTCGTCGACGGCGAAATGCTCAGCTGGTACGGCCCGCGCGCCGTGGCGGGCCTGCGCTACCTGCGCGAAATTGCCGCGGCCCCGCCCAAGTGACACGCCACAATCCCGCATGGATCTTTACAAGCCCCTGATCGCGCTGCTCGCCATCGTGAACCCGATCGGCGTGATCCCGTTCTTCATCCACTTCACGGAGGGCTTCACGCGCAAGCAGCGCCAGAACACCGCGCGCGTGGCGGCGATCTCGGCCTTCATCGTGATCGCGGTCAGCGCGCTGGCCGGGCTGAAGATCATCGAGGCCTTCGGCATCTCGCTCGCGTCGTTCCAAGTCGGCGGCGGGCTGTTGCTGATGATGTCGGCGATCCAGATGCTGAACGCGCAACCCGCCGAGAGCCGCAAGGAAGACCTGAACGAGGGCGGCGACAAGGCCGATACCGGCGCCAGCATCGCGATCGTGCCGTTGACGATCCCGCTGCTCACCGGGCCGGCGACGATCTCGACCATGATCATCTACGCTGACAAGACCCGCCATTGGTGGCAGCTCGGCGTGCTCGTGATCTACGGGCTGATCATCGGCGCGGTCGTGTGGATCGCGTTCAGCCTGTCGGACCGCATCGCGCGCGCGATCGGCACGACCGGCACCAATGTGATGACGCGCCTGATGGGCTTGCTGCTCGCCGCGCTCGCGGTCGAGATCATGTCCGACGGTCTGGTCAAACTCTTTCCGGTGCTTGCCGGTGCGGTCAAATAAGACATGAGCGACGTTCCCTACGACTACATCATCTGCGGCGGCGGCACGGCCGGCTGCCTGCTCGCCAACCGGCTCAGCGCCGACCACACCAAGCTGGTGCTGCTGATCGAGGCCGGCGGCAACGACGACTACCACTGGATCCACATCCCGGTCGGCTACCTGTATTGCATCGGCAACCCGCGCACCGACTGGCTGTTCTCGACCGACGCCGATCCCGGCCTGAACGGCCGCAGCCTGCGCTACCCGCGCGGCAAGGTGCTCGGCGGGTGCAGCAGCATCAACGGCATGATCTACATGCGCGGCCAGGCGCGCGACTACGACGGCTGGGGCGCGGGCGACGGCTACGGCGCGAACCCCGGCTGGAGCTGGAACGAGTGCCTGCCGAACTTCATGAAGCACGAAGACTTCTACCAGGGCGCCGACGCCTTCCACGCCGCGCCCGGTTTCGACCCCGACGGCCTGCGCGCCGGCGGCGAATGGCGCGTCGAAAAGCAGCGCCTGCGCTGGGACGTGCTCGACGCGTTCGCCGACGCGGCGCAACAGGCGGGCATCCCGCACACTGAAGATTTCAACCGCGGTGACAACGAAGGCGTCGGCTACTTCCACGTCAACCAGAAGGCCGGCATCCGCTGGAACGCGACCAAAGCCTTTCTGCGCCCGGCGCAGAAGAAGCGCCAGAACCTGCAGGTCTGGACCGGCGCGCAGATCGCCCGTGTGCTGACCGAGCTGCGCGACGGGGTGTTGACGGCAGTCGGCGTCGAGGCGCTGCCGGTGAATGGCGGCGAGCCGGTGCAGGCGCGCGTCGCGCCCGGCGGCGAGGTCATCCTCGCGACCGGCGCGATCGGCACGCCGCAGATCCTGCAGCTCTCGGGCATCGGTGACCCGACGCTGCTGAACACGCTCGGCATTCCGGTCGTGCACGCGCTGCCCGGGGTCGGTGCGAACCTGCAAGACCATCTGCAGATCCGCGCGGTCTACAGCGTCAGCGGCGTCAAGACCTTGAACACGATGGCCAACTCGTGGTGGGGCAAGGCGCTGATCGGCATGGAGTACGCGTTCAAGCGCAGCGGGCCGATGAGCATGGCGCCGTCACAGCTCGGCGCGTTCACGCGCAGCGACCCGTCGCAGGCGCACGCGAACCTCCAGTACCACGTCCAGCCGCTGTCGCTCGACGCATTCGGCGAGCCGCTGCACGGCTACAACGCGTTCACCGCGAGCGTGTGCAACCTGAACCCGTCGAGCCGCGGCGCGGTGCAGATCAAGTCGCGGCAAGCGCAAGACGCGCCGAGCATCGCGCCGCACTACCTGAGCACCGACGACGACCGTCTGATCGCCGCGAACAGCCTGCGCCTGACGCGCCGCATCGTCGCGCAACCGGCGCTCGCGAAGTACCAGCCGAAGGAAGTGAAACCCGGCGTGCAGTTCGAGACCGACGCCGAGCTGTGGAAGCTCGCCGGCGACATCGGCACGACGATCTTTCACCCGGTCGGCACCGCGAAAATGGGGCCGGCGGCCGACGCGATGGCCGTGGTCGACGCGCGCCTGCGCGTGCACGGCGTGAAGGGCCTGCGGGTCGTCGACGCGAGCGTGATGCCGACCATCACCAGCGGCAACACCAACTCACCGACGCTGATGATTGCCGAGCGCGCGGCGGGCTGGCTTCTCGCGGGCGAGTGAGGGCCGGGCCCGGTCGGTTCCGGGCCCGCGCTAGCGGACGTCGCGGGTCAGTTGGGCGCGCGCGGCGGGCGCCTCGGTCGATGTCTGGCTGTATCGCGACTGCGCGCCGCGCGCCACCGAATCGTGCAGCAGCTGGACGTAGTACACCATCAGGAACGCACCGATGACCAGCGCGAGTGCCGCGAGGCCCCAGCGAGCGAGGTCGGGGTCATCGTTGCGGCGCACGGGCGGGGTGTTCATGGTCAGCGTCTCCGGGGCGTTGAGGGCAGGGCGACCCAGTGTCGGTTCGCGCCCGCGCGCACCGTATCGGTCGGCGCCGGGACGCGCGGTGGGACGCCACCTACAGCGCAGCGGCGGCTCGGCTGATTCGCCCGGCGCAGGCCGCGGCGCAATCTCGCGGCACCCGACGCGGCAGGCCGCGAGCCATCCGCCGGTTCACTCAACAGGAGAAATGCCGTGCTTTACACCATCGTCGTCGTGTTGCTGGTTCTGTGGCTGCTGGGCCTGGTCACATCGTTCACCGCGGGCGGCCTGCTGCACATCCTGCTGGTCGCCGCGGTCGTCGTGCTGATCTATCAGCTCGTGACTGGCCGCCGCGGGGTCTAGACTGGGAACCACGCTGCGCCAGCCCGGTCAGACCGGGCGGCGATCCGCGTGGCTCGCCCAAGGAGATTTTCGATGAGCACCACCCTCAAGGCGGCCGCCAAGGCCACCTTCACCACCCTCGCGATCGCCTGCGCTTCGCTGGCGCTCGTCCCCGGCGCGCAGGCGCAAAGCCACGCTGGCCGTGGCGGCGGTGGTGGTCACTCCGTCCATGGCGGCGGATCGAGCTGGCACGGTGGCGGTGGCCACTACGCACCGCGCTACGGCGGCGGCCACTATCGCCGCGGCGGCAACGGATGGGTGTGGGGCGGCCTCGGTCTGGGCCTCGGCTTGGGGCTGGCGAGTTACTACAACAGCTACCCGTACTATTACTACGACCCGGGCTACGCGGTCATCGATCCGCCGGTCGTGTACGACGCACCGCGAACCGTCTACAGCCAGCCGGTGCCGGCCCGCACTTATTCGTCGTCGGCGCCGCCGGTGATCTACCCGCGCAATGGCCAGAGCGCCGCGAAGATGGACTCGGACGCGGACGCCTGCAGCGAGTGGGCCGGCCAGCAGCCGAACGCGACGAGCGACGGCAGCGTGTTCCAGCGCGCTACCCAAGCCTGCATGGACGCGCGCGGCTACACCGTGCGCTGAAGGCCCCGCCGCGCACGAACGACTCGCGCGGCCCGATGTCAATCGTTCGCGAACCCGTCGGTCGCGCGAATCAACCGGTCGAGGATCCCCGGCTCCTTGAACGCATGCCCCGCATCGGCGATCAGGTGGAATTCCGCCTCCGGCCACGCGCGGTGCAGGTCCCAGGCCGTCTTCATCGGCGTGCAGGCGTCGTAGCGGCCCTGCACGATCACGCCGGGAATGCCCGCGAGCTTGTGCGCGTCGCGCAGCAGCTGCCCTTCGTCCAGGAAGCCGTGGTTGACGAAGTAGTGGTTCTCGATGCGTGCGAACGCGAGTGCGAAGTGCGCATCGGCGTGGGCGGTGGTGATCGCGGGGTCGGGCAGCAGCGTGATCGTGCGGCCCTCCCAGTGGCTCCACGCGATCGCGGCGCGGGTGCGGGTTTCGCCCTCGGGGCCGGTCAGCAGCCGCCGATAGGCGGCCATCAGGTCGTGGCGCTCGGCCGGCGCGATCGGCGCCACGAAGCCTTCCCATTCGTCGGGGAACAACCAGGAGGCGCCTTCCTGGTAGAACCAGCGCAGCTCCTCACGCCGCAGCGTGAAGATGCCGCGCAGGATCAGTTCGCTGACGCGCTCGGCGTGCGTCTGCGCATACGCGAGCGCGAGCGTGCTGCCCCACGAGCCGCCGAACACAAGCCAGCGGTCAACGCCCGCGCGTACGCGCAGGCGCTCGATGTCTTCGACGAGGTGCCAGGTGGTGTTGGCTTCGAGTGAGGCATGCGGCGTCGAGCGGCCGCAGCCGCGCTGGTCGAACAGCGTGACGCAGTACTTGGCAGGGTCGAACAGGCGGCGCTGATCCGGGCTGCAGCCGCTGCCGGGGCCGCCGTGCAGAAAGACGGCGGGCTTGCCCTTCGGGTTGCCGCAGCGCTCCCAGTAGATCTGGTGGCCGTCGCCGACATCGAGCATGCCGTGCTCGAAGGGCTCGATGGGGGGATAGAACTGGGCGAGCGTCATGGGGTCCCTGAAGGTCTTTGACCGACGAGGATATCTCGCTCGCCGTGCTTGTGGCGCGCCACGCGCCGTTGCGCGCCATCGCGCCGGTCGGCGGCACGGCCGCGCGACGGAGCCGCCTGTGGGCGCCGGCCGACACCTGATCGCGCGGGTGTCCGGGGCCTGCGCTGCGGGCGATCGTGGACTATGGTTGACCACCGGAACCGGAGCAACACACCATGGCCAATCGCACCCCGCACAAGCCGCATCGCACACAGGCCGAACAGGCCGAGGACGATCCCGAGCCCGGCATGCTGCCGGTCGAGCCGGACCAAGGACCGGTGCTGCCCGCGATCCCGGCCGATCCCGAGCACGACCGCCTCGTCGATCCGGAAGCCTGAGATCGATCCGCCGCGCAATCGGCCGGCGTTCGCTTACCAGTGATGCCACGCGCCCGATGCGAGACCGATGCGCAGACTCTCGCGCCCCTGCCGCTGCACGTCGCGGCGCGCCATCGCGCGGGCGAGCAGGCGCTCGGGCGCGCCGATGTCCGCGAGCGTGTGGGCGTCGAGCTCGGTGAGTTCGTCGTACGGCGTCGCAGGCGTGCGCCGCGGCCAGTGACGCGCGAACCAGCCGTGCAACGCCGCGAAAGCAGGCCCGCGCGCCGGGGCCGGAATCCAGCGCACCGGGTCGAGGTTGTCGATCGTGTTGACCATCGCGTAGCTCCCTGATTCTCTCCGTATGGTCAGCATAGGTGGCCAGTCACTGGGAGGGAATCGATCTTCTCTGGACAGTCTGTTCGGCTATGCTTACCAGCACGATGCCGGCCACGATGCGTCTTCCGCTCCAGACCCTGCCCGCGTTCCGTGCCGTCGCGCGGCTCGCGAACCTGCGCGCCGCGGCCGAAGAACTGCACCTGACGCACAGCGCAGTGAGCCAGCAGATCAAGCTGCTCGAACAACAGCTCGGCTTCGAGTTGTTCGACCGACCGGGCCGCCGCATCGCGCTGAATGCGGCCGGCGAGGCGCTGCTGCGCGCGATCGAACCGGCGCTGGCGCAGATCGACGACGGCATGCGCGCCGCGGCCGCGGCGGCGAGCGGCGCACAGCACCGCCTGCGCGTCACGCTCGTGCCCTCGTTCGCGCAGCGCTGGCTGTTGCCGCGCATGGCGGCGTGGCGCGAGCGGCATCCCGAGATCGCGATCGAGCTGCACACCTCGCAGCAAGTGGTCGACCTGCCGCGCGAAGGCTTTCATGCGGCACTGCGCCAGGGCAGCGGGCAGTGGCGCGGCGTCGAGGCCGAGCGGCTGCTCGACTCGCCGCTGATCGCGGTTGGCTCGCCGAACGCCGCGCGCCGCCTGCTCGGGCGCGACGCCGCGGCGCTCGCCGACGAGCCGTTGCTCGGCGACGCGACGGTGTGGGAGCGCTGGTTCGCGCTGGCCGGCGTGAGCTGCCGCGTCAACCCGGTCGCGGCCTTCAACGACGCCGGGTTGATGCTGCAGGCCGCCGAGCAGGATCTGGGCTTGGCGCTCGGGCGCGAACTGCTGGTGGCCGATGCGCTGCGTGACGGGCGGTTGATGCGCTTGTCGCCGGTTGCGCTGACGAAGGACATGGCGTACGCGCTGTGGTTCGCGTACCCCGAAGGCTTGCGCGAGTGGCCGCCGCTGTGCGCTCTGCGCGAATGGTTGCTCGACGAGTTGCAGCGCTCCGAGCGCTGGCTGAATGACAACCCCTCGCCCGGCGGGTACGCCGGTCGATCCCCCGAGGGGATGCCGGCCGGCTTGGGGCGGCCCGGCGCTCGGCCGGCTCCGCGCAGGCGCAAGTAGCGTGCGTTCAGTGCCGCGCTGAGCCCGCCGCGCCCGCGAGCGCCGCGGCCCGCGCGAGCAGCAACTCGCGCTCGCGCGCATTGCGCGTCATCGCTGCGGCGCGCTCGAACTCGGCGCGCGCTTCCGTCTCGCGCCCGAGCTTCGCCAGCAGGTCGGCGCGCACGCTCGGCAGCCAGTGGTAGTTCGATAACCGCGGTTCGGCGACCAGCGCATCGACGATCTCCAGCCCGGCCGCCGGCCCGAACGCCATGCCGATCGCGACCGCGCGATTGAGTTCGACGACCGGCGACGGCGCGACCTGCGCGAGCGCGTCGTAGAGCGCGACGATCCGGGCCCAGTCGGTCGCCTCGGCCGTTCGCGCGCGCGCATGGCAGGCCGCGAGCGCGCCCTGCAGCGCATACGGCCCGAGCGCGCCGCCGAGCGCTTCGGCGCGCGCGAGTGCGGTCAGGCCGCGGCGGATCAGCAGCGGATCCCAGCGCCCGCGGTCCTGTTCGAGCAGCAGCACCGGACGGCCTTGCGCGTCGGTGCGCGCATGCGTGCGCGAGGCCTGGATCTCCATCAGCGCGACCAAGCCGTGCACCTCGGCTGCGTCGGGCACGAGCTCGGCGACGATGCGGCCCAAGCGCTGCGCCTCGGCGCACAACGCGGGGCGCATCCAGTCGTCGCCGGCGGTGGCCGAATAGCCTTCGTTGAAGACGAGGTAGATCACTTCGAGCACCGAGGCCAGCCGCTCCGGCAGCGCCGCCGCGCGCGGCACCTCGAACGGCACCTTCGCCTCGGTCAACGTGCGCTTGGCGCGCACGATGCGCTGCGCGATCGTCGGCTCGGGCACGAGGTACGCACGCGCGATCTCGTCGGTGGTCAGGCCGCCGAGCAGGCGCAACGTGAGCGCGACGCGCGCGTCGGTCGAGAGCACCGGGTGACAGGCGGTGAAGACGAGCCGCAGCAGGTCGTCGCCGATGTCGTCCTGGCGCGCCGCATCGAGCGCGTCGACGAAATCGGGCGTGATGTGGGCCTGCATCGCATCGAGGTCGGCGCCGAGTTCGTCGTGCTTGCGCGCGTGCAGCGCGTCGGTGCGCAGGCGGTCGAGCGCCCGGTGCTTCGCGGTGGTCATCAGCCAGGCGCCGGGGTTGTCGGGCAGGCCGTCGATCGGCCAGTGTTCGAGCGCGGCGACGAGCGCGTCCTGCGCCAACTCTTCGGCCACGCCGACATCGCGCACCAGCCGCGCGACGTGGGCGATGACCTTGGCCGATTCGATCCGCCAGACGGCTTCCACCGCACGTTGGGTCTCACGGTGCGTGGCGGTGGCTGCCGTCACGGCGATGGCACGGCCGACATGTCCATGTACGCGAGTTCCCAGATGTGGCCGTCGAGGTCTTCGAAGCCGTGGCCGTACATGAAGCCGTGGTCCCGCGGCTCGCGATGCGCGGCGCCGCCGGCCTTGACCGCGCTCGCGACCATCGCGTCGACCTCGGCCCGACTCTCGCACGACAGGCAGGTCAGCACCTCGGCGGTCCGGCGCGGATCGGCGATCTCCTTGTCGATGAAGGTCTTGAAGAACGCGCGGGTCAGCAGCATCGCGTAGATGTTCTCGCCGAGCACGAGGCAAGCGCCCAGCTCGTTCGTGAACTGCGGGTTGAACGCGAGGCCGAGCGCCTCGAAGAACGCCTTGGACTTGGACAGGTCGCTGACCGCGAGGTTGACGAAGATTTGCTTGTGCATGGTGTGCCTCGATGGGTGCAGGTTGTCTACTTGCTGACGTGGTCGAGCTCGCGCAGGCGCGCGATCGATTCGGTCTGCGGAAAGTCATCGATTTCGTACAGCGGCCGCAACTCGATCGTCGCCTCGACGCCCGCGCCCATCGGCGCCGGGAAGCGCCGCGCCCACTCCATCGCTTCGTCGCGCGAGCGCACCTGGATCACGGTGTAGCCGGCGATCAGCTCCTTGGTCTCGGCAAACGGGCCGTCGACGACCGTGCGCTTGCCGTCGTTGCCGTAGTGGATGCGCCAGCCCTGCGAACTGGGCTTCAGGCCGTTGCCGTCGAGCAGCACGCCGGCCTTCTGCAGTTCCTCGTGGTAGCCGGTCATCTCGGCCATCAGCGTGTCGTCTTCAGGGAAGATGCCGGCTTCGCTGTCGGCGGTGGCCTTGACGATGATCATGAATCGCATGGTGTTTCTCCGGGAGTCATACCGACACGACGCGCCAGCCGCGGCCGGATCGACACGCCGCGCCGGAAAGTTGCACGCCGCGCCGCATCAGGCCCAGCACGGCCCGACTTCACGAACCTCGACCGTGCACCAGGCCGCGGCCGGGCACTCGGCGGCGATCGCGATGGCTTCGTCGCGCGTCTTGCAACTCAGCAGGAAGAAGCCGCCGATCATTTCCTTCGCCTCGGTGAACGGCCCGTCGACCAGGCTCTGGCGGCCGCCGCGGACCTGCACGCGCGCCGCCTTCACGTCGGTCGCGAGCGACTCGACGGCGATCAGCAGGTCGCGTTTCTTCAGATCGCCGGCAAATTCGAGCATCTGCGCATAGACCTGCTTGCCCGCCTCCAGCCCGCGCTCGGCGCGCTGGCCGCGCGGCTCCAGGATCAACAGCATGTACGACATGGCTCTCTCCAGTATTCAGGCCGGCATTCTGCCGCCACTGCCAGAATGCCCGCAGTTCAAATCAGGGGGATTGCCATGACCACAGCTTCACGCGTCGCGATCGTCACCGCTGGCGGCAGCGGCATGGGCGCGCATGCGGCGCGCACGCTGGTGCGCGACGGCTTTCAGATTGCGATCCTGTCGTCGTCCGGCAACGGCGAGGCGCTCGCGCACGAACTAGGCGGGCTTGGCGTGACCGGCTCGAACCAGTCGGAGGTCGACCTCGCGCGCCTCGTCGACCAGACGATGGCGCGCTGGGGCCGCATCGACGTGCTCGTCAATAGCGCCGGTCACGGCCCGAAAGGCGCGGTGCTCGCGCTCACCGACGACGACTGGCTGCGCGGCATGAACGTCTACCTGATGAACGTGATCCGGTCGACCCGACTCATCGCGCCGATCATGCAGACCCAGCGTGTGGGCTCGATCGTCAACATCTCCAGCTTCGCGGCCTTCGAGCCCGACGCCGCGTTCCCGACCTCGGCGGTGTTCCGCGCCGGCCTGGCGTCGTTCACGAAACTCTTCGCCGACCAGTACGCGGCCGACAACATCCGCATGAACAACGTGCTGCCCGGCTTCATCGACAGCCTGCCCGAGAAGGACGGCGTCGCCAGGCGCGTGCCGATGGGGCGCTACGGGCGGATGGAGGAAGTGTCGGAACTGATCGCGTTCCTTGCCTCCGACAAGGCCGGTTACCTGACCGGCCAGAACATCCGCATCGACGGCGGGATCACGAGATCGGTCTGAGCCGCAGAGGTCAGATCGGCTCGCCCAAGCCACGAGTGGCTTGCACGGGCGCATGACCTACCTTATAGTAGGTAGCCATGAGCGCGCTCGCAACCCCCCGCAGCAACAACGAAAGTGACACCCGAGACCGGATCCTGCGGGTCGCGCGCGATCTGCTGCAAACGCGCTCCTACCTCGGCTTCAGCTTCCAGGACATCGCCGACCAGGTCGGCATCCGCAAGGCGAGCCTGTACCACCACTTCGTCAGCAAGGAGGTGCTCGGTGTCGAGGTGATCCGCGTCGCGACGCAGCAGTTCAAGGACTGGACGGCGACGCTGACCGGCACGCCGCAGGACAAGCTGAATGCCTACTTCACAATGTACCGCAAGGCGTTGCGCGCCGGCTCGGGCGTGTGTCCCGCGGGCTCGCTGGCGCCGGGCTGGGACAACATCGACGAGGCGCTGCGCCAAGCGGCGCGCGAGATCCGCGGCGTGCAGATCCTGTGGCTCGCCGGCGTGATGGGCGGGCTGCGCGGCAAGGCCGCCGCCGCAGTGACGCCGGCCGCCGTGTTCGCCGGCTGCCAGGGTGCGCTGGTCTCGGCGCGCATGACCGGCCAGCCAGCCGATTTCGACGAGGCGGTCGCGCCGCTGAAGGGCGCGCTCGGCCTCTGATTTCGCGCGGCGGTGAACCGTCGCTCTTTTTGACCTCACAGACTACCGACAGGAAGGTAGTCCAAAGGAGCCTTTCGATGAAAGCTGTCATTTCCGCCTGGGCCCGCTCGCCGTTCCATTTCGCGAAGAAGGGCGCGCTCGCCGCGGTGCGCCCCGACGACCTCGCCGCGCAGGTCGTCAAGGGGCTGCTGGCCCGCACCGACCTCGACCCGGCGCTGCTCGACGACGTGATCCTCGGCTGTGCCTACCCCGAGGCCGCGCAGGGCAACAACCTCGCGCGCATCGTCGGGCTGCTGGCCGGCCTGCCGCACGCGGTGGGCGGCATGACGGTGAACCGCTTCTGCGGCTCGTCGATGCAGGCGGTGCACATCGCCGCGGCGCAGATCGAGGCCGGCATGGGCGAGGCCTTCCTGTGCGTCGGCGTCGAGTCGATGACGATGGTGCCGCAGGGCGGCTTCAACTTCTCGCCGAACCCGGCGCTGCCCGAGGCCTACATCTCGATGGGCGAAACCGCCGAGAACGTCGCGCAGCGCTGGAACGTGAGCCGTGCCGACCAGGAGCAGCTCGCGGTCGAGTCGCATCGCAAGGCCGCGCAGGCGCGCGAGCAGGGGCGGCTGCGCGACGAGATCGTCGCGATCACGACCGCGGCCGGCGCGGTCGTCGATGCGGACGGCTGCATCCGCCCGGGCACCAACCTCGACGCGCTCGCCGCGCTGAAGCCTGCGTTCCGGCCTGATGGTGTCGTGACGGCCGGCACCGCGTCGCCGCTGACCGACGGCGCGGCGGTCGTGCTCGTCACCAGCGATGCATTCGCGGCGAAGCACAGGCTGCCGATGCTGGCGCGCATCACCTCGTTCGCGACCGTCGGCGTCGACCCGGCGATCATGGGCATCGGCCCGATCCCGGCGACGCGCAAGGCGCTGGCGCGTGCCGGGCTGACGGTCGCCGACCTCGGCGTGGTCGAGATCAACGAGGCGTTCTCGTCGCAGGCGCTCGCGTGCCTGCGCGACCTCGGCCTCGACCCGGCGACCGTGAACCTCGATGGCGGCGGCCTCGCGATCGGCCACCCGCTCGGCGCCACCGGCGCGCGCATCACCGGCAAGGCCGCGGCGCTGCTGGTGCGCGAGAACGCGCGCTACGCGCTCGCGACGCAGTGCATCGGCGGTGGGCAGGGCATCGCGACGGTTCTCGAACGCGTCTGATCTGATAGGGGTTCGCGGCGCGCGCGCAAGTCTCCACAATGCGCGGATGCGCGCGATCTTCATCAGCTACCGCCGCGACGACACCGAAGGCCACGCCGGCCGCCTGTTCGAGGACCTGCGTGATCGCTTCGGCAAGAACGCGGTCTTCATGGACGTGACCGGCATCGAGCCGGGCCGCGACTTTCGCCGCGTGATCGAGCAGCAGGTCGCATCGTGCGGTGTGCTGCTCGCGCTGATCGGCAAGAACTGGCTCAGCGCCGCCGACGCGAGCGGCAAGCGCCGCCTCGACGATGCCGCCGACTTCGTGCGGCTCGAAACCGCGAGCGCGCTGAAGCGCGACATCCCGGTGATTCCGGTGTTGGTGCACGACGCGGCGATGCCGCGTGTCGAGCAGCTGCCCGATGATCTGAAAGAGCTCGCGTTCCGCAACGCTGTCGAACTGACGCATGCGCGCTGGAGCTCCGACGTGCAGCTGCTGATCGACGCGCTGCTGCCGCATGTGGACGCGGCACCGCCGGTCGCGGCACCTGCCCCCGCGCCGCCGCCCGGCCCGGCACCGCCCGACCGCCAGTCGCCGTGGATGAACGCCGCGCTGACGGTGTTCGTGCTCGGCGGGGTCGGCTACGTCGCTTGGGACCGGCTCGCGCCGTCGCCGTCGAGCGATGCGGCGCTCGCACCGGGCCGGCGCATTGCCGCGGCGCCGGCCGCGTCTGCACCCGCGCCGGCGGCAGCATCCGCGCCTGCGCCGATCGCAGTGGTGCCGGTGCCGGCATCTGCGCCCGCGCCGACCTCTGCGCCTGCCCGGGTGATCGACAAGGCCGTGATCGCGAAGCCGCCACCGGCGCCGAGGCCGGTGGTGAAGGTTGCACCGCCGCCGCCGACGGCAGCAGCGCGGCCTTCGTCAGCGCCCGTGCCCGCGGCTTCACCCGCGCCTCTGTCCCTGCCCTCCGCCCCGCCGGCTCCCGCGCCCGCACCCGTGGCTGCGCCGACGCCGGTGCCATCCGCCGAGGTGCTCGCGTCGCGTGACCCGGGCTCCGATCTGTTCGGCAGCGCCGCCACCGTCTCGATGGTCACGCGCCGGATCGTGATCAAGCCCGAGACGGGCTATGTCAATGTCACTGGCGGCGAAGTGATCCGCTTCGACGTCGGCGCCAAGAGCTTCGTCTGGAACTTCAACGGCACGCGCAGCAGCTTCGACCTCGGGCTGATCGCGCCGGCCGGGCTGCTCGGCCGCAAGGTCACGGCCTACGTCGCACCGAACCCGATGTACCCGAAGCGCAGCTGACGGCCGTTCATTCGTACGGCCGCGGCGCCCACCACGGGAAGAACGCCGGCAGGTCGGTCGAGACCTTGCCGGTGAACTGCGCCGGCCGCTTGTCGAGAAAGGCCATCACGCCCTCCTTCGCATCGGCCGACGCACCGCGCGCATAGATCGCCCGGCTGTCGATCTTGTGCGCTTCCATCGGGTGATCGGCGCCGAGCATGCGCCACATCATTTGGCGTGTCAGCGCCACCGAGACCGGCGCCGCGTGGTCGACGATCTCGCGCGCCAGCGCACGCGCCGCCGGCAGCAGATCGTCGGGCGCATGCACCGCGCTGACGAGCCCGCCGGCGAGCGCTTCGCTGGCCGGAAAGATGCGGCCCGAGTACGTCCACTCCAACGCGCGGCTGATGCCGACCAAGCGCGGCAGGAACCAGCTCGAGCACGCCTCGGGCGTGATGCCGCGGCGCGCGAACACGAAGCCGATGCGCGCAGTGTCGGCGGCGAGGCGGATGTCCATCGGCAGCAGCATCGTCGCGCCGATGCCGACCGCCGGGCCGTTGATCGCGGCGATCACCGGCTTCAGGCATTCGTAGATCCGCAGCGTGACCCGGCCGCCGCCATCTCGAACGGATTCGTGGCTCCATTCGGGGTTGCCGTCCGCGTCGAGCGGCGTGCCGGCCTTCTCGGGTTTGTCGGCGCGCTTCGCGTAGTCGAAGGTCGCCGCACCTGCCGACAGATCGGCGCCGGCGCAGAACGCGCGGCCCGCGCCGGTGACGATGATCGCGCGCACGGCGTCATCGGCATCCGCCGCGTCGAAGGCGGCCAGCAGCTCGTTCATCATCGGGCCGTTGAACGCGTTGAGCTTGTCGGGGCGGTTCAGCGTCAGCGTCAGGATGTTGTCGCTGATGCTGTAGTCGAGGGTCTCGTAGCGCATGGCGCGGCTCCGGAAGTGAACAGGATTGAAAGTCTGTCAGTCGCCAGCGCCCTGCCGACGCCGCGCGAAGGCGTCGACTGCGGGCGCGCCCGCGAGCGGCCGAAGGTCACCGTCGAGCGCGCGCTGCACCAGGCGGGCGAGCGTCGCCGGCTGCGGTGTGATCGTGCCGAAGAACAGCGTTTGATCGCCGCGCGTGATCAACAGCGTCGGGAAGTTCTCGACGTCCAGGTCGTCGAGCAGCGCCGCGTCGTCCTCGATGTCGAACCAGCTGAACCCGGCGTGGGCGCCGAACCCGGCCGCGGCCGCGTCGAAGGTCGCGCGGTAGTCGCGGCACACGCCGCACCAGCCGGCGCACAGGCAAACCACCTGCAACGGGCCACCGTGCATCATCGGATCGTCATGCCGGCGCCAAGCGCTTCGGCCCCATCAGCGGCAACAGCGTCAGCACGATCATCCCGACCGCCGCATCGACCGCGAGCGTCATCGGGTAACCCCAGTGCGTGATGGCCCAGCCCTGCCACCACGCGGTGTAGCTGATGACGAGGTTCGACATCGCCATGTACGCGGTGAACTGGGTCGCGGCGACGGCCT
>JAZJZJ010000058.1:14701-31136 GCA_040389925.1 Pseudomonadota bacterium
ATGACGAGGTTCGACATCGCCATGTACGCGGTGAACTGGGTCGCGGCGACGGCCTTGGTCGTGACGTCCATGAACAGCGCGCTGCGCACGCCGTAGTACAGCCCCTGGAACACGCCGAACGAGATGCTCGCCATCCAGAACACCGCGACCAGCGCCGCCGTCGGTTGCGGCCGGTTGGCGGCCTTCAGGTCGATCGGCATGATCCAGTTCGCCTGCAGCATCGTCCACGCCAGCCAGAGCGTCGGCAGCGCGGTCAGAAAGATGAACAGCGCCAGCATGCGGCGCCGGCCGAAACGGTCCGACAGCCAGCCGCCGGCGACGCAGGCGAACGCGAAGGTCACGCTCGACACGAGATTGAGCTGCGCGATGCTGCCGTCCGACAGGCCGAGCTCGACCGCCAGGTTCGATTGCAGCGCCAAGCTCAGCGCGTACGCGCCGCACGGCAGCAGCGCGACGATCAATCCGACCGTGGCGCCGCGCGAGCCGGTGAACGCGCGCCAGGCGTCGTGCATGAACGTGAGCAGCTCGCGGCCGATCGCGGCGGCGGCGCTGCCTTCGGCCTTCGGCTGCGGGCCGCGCTTCGGCTCGTTCAGCGGCAGCACCACGAACACGGTGACGGCCAGGATCGCCGCTATCACGAACAGGTAGGTCGTGTTGAACGGCAGCACCTCCGACAGGAACAGCACGCCCGCGCCGCCGACCGCCTGGCCGATCGACGCGCCGGCGAACATGAAGCCGTTCGCGGTGCCGCGCTCGGACTCGGGCAGCACGCCGACGGCGAGCGCGTCGATCGCGACGTCCATGGTCGCGGCGAACGCGTTGTGCAAAAAGATGATCGCGGTGAACAGGCCGAGCTGGCTGACGAAGTTGATCGGCATCGCGAGCACCAGCGTGCCGACCATGCCGAGCTGCATCAGCAGGATCCACAGGCGGCGGCGGCCGAAGCGGTCGGAGCTGAGCGTGTCGACGAACGGGCCCATCACCCACTTGAACGCCCACGGCAGGTAGAGCGAGGCGACGAACGCGCCGATCTCGGCCGGGCCGAGGTCCTGGCGGCGCATTTGCGTCGCGATCGCGACGGCGGTGAAGCCGAGCGGGATGCCCTCGGTGACGTACAGCAGGAAGAACGCGGCGAGGCGGCCGGTGCGGGTCGAAAGAAGGTCAGGCAGGCGCATCCGCGCGATGCTAGCGGCTCGCCGACAAGCGCGGGTCAGGAAAGCAGCTGCTTGCGCGCCCGGTGGATGCGGACGAACAGGTTCGCTTCGCTGATGCCGAGTTCGCGGCAAACGTCTTCGGTGCTGTGTTCCTCCAGCACCCGCAGCCGCATCACATCGCGCAGGCCGGGCGGCAGCGCTTCGATGCGCGCGAGCACGATCGCCAACCACTGCTGTTGCTCGGCGATCTGGTCGGGGCGCGGCTGCGGGCATTCGATCTCGAACAGGCCATCGCCGTCGCCTTCGTCATCGTTGTGGCCGAAGGCGTCGGTCAGCGAGTCGGTGCCGGCGTTGCGGCGCACCGAATCGACGATCTTGTGCTTCAGCACCGCGGTGAGCCACGAGCGCAGCGCGGCGCGGCCGGCGAACACCGCGCGGCCCGACAGCACCGCCTCGAACACGTCATGCACCGCGTCTTCGGCCAGCAGCGGGTCGCGCAGCTTGCGTTGCGCGAAGCGCACCAGGTAGCTGCGGTGGGAGACCATCTCGCGCCATGACACGCCAGGCACGGAGCCGGGCTGGAACGCGGTGGTGGCGGCAGTGTTCATGGTGCGGTGTCCATCGGTTGGCAATGGCCTGAACTTTGGGCGCCGCACCTCGCGCCGACCTCACCGAACATCACAGGAAGATCACAATTGCATCAGAGGCGCGTCAACGAACGTGTAAGAGACGCGCCCGCCGAGCCGACCGATTGCCCATGCCCGCCCACATCCTCGTCGCCGAAGACCAGACCGACATCCGCGACCTGCTGGTGCTGAACCTGCGCGGCGCCGGCTACGAGGTCTCGGCGGTCGGCGACGGCGAACAGGCGCTGGCGCGGCAACTCGAATCGCCCGCCGACCTCCTCGTACTCGACCTGATGATGCCGCGCTTGGACGGCCTCGACGTCTGCAAGGCGCTGCGCGCGAAGGGCAGCGCGGCGCCGATCCTGATGCTCACCGCCAAGTCGACCGAGCTCGATCGCGTGCTCGGGCTCGAACTCGGCGCCGACGACTACCTGACCAAGCCGTTCTCGCTCGCCGAACTGCTGGCGCGCGTGAAGGCATTGCTGCGCCGCGCCGACCTGCTCGCCGCGGCGCAGGCGAACAACGCGGCGGGGCAGAAGGCGACGAGCGCAATCCAGGTCGTCCGAAATGGCGAGCTCGAGATCCTGCCGGCCAAGCGCCAAGTGCGCTACCGCGGTGAGGCGATCGACTTCACCGCGCTGGAGTTCGACCTGCTGCTGCACTTCGCCGCGCACCCCGGCCATGTGTTCTCCAGGGCGCAACTGCTGAACGCGGTCTGGGGCTACACCCACGACGGCTACGAGCACACGGTGACGACGCACATCAACCGGCTGCGCGCGAAGCTGGAGGCCGATCCGATGCGGCCCGAGCTGATCCTCACGGTGCGCGGGGCGGGCTACAAGATGCGCGACCGTCCCTGACATGACCGTCCGCCTCAAGCTCGCGCTGGCGGTCTTCGCAACCGGCATCGTCACCGCGTTGCTGGTGATCGCCGCCGTCATCTACGCGTTCCAGCGCTTCGAGCACGAGACGACCTACCGGCGCGGCACCGCGTTCCTCGGCCGGGTCGTCGCGAACAACGACTACCTGTTCGAGACGTGGGAGGGCGAGCCCGACAAGTTTCGCGGCTGGCTGCGCAACATGGTGCTGTTCGAGCCCGACACCCAGCTCTACCTGCTGGCCCTCGACGGTGCGGTGCTCGCGACCAGCGGCAGCGCGAAGATCCCGGCGGACTTCAAGGTTGCGCTGCAACCGGTGCTGCAGGCCATCGGCCAGCCCGACGCCGCCTATGTGATGGGCGACGACCCCGAGCGCATGGACGCGAACGCGGTCGTCGCGGTGCAACCGGTGCGCCGCGCGACGATGCGCGCGGGCGACGCGGTGGTCGGCTACCTCTACCTCGTGCTGCACACCGGCCAGCTGCCGTCCGGTGAACCAGGAGACGGGCGCTGGGCCGCGCTGCGCATGAGTTTCGGGCGGCCCGCGCTCGGGCTGATCCTGGCGATCGTTACGGTGACGACGCTCGCGGCGGTGCTGATCATTGTCTCGGTGACGCGCCCGCTGCGGCGCCTGACGGACGCGGTCGCGACGATCTCGCAGCGCGGCCTGGACGCCGGCGCCGCCGGACTCGCCGACGCGCCGCCGACCGCGCTGCCGCCGGTCACGCGCGACGAGTTCGGCCAGCTCACCGGCGCATTCGAGATGGTGCTCGCCACCCTGCGCAGGCAATGGGGCGAGCTGCGGCGGCTCGATCACTTTCGGCGCGAGGGCGTCAGCAATCTGTCGCACGACCTGCGCTCGCCACTGACCGCGACCGTCGCCTGCCTCGAAACGCTCGAGGCGCGCTGGGCCGGCGACGCGACCACCGCCGCCGAAGATCGGCGCCTGGTCGAGGTCGCGCTGCGCAACACCCGCAACGCGGCGCGGCTGGTGCAGTCGCTGGGCGATCTGGCCCAGCTCGACGAACCCGAGTTCAAGCTGCGCGCCGAGGTCGTCGATGTGGGCGAGTTGCTCGACGACATCGCGATCCGCTTCGCCGAGCGCGCCGCAACGCAGGGCGTCGCGCTCGTTGCCGAGCACGCTGCCGATGAGATGCGGCTGGTGCCGTTCGCCGCGGTGGACATCGAACTGTTCGAGCGCGCGATCGCCAACCTGGTCGACAACGCGCTGAAGTTCTGTTCGCGTGGCGCGCGCATCACGCTCGCGGCACAGGCCCAAGGCGGCACGGTCGAGGTCAGCGTCGCCGACACCGGCCCGGGCATCGCCGCGGCCGATCTGCCGCGGCTGTTCGACCGCTTCTACCAAAGCCGGCAGAGCGTCGCGCCGGCCACCGGCGAGGGCGGCAAGGGGCTTGGCCTCGCGATCGTCAGGCGCATCGCCGAGCTCCACCATGGTGCGGTTTCGGTCGCCAGCGCGCCCGGCGAAGGCACGACCGTGCGGTTCTCGCTGCCCGCGGCCACTCGTTGAACCGGCTGCAAGCCCTGCCGGGAAACCCCTGGTGCACCGGGAACGGGACGCGCCTAAAGTCGCGCTTCTCGCAGCAGGCACCTTGATGGTGCCGTGCCGGACGAGGCCGAGGAGACACGAGAACAACGCACCCAAGCATCCGCTGACGGTCGCGTACAACACGCAGGCTGCAGTCAGAGCCGATGCAAAATCCGAAGGGCGCCAAGTGATCTTGGCGCCCTTTGTCCATTCTCGGGGCGCGTTTGCGGCGCCGGTTCCAGATGCTTGATCTCGCCATCGTCACGCTGGCCTCCCTGTTTGCCGGCTGCGTCGATGCGATCGTGGGTGGCGGCGGGTTGATCCTCGTGCCCGCGCTGTTCGGCGTGTTCCCGAACGCGCCACCGGCCACCTTGCTCGGCACCAACAAGGCGACCGGCATCTGGGGCACCGGCTGGGCCGCGGTGCAGTTCTCGCGGCGCGTGCAGTTGCCGATGCGTGCACTGCTGCCGGCGGCGGCCGTCGCGCTGCTTGGTAGCTTCGCCGGCGCGTGGGCGCTCACTCTCGTTAGCGCCGATGGCCTTCGCAAGGCGCTGCCGATCATCCTCGTGGCCGTGCTTGCGTACACGGTGGTGCGCAAAGACATGGGGATCACCCACGCGCCCAGCCGCAGCGGCGCCGCGCAGGCGCTGATCGCGTGCGCGATCGGCGGCCTGATCGGCTTCTACGACGGCTTCTTCGGCCCCGGCGCCGGCAGCTTCTACGTGTTCGCGTTCGTGCGCCTGCTCGGCTTCGATTTCCTGAACGCCAGCGCCAGCGCCAAGGTGCTGAACGTCGCGACCAACTTCGCAGCGCTGGTGCTGTTGGCGCTGAAGGGCCACGTCTGGTGGCATGTGGCCGCGGTGATGGCGCTCGCCAACGTGCTCGGCAGCCTGCTCGGCATGCGGCTGGCGTTGAAGCACGGCGCCGGCTTCGTGCGCATCGCATTCATCGTCGTCGTCAGCGCGCTCATTCTGAAGACCGGCTGGGACGCGTTCCAGCGCTGACCGGCGCCGCACGCGCTGGCGGCGGACGAACTGCCCGGCTGTCACCCCGTTTTTCGGCGCATCGGGCCGCTTGCCTGCGGCGCAGCATCGAGGCTCTGATCGCTCCGCTCTCCGAAAGCCCGCCATGCCCGTCGACCCGCAACTGCGCTCGCTGAACATCGACATCCCGGCCCAGCCCGAGGTGCTGACCCGGCTCTCGGCCCTGCTGCTCGACGAGAACGTCAACCTGCAGGCGGTCAGCGCGCTGATTTCGACCGACATGGCGCTGGCCGCGGCGGTGCTGAAGGCGGTCAACTCGTCGCTGTACGGGCTGCGCGGGCGCGTGCAGTCGGTGCAGCAGGCGATCACCCACCTCGGCACGCGCGAGATCGGTTCGGTGACCTTCGCGATGGGGCTGAAGGCGGTCTTCCCGGCCGCGGCCGAGCTGATGCCGCTGTGGGAGCGTGCCAGCGTGCGCGGCGTGCTGATGTCGCGCATCGGCCAGGCCCTCGGCGTCGACCCGTGGGCCGCGCACTCGGCCGGGCTGTTCGAGGAGTGCGGCAAGGCGGTGCTGTTCCGCCACGCGAGCGAGCGCTACCGCAAGCTGCTCGCCGCGGCGGCCGACGACGAAGAATTGTTGATGCTCGAACACAGCGAGTTCGGCGTCAGCCACGACGCGCTCGGCGCGGCGCTGTGCGAAAGCTGGGGCCTGGCGCCTGCGGCCGTCGCGAGCGTGCGCTTTCATGTGATCGTCAACACCACGCGCGAGCTGCCGATGCAGCTGCCGCGCCGCGCGATCTGCGCGCTGTCGGCGCTGGCGTACGCGCTGATGACCGATCCGGCCTCGCTCGACGAGGTCGCGCAGGCGGTCGCGCCGCAGGCCGGGCTCGACCCGACGCTGGTGCTGCGCGGCGCGCGCAAGGTGCAGGAGCAGATCGAAGCCGCAGTCGCGCGCGAGGCAGCCCGGCAGGACTGACTCGGGAATATCCCTCAGCTGGTGCGGTTCTCGTGCCTGCGGTGTCTCGATCGGGACAAATTCACCCTACAGTTCCGGATCGCGCGGATGGCCGCGGCCAAGGAACCCCTCACATGCAAACCCGTCGAGAGATGATGACCCGCAGCGCCGCCGTGGCCGCGTTGCTGGCCGGCGCCGGCGTGCTGCCGGCGCACGCGCAGGCCGCGTACAACAAGGCCGCGTTCGAAGGCAAGTCGGTCGATGAAGTGATCAAGGCGCTCGGCACGGCCAAGCCGGTCGAGAGCAAGGACATCACGTTCACCGCGCCCGACATCGCCGAGAACGGCGCCGTCGTGCCGATCGGTGCCAGCACCGCGCTGCCGGGCGTCAAGCGCATCGCCTTCCTGGTCGAGAAGAACCCGACCACCTTGGCCGGCGTGTTCGACTTCACCGACGCGGTCGAGACCAGCGTCAAGACGCGCATCAAAATGGGCCAGACCTCGAACGTGCTCGCAGTGGCGATCCTGGGCGACGGCAAGGTGCTGTTCGCGCAGAAGGAAGTCAAGGTCACGCTCGGCGGCTGCGGCGGGTAATTCAAGGAGTACATGACATGTCCGATCCGATGCGCATTCGCGCCCAGGTACAAGGCAGCGGCGCCGTCGTGCGCGTGCTGATGAGCCACGAGATGGAAACCGGTCAGCGCAAGGATGCCGCCGGCAAGACGATCCCCGCCTGGAACATCACCGAAGTCAGCGCCGCGCTGAACGGCAAGACCGTGCTGACCGCGCAATGGGGCACGGCGATCGCGAAGAACCCGTTCACCGAGTTCGTCGTGAAGGGTGCGAAGGCCGGCGACAAGATCACCGTCAGCTGGGTCGACAGCCGCGGCGACAAGCGCAGCGACGAAGCGGTCGTCGCATGAAGACGGCGCGTTGGGTGGCGATCGTCGCTGCGTTGCTCGCCGGCGGCGCGGCGCAGGCGCAAACCCCTGCCGCCGACGGTATCGCGCAGTACCGCGCGCTGCTCGCCGATGGCAACCCGGCCGACCTCTGGGAGGCCAAGGGCGAGGGTCTGTGGAAGAACAAGCGCGGCCCGAAGAACGCCTCGCTCGAAGGCTGCGACCTCGGCAAGGGCGCGGGCGTGGTCAAGGGCGCGTTCGTCGAACTGCCGCGTTGGTTCGCCGACACCCAGCGGGTGCAAGACCTCGAGTCGCGCCTGCTGACCTGCCTGCAGGTGCAGCAGGGCTTCAACGCCGCCGAGATTGCCGCCACGCCGTTTGGCAAGGGCGAGCAGGTCAACATGGAGGCGCTGGTCGCGTACGTGTCGGCCGAGTCGCGCGGGCTCAAGTTCAACCTGCCGCAGGCGCACCTCGAAGAACGCAAGATGCTCGAAGCCGGCAAGAAGATCTTCTTCTTCCGCGGCGGGCCGTACGACTTCGCCTGCGCCTCGTGCCACAGCGAGGCCGGCAAGCGCATCCGCCTGCAAGACCTGCCGAACCTGACCGTGAACCCCGGCGACGGCATCGGCTTCGCGGCTTGGCCCGCGTACCGCGTGTCGAGCGGCGAGCTCTGGGGCATGCAGCGGCGTCTGAACGACTGCTACCGCCAGCAGCGTTTCCCGTTCCCGGGCTATGCGTCGGACGCGACCATCGCGCTCGGCGTCTACATGGGCGTGCAGGCCAAGGGTGCGGCCTCGGTCGCGCCCGCCATCAAGCGCTGAACGACATGAACATCACGTACCGCACCAAGCTCACCAAACTCGCGACGACCGGCGCCGTCGCGCTCGTCGCCGCCTGCAGCAGCGCGCCGAGCCCGCAAGACACCGATCGCCTGACCCAGGACATCATCAAGTCTTCGTTCCGCGAGCAGGGCATCGCCAAGCTCGACCGGCTCGCGCAAGACGAGGTTCAAAAGGCCTGCTCGGCCGCGACCCCACCGACCGATGCGGTCGCGAAGCAGCTCGAAGCGGCGCAACTCGCGACCGTGCAGTGGCCGAAAGACGGCGCGTACCTCGGCGACTGGCGCGAAGGCGAGAAGCTCGCGCAGAACGGCCGCGGCGGCACCTGGAGCGACCCTGCAGGCGTGCCCGCCGGCGGTAACTGCTACAACTGCCATCAGATCAGCAAGGCCGAAATTTCGTTCGGCACGATCGGGCCGAGCCTGTACCACTACGGCAAGCTGCGCGGCGTCGCGAACCCGGCCGATCCGGCCTCGGAGGCGATCGTCAAGTACACGTGGGGCAAGCTCTGGAACGCCAAGGCCACCAACGCGTGCTCGAACATGCCGCGCTTCGGCCACGCCGGCGTGCTGACCCAGGCGCAGATCAGGAACCTGATGGCGCTGCTGCTCGATCCGAAATCGCCGGTCAACGCGCAGTAAGCGGCGCGGCCTCGATGCGGCGCCAGAGCGGCGCGATGAAGTGACCGCGTCGGTGTGCGAGCCACAGCAGGCCGAGGCCCAGCGCCGTGCACAGCGCCACCGCCACCATCGAGGCCTCGGCGCCGAATGCACCGCCCGAGAGCCACGTCGGGCCGCTCAGGTTGCCGATGAAGATGCCGTTCATCGGAATGCCCGAGGTCGGCACGCCGAAGATGCCGCTCTGGGTGAAGTTCCAGGCGGCGTGGATGCCGATCGCGAGCCACAGGCGGCGCGTCAGCACATAGGCGGCGGCGAGCATCAGGCCGGCCTCGAGCGCGATCGCGAGCGTCGTGAACGCGGTCGCGTGCGGGCTCGTCAAGTGGCCCAAGCCGAACAGCGCGGCCGAGATCGCCAGCGCGATCCAAGTGCCGAGCGACTCCTCGAGCAACCGGAAAATCACGCCGCGAAACACGATCTCCTCGATCGCTGCGGCCGCGAGCGACACGCACAACGGGATCACCATCACCGCGAGATCGTCGCGCACGCCAGTGATGCGGTAAGCACCGAACAGCGCCTGCACGCCAACCACCGCGCTGAACAGCGCCGCGCCGACAACCACGCCTGCGCCCAACTCGCGAACCGCCCCGGCGCGCCCGAACTCGCTGGCGCCACGCCGCTCGACCCAGCGCGTGTACAGCGCGTAGGCGGCCCAGCCGAGCACGCAGGCGATGAACATCGACAGCAGCGCCACCGGCACTTTGCCGAACCGGCCCGCCAGCCCCCAGACCGCGCCTTGCGCGACGAACACCGGCAGCACGAACAACAGCGCGAGCGGGAGTCGGATGAAAGGCGATCGCATGCGGCAATCATCGCATCCGGGGGTTCCACTCTAGGCGGCGGCGGGCGGATGCCATACCGTGCCGGCACACGCATCGGCATGTCGCCCGCGTGCCCGAGGACCTGCCGATGCCGACGACCCCCACCCCCGTGTCGCCCGATGCGCTGGCGCTGCAGCGCCTCTACCACTGGGAGCGTACGGCACCCGGCCGGACCATCCTGACCCAGCCGCTCGGTGCCGGCGTGGTGCGTGACTACACCTGGGCGCAGGTGATGACCGAGACGCGCGGCATGGCGGCGCACCTGCAGTCGCTCGGCTTGGCGCCCGGCAGCCGCATCGCGATCCTGTCGAAGAACTGCGCGCACTGGCTGATGGCCGACTTCGCGATCTGGATGGCCGGTTTCGTCTCGGTGCCGCTGTACCCGACGCTGGCGGCCGGCACGATCCGCCAGATCCTCGAGCACAGCGAAGCGAAGCTGCTGTTCGTCGGCAAGCTCGATGGCTGGGACGGCATGAAAGCCGGCATTCCGGCCGGCCTGCCGTGCATCGCGACACCGCTTGCGCCCCACACCGGGTATCCGCAATGGGACACGATCGTCGCGGGAACAAAGCCGCTCCAGGGCCACCCGCTGCGCGACGGCGCCGAGCTCGCGACCATCATGTACACCTCGGGCACGACCGGCATGCCCAAGGGCGTGATGCACAGCTTCGAGACCTTCGCGTGGTCGCTGTCGACGGCGCTGAAGCGCGTGCCGCTGCAGGCCGATGCGCGCATGCTGTCGTACCTGCCGCTCGCCCACGTCGCCGAGCGCACGCTGGTCGAGCACGGGCTGCTCGCGACCTCGATGCACGTGTTCTTCGCCGAGAGTCTCGAAACCTTCGCCGCCGACCTGCAGCGCGCGCAGCCGACCTGCTTCTTCTCGGTGCCGCGGCTGTGGGTCAAGTTCCAGCAAGGCGTGCACGCGAAGATGCCGGCCGAGAAGCTGGCGCGGCTGCTGAAGCTGCCGCTCGTCAAGGGCCTCGTCGCGAAGAAGATCCGCCGCGCACTCGGGCTGAACCAGTGCACGATCGCCGCCGGCGGCGCCGCACCGATGCCGCCCGAGCTGCTGCGCTGGTACGCGCGCTTGGGCCTGCCGATCATCGAGGTCTACGGCATGACCGAGAACTGCGGCGTCTCGCACGCCACGCTGCCCGGCGTGCAGCGCCCCGGCACCGTCGGCCAGGCCTATGAGGGTGTGCAGAGTCGCCTGTGCCCGCAGACCGGCGAGATCCAGATGAAGAGCCCGGGCCTGATGCTCGGCTACTACAAGGAACCCGAGCTGACGCGCGACACGCTCACCGAAGACGGCTGGCTGCACACTGGCGACAAGGGCCAGCTCGACGCCGAAGGCAATCTGCGCATCACCGGCCGCGTCAAGGACCTGTTCAAGACCAGCAAGGGCAAGTACGTGGCGCCCGCGCCGATCGAAGACAAGCTCGTGATGAACGGCGCGGTCGAGGCCTGCGTCGTCACCGGCGCCAACCTCGGCCAGCCGCTGGGCATTGTGATGCTGAACGCCGATGCGGCCAGGCGCGCCGAGGATTCGACCCAGCGCGAGGCGATGGAAGTCTCGCTGTCGGCCCACCTCGACGCGGTCAACGCCAGGCTCGACCCGCACGAGCAGCTCGATTGCCTGGTGGTCGTGAGCGAACCCTGGACGGTCGACAACGGCTTCATCACGCCGACCTTCAAAGTGCGGCGCAACCGCATCGAAGAGGTCTACGGCGCGCAGTTCGAACGCTGGACCGGCAAGCACCAGCGCGTGGTGTGGCACCAGGGCTGAACCCTGAACAGCGCTACACCGGCACGACGCCCCTGATCGCGTTGGCGCGCGCGCTGTACGTGATCCGCCCCTCGGCATCCGCGCCCAGGCGTTCGCGCAGGCGCTGCTGCAGCCGCGCCACATCGTCGGGCGGCATCGCGGCCAGGCGCGGCGCGAGGCGCGGGCCGCTCTGCGCGATGCGCCAGAACGACGCGAAGTCGGCGAACGTGCGTTCCACAACGATCTCGCGCGTCTCGACCTGCACGAGCCCGGCGCCGGCCCACAGCGCGCGCATCGCGTCGAGGCGGGAGGCCTCGGCGCTCGGCGGCCACAGCGGCGGCACACCGAGCGCGGCCATCTCTTCCTGCAGCGCGGCGAACGGGAAACCGCCACCGAGGATGTCCCAGGCGTAGGCCGAGACGCTGCCGCCGGGCCGCACGACGCGCGCCATCTCGGCCACACCCTTGGCCGGATCGGGCACGAAGAAGATCACCAGCGCCATCACCGCGGCGTCGAACGCGCGGTCGGCATGCGGCAGTGCCTGTGCGTCGCCGACCTCGAACTGCACGGCGCCGCCGGCCAAGCGCATGCGCGCGTAGGCGATCTGCTCCGGCGACGGGTCGATGCCGTGCACCGCGACCGGCTTGCAACGCGCGACCAGCAGCTCGGTGAACGCGCCGTTGCCGCAGCCCACGTCGACCCAGTGCAACCCGGGGGGCGGCGCCAGCCAGTGCAGGAAGGTGTCGCCGGCGAGCTGGCTCCACTTGCCCATGAAGTCTTCGTACGCGGCGCCGTCGTCGAAGCGGATTTGCGGCTCGGTCATCGTCTGCTTCCGTGAAGTGGGTGGGCGCGCTACTTCTCCTGCTCCATCAGCAGGTAGGTGTTGTACGCGTTCATGCGGTTCGCCTGTTTGAACAGCGGCAGCGCCTCGAAGCGCGACCAGTCGGTCGCGGCATAGGCTTCTTCGAACGGCGTGAGTTCGCGCGCCGCCTGGCCCATCGCCTGGCGCAGGTGCGCGAGGTAGTCGCGCGTGAGCTGCAGGTCGGCGCGCGGTGCGGTCGAATGCGGACCATGGCCGGGCACGATGACGGTCGCGGGCAGCGCGAGCAGGCGGTCGAGCGAGTCGATCCAGCGCCGGCTGTCGGCGTCGCCGACATAGGGCACGCGGCCGCGGAACACGAGGTCGCCGGAGAACAGCACACCCTCGTCCGGGAACCAGACGGCGAGGTCTTCGACCGTGTGCGCCGGGCCGACGGCCATTGCCTCGAAGCGCGTGCCGCCGAGGTCGAACGAAGCACTGCCATTGAGCCAAGTGTCGGCGCCGACGACCTGGGTGCCGGGCTCGGTCAGGCCGTCGTCGATGCTGGCCTTCAAGCGCAGCCGCGCGGTCTCCGAGCCGAGGTAATCGCGGCCGAGCGCGTGCGCGACGATCGTCGCGCCAGCCTGCCTGAACACCTGCGCGCCGTAGACGTGATCGGCGTGGTAATGGGTCAGGATCACCAGCTTGACCGGCTGCGGCGTGATCGTGCGGATCGTCGCCAGCAACTCCCGCACCATGGCCGGCGAGCCGAGTGCGTCGATGACGATCACGCCGGCTTGGGTCACGACAAAGCCGGCGTTCGAGATGAAGTTGCGGTTCGCCTTCGATCCCAGCGCCGACTCGCCCTGCACGTACCAGGCGTGCGGCGAGACCTGAATGGCGTGCATCCCGGGCGCGTCTTGCGCCCGGGCCACCGCGGGCAAGGCCGCGAGCATGCACAGCAGGAGGGATCGCATCGATCGCAGAATCGCGGACATGGTCGCAATGGCCTCGGTCTTTGAAGAACAGTGGGGCCGACTATCGCGCAAAAGCGGCGCAGACACCCCGAAGGAGCTCGCATGTTTGTCGCCGGGAACCGTTCTGCGGCGCTCGCCAGCCCCGGCATGCTGCGTCACGACAACGTTTGGGCGCGCCGCCGGCGTAAAGTGGCGCCAGCATGACCAGCCTCGTCCCGCGCTCCTCCCGCCCCGCGATCAGCTGTGTGGTGCCGGCCTACAACGAGGCCGCGAACCTGGGCTTGCTGCTGACCGGGCTGACCGCGCAACTCGCCGAGCTGTCGGATCGCTGGGAAGTCATCGTCATCGACGACGGCAGCCGCGACGCCACGCCCGCCGCGATGGCGCCGTGGGTCGCGGCGCTGGCGCCGCCCGGCGTGCGCTATGTGCGCCTGTCGCGCAACTTCGGCAAGGAGGCCGCGCTCACCGCCGGCATCGACCGCGCCGCCGGCGACGTGGTGCTGCTGATGGACGCCGACCTGCAGCACCCCGCCTCGCTCGTGCCCGAGATGGTGGCCGCATGGCAGCAGGGCGCCGACATGGTCTGCGCCGCGCGCGCGTCGCGCGCCGACGAGGGCTGGCCGAAGCGCATCGGCACCGCGATCTTCTACCGGCTCGTCAACCACAACTCGCCGGTGCCGATTCCGGTCGACGCAGGCGACTTCCGGCTGATGGACCGGCGCGTCGTCGATGCGCTCAAGGCGCTGCCCGAGCGCAACCGCTTCATGAAGGGCCTGTACGCCTGGGTCGGCTTCAACAACGTGATCATTCCGTACCTGCCGGCCGAACGCCATGCGGGCGTCAGCACCTTCTCGCTGCGCAGCCTGTCGAAGCTCGCGTTCACCGGCGTCACCGCGTTCACGAACGCACCGCTGCGGCTGTGGAGCGGCATCGGTGTCGTCGTCGCGCTGTTCGCGCTCGCGTTCGGGCTGTGGATCGTCGCCGAGTACTTCATCTACGGTGCCGACGTGCCGGGCTGGGCCACGCTGGTCTGCGGGATGATGTTCTTCAGCGGCGTGCAGCTGCTGTCGATCGGCATCCTCGGCGAGTACGTCGGTCGCATCTTCGACGAAGTGAAGCAGCGGCCGGTCTATCTGATCGGCAGCGAGGTCGGGCGCGGCGCGATCCGGATGCCGAGCGAACCGCACGCATGACGCGCGTGCTCGGGCTCTGCGCGGATGACTTCGGCCTGGCACCGGGCATCTCGGCCGGCATCGCCCGGCTCGCGCACGCGCAGCGCCTGACCGCGATCTCGTGCATCACCAACAGCCCGCACTGGGAAGCGTCCACTGCGCTGTTGAAGAACCTGCCCGACACGGTCGACGTCGGCCTGCACCTGAACCTGACCGAAGGCCGCCCGCTGAGCGCCCGGCTCGCGCGCCGCTGGCCGAGTCTGCCGTCGCTGCCGCGCCTGATCGCGCAGGCGCAGCTGCGCTTGTTGCCGCTCTCGCAGCTGCGCAACGAGGTCCACGCGCAGCTCGCGGCGTTCACCCGCGCGTTCGGCAGGCCGCCGGCCTTCATTGACGGCCACCAGCATGTGCACCACCTGCCCGGGCTGCGCCGGGTCATCCTCGACATGGTCGAGCACGTGCAGCCGATCCCGGCGGTGCGCAGCACGGGCCGCGTGCTCGGGCCGGGCGCCGGTTTCAAGCGCCGCGTGATCGAAGCCACCGGCGGGCGCGCGCTCGCGGTCGAACTCGCGCAGCGCGTGATCGCCCACAACCCGGTGCTGCTCGGCGCCTACGACTTCGTCGAACCCGACTACCAGACGCTGATGCGCGCCTGGCTCGGCGCGCTGCCGGCCGAAGGCGGGCTGCTGTTCTGCCACCCGGGCGCGCACCTCGATGGCGACCCGCCCGACGCGATCGGCGCGGCGCGCGAGCGCGAGCTGGCGTATCTGGGCAGCGTCGCATTCGACGCCGACCTCGCGGCCGCGAACGTGCGACTCGGCCGCGTCTGGCAGACCGCGCAGCCGCCGCTCAGCGGAACGTCCAGGCGCGGTTGATCGCGAAGGTCAGCACCAGGCTCGCCAGTGTCGCGATCGCCTGCGCGGCCAGGTAGTGCACGCCGAGCCGTACGCCGAGCGCGACGATCACCATCCCGAGCAGTGCGCCGCCGAGCGCGGTCAGCATGAAGCGCGGCCACGACGCGCCGATCTCGCCGCGATGCGCGAACGTGAACCAGCGGTTGCCGGCATACGCGAGCTGCGCACCGACCACCGCGCCCAGCCCGGAGCCGAGCCACGCCGGCCAGCCGGCCGCTTCGACGCACGCCACCAGCACCAGATAGTGCATGGCGGTCGCGACCGCGCCGACCAGCGTGTAGCGCGAGAAGTGCCGCGCGGTGCTCACGAACAAGCCCGGCCCGGCACGCGCCACAACTCGGCGCGCTTGTCGGCGAATGCGCGCGTCGCGCCGGGCTGGCCCGAGACGCGCCCGGCGTGGCCGGCCGAGACAATGAACCAGACCGCGTGAGAGGCGCCGAGACCGCAGGCCATCGTGTTCAACTCGGTCAGCGGGCGCAGCAGCGTGCGCGCCAGCGCGGGGTCGAAGCGAGCCGCGTCGAAGACCTCCTTGCGCCAGTTGTCGCGCCGCGGGATCTGCGGGTCGGCCCAGTCGGCGGCGATCACGACCGGACGCGCGAGCCGCGCGTAGAACGGCACGTCGTAGAAGTACTCGTCGACCATCACGACGGCGTCGGCCGGCGTCAGCGCGGCGCGCAGCGTCAGCGCGAGGGCCTGGTTCGACTGCGGTGCTTTCCACGCGGCGAACCCGACGATCGCGACGCACGCGAGCGCCGACGCGCCCATCACCGAGCGCCACACACGCGCGTTGCCGCCGGCGACCGCAAGCGCCAGCAGCGCGCACCACGGCGCCAGCGCCGGCAGCGCGTAGCCGACCAGCTTCGAGCTCGGGATCGAAAAGAAGCCGACGATCGCAATCACCCACCACGCGTACAGCAGCGTCGTCGGGCTGCGATCGGCCCACGCGCGCCTGAACGCGGCGGGCGCCCACGCGCTCCACGGCAGCGTCAACAGCGGCAGCACGACGACAAAGAACCACGCGCCGTGGACATTGTTGAAGGTCGACTGCGCGAAGCGGCGAAAGTGCTGCTCCATCACGAAGTAGTCGAAGAAGCCTGGGTAGCGCTGCTGCATCGCGATGAACCACGGCAGCCCGACGAGCGCGAACGCAAGCAGGCCGAGCGGGTGCAGCAGCTTCAGCATCTGGCGCCAACGCCCCTGCGCGAGCAGCCACGGGCCGATCACGAGTGCGGGCAGCACGATGCCGATCAGCCCCTTCGCGAGCATCGCGAGCGCGCACAAGACCCAACCGGCGACCAGCCAGCGCAGGTCGACCTTGGGCGGATTGTCGAGCGCCCGCGCGAGCGCCAGCACCGCCGCGGTGATCAGCCCGCCGACCAGCATGTCGTGGTTCGCGTACTGGCCGCCGACGAAGAAGAACGGCGTCGTCGCGAGCAC
>JAZJZJ010000059.1:0-6993 GCA_040389925.1 Pseudomonadota bacterium
GATGAGCTTCAACGCCAGCGACCCGAGCGGCGCCGGCGGCATGGCCGGCGACGTGTCGACGATCGCCGCGATGGGCGCGCACGGCCTGCCGGTCGTCACCAGCATCGTGATGCGCGACACCGCCGAGGTCTTCGACCACCACCCGATCGACGCCGACGTGATCGCCGAGCAGGCCCGCAGCATTCTCGAAGACGTGACGATCGCGGCCTGGAAGGTCGGCTTCCTCGGCTCGACCGAGGGCGTCAGCGCAGTCGCCGAGATCCTTTCCGACTACCCGGATGTGCCGCTGGTCGCGTACATGCCGAACCTGTCGTGGTTCGAGGAAGACGACCTGCAGAGCTACCTCGACGCGTTTCGCGAGCTGGTGCTGCCGCAGACCGAGGTGCTGGTCGGCAGCCACCAGACGCTGACCGACTTCTTGCTGCCCGAGTGGGACAACGAGCGCCCGGCCTCGCCGCGCGAACTCGCGGTGGCGGCCGGCGAGCACGGTACGCGCTACGTGCTGGTCACGAGCGTGCCGCTGCCGGATCAGTTCATGGACAACGTGCTCGCTTCGCCGCAGGGTGCGATCACCGGCGAGAAGTTCGAACGCTTCGAGGTGGCCTTCATCGGCGCCGGCGACACGCTGGCGGCCGCGCTGGCCGCGCTGCTCGCCGCCGGTGCGGATTTGACCGCGGCGGTCGGCGAAGCGCTGGCCTTCCTCGACCAGGCACTCGACGCCGGCTTTCGCCCCGGCATGGGCAACGTGATCCCGGATCGCTTCTTCTGGGCGCTGCCGCCCGGTGAGGAAGGTGAAGACGAGGAAGGCGAGCCCGGTGCCGAAGAGCCCGCGCCCGACGACGACACGCCACCGAAGAACCCGCGCCATGTCCACTAAAACGACGAACGCTGCGCTCTTCGAGCGCGCCCGGAAAGTCATCCCCGGCGGCGTGAACTCGCCGGTGCGCGCGTTCCGCGCGGTCGGCGGCACGCCGCGCTTCATCGCGCGCGCCCACGGCCCGTACATCTATGACGCCGAAGGCCAGCGCTACATCGACTACATCGGTTCCTGGGGCCCGATGATCCTCGGCCACGGCCACCCGGCCGTGCTCGAGGCGGTGCAGAAGGCCGCCATCGACGGCTTCTCGTTCGGCGCGCCGACCGAGCGCGAGATCGAGCTCGCCGAAGCAATCCTCGAACTCGTGCCGAGCATGGACCAGATCCGCCTCGTCAGCTCGGGCACCGAGGCCGCGATGAGCGCGCTGCGTCTGGCGCGCGGCGCGACCGGCCGCAGCAAGATCATCAAGTTCGAAGGCTGCTACCACGGCCATGCCGATGCGCTGCTGGTGAAGGCCGGCTCGGGCCTCGCGACCTTCGGCCACCCGACCAGCGCCGGCGTGCCGGCCGAGGTGGTGCAGCACACGCTGGTCCTCGAATACAACAACGTCGAGCAGATCGAGGCGGTGTTCAAGGCGCAAGGCGACAGCATCGCCTGCGTGATCATCGAGCCGATCGCCGGCAACATGAACTTCGTGCGCGCCAGCGTGCCGTTCATGCGGCGCATCCGCGAGCTGTGCACCCGGTACGGCGCGCTGCTGGTGTTCGACGAGGTGATGACGGGCTTTCGGGTCGCGCTCGGCAGTGCGCAATCGATCTATGCGAAGGCGATCCCGGGCTTCGAGCCCGACATCAGCGTATTCGGCAAAGTCATCGGCGGCGGCATGCCGCTGGCGGCCTTCGGCGCCAGGCGCGCGGTGATGCAGCAGCTCGCGCCGCTCGGGCCGGTGTACCAGGCGGGCACCTTGTCGGGCAACCCGGTCGCGACCGCCTGCGGTCTCGCCACCCTGCGCGAGATTCGCAAGCCCGGTTACTTCGAGGCCCTCTCGGCCAACACGCGGACGCTGCTCGACGGCCTGCTCGCGAGCGCGAAGCAGGCCGGCGTGCCGATGATCGGCGACTGCGAAGGCGGCATGTTCGGTTTCTTCTTCGGCAGCGAGTTGCCGCAGACGTACTCGCAGGTGATGGCGACCGACAAGGAGCGCTTCAACCGCTTCTTCCACGCGATGCTCGACCGGGGCGTGTACTTCGCGCCGGCGATGTACGAGGCCGGCTTCGTCAGCAGCGCGCACACGGCCGACGACTTGCGCGCGACCGCCGCTGCAGCGCTCGACGCACTGCGCTGACCGGCGGCTAGGCCGGCGCGGAGCGCAACCCGTAGACCTTGCCGCCCGCGAACAGGTATTCGCAGCGCAGCACCGCGTCGCCCTTCTCGCCAATCAAGGTGAAGCCGAGCACCGCGACGGCCTCGCCGACCTTGATCTCGGGCACCTTCCAGGCCGCCATGCGGGTCAGCGGCGCGAGCTCGATCTCCCAGATCTTGTCGCGCCGCGTCGGCAGCACCGCGCGCTTCAGCAGCCCGGCGCCGTCGACCGGGGCCGATTGCGCCGGCAGCGTGCGCTGCGCCAGATCGGCCGGCAACGTCAGGTCGGCCGGGAGTTCGATCTCGAGCTCGGCGTGCGGGTTGCGCCAAGCCACCTTGAGCACCTTGCCTTCGAGCCAGATGGGCCGCTCCCGGTCGAAGCTGCTCCAGCCGTGGTGGGCGAACGCGGCCGGCGCGAGCGCGAGCGCGCCGAGGCCGAGAACGGTGCGTCGCTGCATCATCGCGTGCTCCTTCAGCGGTAGGCAATCCATCGACCGCAGATGATGACTGCGAGCCATAGCCCCAGCGACAACGCGGTCTGCGCGCGGGCGATGCCGTCGAGCTTCGTCAGCCCATTCCGGGCGTGAAACAGACCGGCGTTCGCGCCCCCGAGCATCAGCAGCCCCATCTTGACCACGAACACCCGGTTGGCGATCAGCTCGGCCGGCTGGCTGGCGAACATCAACACGCCGCTGAACGCCGCCAGCCCGAAGCCGCTCAGCGACAAGGTCAACGCGAGCCGTGCCAGCGCCGGCAGCGGCAACTCGCGGCCGAGCCCCCAAACCCGACACTCCAGCAACACCAGGTTGCCGATCAGCAGCGCGATGCCCGTGATGTGGATCACCTCGAGCGCCGGGTAAACGACGGGATTGCTGGCGATCCATGAAGACATGGGCATCGATTCTGCATGCCGCCGGATCACCGCAACCCTTGCCTAGAATCTCCCGATGCACATTCACATTCTCGGCATCTGCGGCACCTTCATGGGTGGCGTGGCCGCGCTGGCGCGCGAAGGCGGCCACACCGTCACCGGTTGCGATGCCGGCGTCTACCCGCCGATGAGCGACCAGCTGCGCGCGCTCGGCATCGAGCTGGTCGAAGGCTACGGCGCCGGGCAGCTCTCGTTCGAGCCCGACCTGTTCGTGATCGGCAACGTGATCACGCGCGGCAACCCGCTGATGGAGGCGATTCTCGATGCCGGCGCGCCGTACATCAGCGGCCCGCAGTGGCTCGCCGACCACGTGCTGCAAGGCCGCCACGTGCTCGCGGTGGCCGGCACGCACGGCAAGACCAGCACGACTTCGATGCTCGCGTGGATGCTGGAAAAGGCCGGACTCGAACCGGGCTTTCTGGTCGGTGGCGTGCCGCTGAACTTCGGCGTCTCGGCGCGCCTGGGCAAGGTGGCAAAGCGGTCGCCGTTCGTGATCGAGGCCGACGAGTACGACACCGCGTTCTTCGACAAGCGCAGCAAGTTCGTGCACTACCGACCGCGCACCGCGATCCTGAACAACCTCGAGTTCGACCACGCCGACATCTTCGACGACCTGGCAGCGATCGAACGCCAGTTCCATCATCTGGTGCGCACCGTCCCGGCCCAGGGGCGCCTGGTCGTCAACTCGCGCGAAGAGAGTTTGCAGCGCGTGCTCGCGATGGGCTGCTGGAGCGAGGTGACCCGCTTCGGCGCCCGCAAGGAAGAGCCCGGCGCTTTACGCGCGCGCGGCGAGCCGCATGCGTTCGACGTGCTGCGCGGCAGCCTGAAAATCGGCCGTGTCGAGTGGTCGCTGCTTGGCGAACACAACCAGCTGAACGCGCTCGCCGCGATCGGCGCGGCCGAGCACGTGGGCGTCGCGCCCGACGTGGCGGCGAAGGCACTCGCGAACTTCGAGAACGTGCGGCGCCGGCTCGAGCTGCGCGGCGAGGCCGGCTTTGTCAAGGTCTACGACGACTTCGCGCACCACCCGACCGCGATCCGCACCACCGTCAACGGCCTGCGCCGCAAAGTGGGCTCGCAGCGAATCCTCGCGGTCTTCGAACCCCGCTCGAACACGATGAAGCTGGGCGCGATGAAGGCGCAGCTGCCGTGGTCGCTCGAAGAGGCCGACCTCGCGTTCTGCCACAGCGGCGGTCTCGGCTGGGACGCCGTGCAGGCGCTCGCACCGATGGGCAAGCAGGCGGTCGTGAGTGATTCGATCGACGACCTCGTCAAGCGCATCGTCGCCGCATCGAAGCCCGGCGACCACGTGCTGTGCATGAGCAACGGCGGCTTCGGCGGCATCCACCAGAAGCTGCTCGACGCGCTGGCGCGCGCACGGCCCTGACGCACGCGATGCCGGCCGACATCACGCACCTGCTGTACCTGCACGGCTTTCGTTCGTCGCCGCAATCGACCAAGGCGCGGATCACTGCAGCATGGGTGGCGGCGCATCGGCCGGAGGTCGAATGGTGGTGCCCGCAGCTGCCGCCGTCGCCGCACGAGGCGATGCGACTCGTGCTCGACCGCGTCGGCGCGTGGCCGGCATCGGGCACGGGCGTGATCGGCAGCTCGCTCGGCGGCTTCTACGCGACCGCGATCGCCGAGCGCCTCGGCTGCCGTGCGGTGCTGCTGAACCCGGCCGTCGACCCGGCGCGCGATCTGACGAAATACATCGGCGAGATCACCGCCTGGCACAGCGACGAGCGCTTCTTCTTCGAGCCCGGATTCATCGCCGAACTGCGCCGCATGGCGCCGGCGTCGTTGACGCAGCTGCAGCGCTATTTCGCGGTCATCGCGAAGGGCGACGAGGTGCTGAGCTGGATCGAGATGAGCGAGCGCTACGCGGGCTGCCGGATCAAGCTGCTCGAAGGCGGCGATCACGCATTGAGCGACTACGAGGCCGCGCACCTGCCCGAGATCTGCGCGTTTCTCGGCCTCACCAGGCGATGATCGCGAAGATCACCCGGCCCCAGACCTCGACGTTGAACCAGACCAGCAGCGCCATCCAGGCGCCGCGGCGCAATGAGCGCGCACGTTCGAGCCAGACGTTGATGTCGAAGGCCATGAAGAGCACGAAGCTCAGCACCGAGCCACCGATCAGCAGCGCGGAAATCACCCCGATGATCCAGCGAAAGATCGTCATCCGTCGCGATCCCTGATCACACCATCATCGCGAGGCGCTCGAGGATGAGCACCGCGAAAAATCCCAGCCCGGCGATCACCGTCCACTTGACGAGCAGGATGCCCAGGGCGCGATAGCGTTGCTGCCCGGTTGCCACGTACATCGCGAAGCAGACGAGCCCGGCCACCAGCAGCAAGCCGACGAGCCATCTGACGATCAGCATCGGTGCGCGTGCTCACCAGGCCGGCGCGAGATCGGCCAGCCCGGCCGGCGCCTTCGAAGCGTCGTCGAAGCTGACGATCTCGAAACTCGAGCTGTCGGCCAACACCGCACGCAGCAGCTTGTTGTTCAGGTCGTGGCCGGAGCGGAACGCGCTGTAGGCCGCGATCAGCGGGTGGCCGACCACCAGCATGTCGCCGATCGCGTCGAGCATCTTGTGCTTGACGATCTCGTCGTCGTAGCGCAGACCGTCGCCGTTGAGCACCTTGTAGTCGTCGATCACGAGCGCGTTGTCCATGCTGCCGCCGAGCGCGAGGCCGCGCGCGCGCATCATCTCGACGTCCTTCGTGAAGCCCAGCGTGCGGGCGCGCGCGATCTCCTGCTTGTAGCGGCCCGAGCCCATGTCGAACGTGAGGCGCTGGCCGGTCTGGTCGACCGCCGGGTGGTCGAAGTCGATCTCGAACGTCAGCTTGTAACCCTCGAACGGATCGAGCCGCGCCCACTTCAGTGACACGCCCGCGCCTTCGCGCACTTCGACCGGCTTGAGGATGCGCATGAAGCGCTTCGGCGCGTCCTGCAGTTCGATGCCGGCGCTCTGCAGCAGGAACACGAAGCTCGCGGCCGAACCGTCCAGGATCGGTACTTCCTCGCCGGTGATGTCGACGATCAGGTTGTCGATGCCCAAGCCCGAGCACGCCGACAGCAGGTGCTCGATCGTGCGCACCTTCGGCGCACCCGGATCACCGCCGGCCGACAGCGTGGTGTTCAGGCGCGTGTCGGTGATCCACAGCGGGTTGACGTGAATGTCGACCGGCTGCGCCAAATCGACACGCCGGAAGATCACGCCGGTATCGGGCGCGGCGGGCCGCAGCGTGAGTTCGACGCGCTGCCCGCCGTGCAGGCCGACACCGACCGCGCGGGTCATCGCCTTGAGAGTTCGTTGCGCCAACATGGGCGTCGATTGTCGCCGAACACCGGCGCCAGGGTCTTCGCCCACCCAGGCCCGCAGGCGCGCGCCGGCGGCACGCGAGCGCGCCCACGGCGCGGGGCCGTGAACGCGCAGCGTGCTGCCCATCCTCAGTCGGCCTGCTTGCGCAGGAACGCCGGGATCTCGATCTCGTCCATGCCGTTGCTCGCCAGCGCATCGACCTTCGCGGCCGCGGTGCGGCCGTTGCGCCACACGCTCGGCGTGGTCAGCGCGCTGTAGTCGTGCGCCGGAGCGACGCCTTGCAGCCCGTTGTTCAGCGCGTTCTGCAGGATCGGCAGGTCGTGCGTGCCGGTGCGTTGCGCCGGCATGCTGTGGACCACGCTGATCGGCGTCTGCTGGCGCTTGGCCGGCGACAGGCCGGTGGCGATCACGGTGACGCGCAGCTGGTCGCCGAGCGACTCGTCGTACGCGGTGCCGTAGATCACGTGCGCGTCGTCGGCCGCGTAGCGCCGGATCGTGTTCATCGCGTTGCGGCTCTCGGCCAGCTTGAAGGTGTTGCGGTTCGCCGCGAT
>JAZJZJ010000060.1:0-23192 GCA_040389925.1 Pseudomonadota bacterium
CGTGCGCACGCTGGCCCAGGCCGAGGCGGTCGTCGGCATGCTCGCGGCACGCGGGTTGAAGCGCGCGTCGCAGGGCGGCACCGACGGGTTGCGCGTGATCATGATGTGCGAGGTGCCAAGCAACGCGATCCTGGCCGAGCGCTTCCTCGACCACTTCGACGGCATGTCGATCGGCTCGAACGATTTGACGCAGCTGACCCTGGGCCTGGACCGCGATTCGGGCATGGAACTGCTCGCGAAGGACTTCGACGAGCGCGATCCGGCCGTCAAGGCGCTGATCTCGAAGGCGATCAAAGCGTGCCTCGCGGCCGGCAAGTACGTCGGCATCTGCGGCCAAGGGCCGAGCGATCACCCGGACTTTGCCGATTGGCTCGCCGCCGAAGGCATCAAGTCGATCTCGCTGAACCCGGACTCGGTGGTCGAGACCTGGCGGCGTCTCGCGACGCGCTGAGCGCGTCGCTGCGAGGACCTTCGCGCTGAGCGCGTCGTCAGAGCGACAGCGTCATCTGGTCCTTGGCGTGGTACACGCCATCGACGCAGATCGCGCGTTCGAGACGGCCGTAGCGTTTGAAGCCGGCGCGCTCGTAGAGGCGTACGGCGGATGCGTTGCCGGCCGTCACGGTGAGCGTCAGCATCACCAAGCCGCGCGCGGCGCGGGCTTCCTTGACGCAGGCGTCGAGCAGCGCGCGGCCGATGCCGAGGCCTTGGTGCTCGCTGCGCACCATCATGCCGATGATGTGGCCGATGTGCAGCACCTTTGCGCGTGGATCCCGCTCGCAGCTGACGGCGCCGACGAGCTGCTCGCCCTGCCAGGCGCCGAGCGTGAACTCGCCGCCTTCCGGACGACCCTCGCCGAGCCGCGACAGATAGCTCTGATGTGAGCGTTCGGGTGCCGCGTCCGACGTGAACGCTTCGGGGTGCGCGGTCAGCACCGCGTCGCGCAGGTTCTTGTAGGCCGGCAGGTCGGCCGGCACGAGGCGGCGGATCTCGACCGGCGTCATCAACCGCCGATGTAGTGCATCTCGACGCGCCGCTCGCCGCCCGGTGCGGCCTGCGCGCTGGCGCGAAGTTCGGAGTAGCGGTCGTCGCGGCCTTGCCAGATCAGGCCGATCGCGCCGGCAATCTGTTCGTCGCTGTAGTCGCCGCGCAGCAGTGCGCGCAGGTCGTGGCCGTGGCTTGCGAACAGGCACAGAAAGAGCTTGCCCTCCGTCGACAGCCGCGCGCGGTTGCAGTCTTGGCAGAACGCCTGCGTGACGCTCGAGATCACGCCGACCTCGCCGCCGCCGTCGGCATAGCGCCAGCGCGCGGCGGTCTCGCCGAGCATGTTCGCGGCGATCGCCTGCAACGGCAACTCCGCGTGGATGCGCTCGACGACCTGCGCCGAGGGCAAAACCTCGTCCATGCGCCAGCCATTGGTCGCGCCCACGTCCATGTACTCGATGAAGCGCAGCACCGTGCCGGTGCCCTTGAAGTGGCGCGCCATCGGCAGGATCTGGTCGTCGTTGGTGCCGCGCTTGACGACCATGTTGACCTTGATCGGGCCGAGGCCGACACGCTGCGCCGCCTCGATGCCTTCGAGCACCTCGTGGACCGGGAAGTCGGCGTCGTTCATGCGGCGGAAGATCGCGTCGTCGAGCGCGTCGAGGCTGACGGTGACGCGCTGCAGCCCGGCGTCCTTCAGCGCCTGCGCCTTGCGCGCGAGCACCGAGCCGTTGGTGGTCAGCGTCAGGTCGAGCGGCTCACCGTCGGGTGTGCGCAGCGCGCTCAGCATGCCGACCAGCACTTCGAGGTTCTTGCGCAGCAGCGGCTCGCCGCCGGTCAGCCGGATCTTGCGCACGCCGTGCGCGACGAAGAGCTTCGCGGCGCGCGTGATCTCCTCGAAGCTCAGCAGCGACGAATGCGGCAGGAACGCGTACTGCTTGTCGAACACTTCCTTCGGCATGCAGTAACTGCAGCGGAAGTTGCAGCGGTCGGTGACCGAGATGCGCAGGTCGCGCAGCGGGCGACCGAGCGTGTCGCCGAGCAAGCCCGTGGGCGCGGTGGCGACCAGCGGCACGCGCGGCACGCTGGCGGCGTAGCGGTGATCGGCGAGAGGAATGACTTTGTCGGCCATGCCCGATTGTGCCTGCGGGCAGCCCGCCGCGCGGGCAGTACGGGTCAGCGCAGGGTCGTTGCGGGCGCGACGGTTTGCAGCGTCGTCGGCGCGGGCAGTTGGGCGTTGGCCGCGGCCTGCTCGGCCGCTGCATCGGCGCGGCGCGCGCCCGTGAAGCGCTTCGCCCAGTAGGCGAAGTTCATGTTTTCGACACGCACCTCACCGCCCGGCTTCGGCGCATGGATGAATTTGCCCTCGCCGATGTAAATGCCGACGTGCGAGAAGGTGCGGCGCAGCGTGTTGAAGAACACCAGATCGCCCGGTTGAAGCTCGTCTTTTTTGATCTTCACCAGCCCGGCCGCCTTGGCCTGCTCGTCGGCGCGGCGCGGCAGCACGAGGCCCAGGCTGGTTTCGAACACCTGACGCGTGAAGCCGCTGCAGTCGAAGCCGGCGTCGGCGTCGTTGCCGCCGCGCTTGTAGCGCACACCGAGAAAGTTCATCGCCGTCACGACCATGTCGGAGGCCTTGTCGCGCACCTGGCTGACGAAGCCGGGCTCGGCGTGCGCGGTGGTCGACATCGGGCTCATCAAGCCTTTGTCGACGAGGAAGCGCGTGACGGCGTCGGTCGCCGCCGACGCAGCCGCGGCCGGCGCAGGTGCCGCCGGGTCGACCGGCGCCGCGAGCGTGGCGGCGCCAGCCACGGTCAAAACCAAGCAGACTGTCGCGCGTTGCGCAAGCCACCTGAACAAGGGGGGTAATTTCGGCATTGGGCGCAGGATACGGACGCTTGCAGTTGTAGTCAACCGAAGAAACGTCTTGCAAGACAATGACTTGCGTTCGTTTTGTGATGTGAAAACGGGTCCGCGGCGCGATTCGGTGGTGAGTTCCGAGAATGCCGGCTGCTTGCGCTATCGTGCCGCCATCCACTTCGGAGCGACCATGTTCAAGGCTGTTCTGCTAGAAAAATCGGAATCGGGGTTCAACGCATCGATCCAGTCCGTCGATGAGGCCGGTTTGCCTGCCGGGGACGTGCTGGTACAGGTCGAGCACTCGACGCTGAACTACAAGGACGGCCTCGCGATCACCAACAAGAGCCCGGTCGTGCGGGCTTGGCCGATGATCGCGGGCATCGATGGTGCGGGCACGGTGCTTGAAAGCAGCCACCCGGCATGGCGGGCCGGCGACAAGATCATCCACAACGGTTGGGGCGTCGGCGAGACGCGCTGGGGCTGCCTCGCCGAACGCGCCCGCTTGATGGGCGACTGGCTGGTGCCGTTGCCCGCAGCGTTCTCGACCGGGCAGGCGATGGCGATCGGCACCGCCGGCTACACCGCGATGCTGTGCGTGATGGCGCTGGAGCGGCACGGTGTGAAGCCCGGCGATGGCGAGGTGCTCGTGACCGGTGCGACCGGCGGTGTCGGCAGCATCGCCATCGCGTTGCTCGGCAAGCTCGGCCATCGCGTGACCGCAGCGACCGGCAAGCTGGATGAGGCCGACTACCTGCGCACGCTCGGCGCCGCGAACGTGATCGACCGCGCCGAATTCGGCACGCCCGGCAAGCCGCTGCAAAAGGAGCGCTGGGCGGCGGTCGTCGACGCCGTCGGCAGCCACACGCTCGTCAACGCACTCGCGCAGACGCGCTACGGCGGTGTCGTCGCGGCCTGCGGCCTGGCACAGGGTTTCGACTTGCCGGCGACCGTGATGCCGTTCATCCTGCGCGGCGTCACGCTGGCCGGCGTTGACAGCGTGATGGCGCCGATCGCGGCGCGGCGTGCCGCTTGGGCGCGGCTCGCGGCCGACCTCGACCCGGCCAAGCTCGCGGCGATCACCGAAGTCGTGCCGCTCGAGGCGGCGATCGCGAAGGCACAGGACTTGATGCAGGGCAAGGTGCGCGGGCGGATCGTTGTCAAAATCTGAAATTCTGGTCGATTGGAGACTCGATGACACGCTATGCCGACTTTCATCGCCGCTCGCTCGAAGACCGCGACGGCTTCTGGACCGAACAGGCCGGGTTGATCGACTGGCACCACCCGTTTGAGCGCGTTTGCGACTACGACAACCCGCCATTCGCGAAGTGGTTCGTCGGCGGCCAGACCAACCTGTGCCACAACGCGGTCGATCGCCACCTGGCCCGGCGCGGTGACCAGAACGCGCTGATCTGGGTGTCGACCGAGACCGACGAGGAGCGCGTCTACAGCTACCGTGAACTGCACGCCGAGGTGCAGCGCATGGCGGCCGTCCTGCTCGCGCTCGGGGTCCAGCAGGGCGATCGCGTGTTGATCTACATGCCGATGATCGCGCCGGCCGCGTTCGCGATGCTCGCGTGCGCGCGCATCGGCGCGATCCATTCGGTTGTGTTCGGCGGCTTCGCGAGTGGCAGCCTTGCCAGCCGGATCGACGATGCGCAACCGACCGTGATCGTCAGTGCCGATGCCGGCAGCCGCTCGGGCAAGGTCATCGCGTACAAGCCCTTGCTCGACGAGGCGATCCGGCTGGCGACGCACAAGCCGGCCAAGGTGCTGCTGGTCGACCGCGGGCTCGCGCCGATGGCGCGCACTGCCGGCCGCGACGAGGACTACGCCGCATTGCGCGAGCAGCAGCGCGACACGGTCGTGCCCTGCGTGTGGCTGGCCGCGACCGCGCCGAGCTACACGCTCTACACCAGCGGCACGACCGGCAAACCCAAAGGTGTGCAGCGCGACACCGGTGGCTACGCGGTCGCGCTCGCCGCGAGCATGAAGCACATCTTCCAGGGCGCGCCGGGCGAGACCTACTTTTGCACCAGCGACATCGGCTGGGTCGTCGGCCACAGCTACATCGTCTACGGGCCACTGATCGGCGGCATGGCCACCATCATGTACGAAGGCCTGCCGACGCGGCCCGACGCCGGCATCTGGTGGCAGCTGGTCGAGAAGTACCGCGTCAGCGTGATGTTCAGTTCGCCGACCGCCATCCGTGTGCTGAAGAAGCAGGACCCGGCGCACATGACAGCGCGTGACTTGAGCTCGCTGCGCTCGCTGTTCCTGGCCGGCGAACCGCTCGACGAGCCGACCGCGAGCTGGATCTCCGACGCGCTCGGCAAGCCGATCATCGACAACTACTGGCAGACCGAATCCGGTTGGCCGATCCTGACGATCGCGAACGGCGTTCAAGAGTTGCCGAGCAAGTTCGGCAGCCCGGGCTTCGCGATGTACGGCTACGACGTGAAGGTGATCGACGAGTCGAACGGCGCCGAGATCACCGCACCGAACACGAAGGGCGTGCTCGCGATCGCCGGCCCGCTGCCGCCGGGTTGCATGCAGACGGTGTGGCGCGACGACGCGCGCTTCGTCAGCACGTACTGGAAGGATTTCCCGGGCAAGCTGCTGTACAGCACTTTCGACTGGGGTATCCGCGACGCCGATGGCTACTTCTTCATCCTCGGCCGCACCGACGACGTGATCAACGTCGCAGGGCATCGCCTCGGCACGCGCGAGATCGAGGAGAGCATCTCGAGCCACCCGAACGTCGCCGAAGTGGCCGTCGTCGGCGTCGCCGATGCGCTGAAGGGCCAGGTCGCGATGGCGTTCGTGATCGCGAAGGATGCGAGCGGGCTTGACGACCCGGGCGCACGGCTCAAGCTCGAGGGCGAAATCATGAAGACAGTCGACAACCAGCTCGGCGCGCTCGCGCGACCGGCGCGGGTCTTCCTCGTCGCGCTGCTGCCGAAGACCCGCTCCGGCAAGATGCTGCGTCGCGCGATCCAGGCCGTCTGCGAGCGGCGTGACCCCGGCGACCTGACGACGATGGATGACCCGGCCGCGCTGCAGCAGATCAAGCTGCTCGTCGATTCCGCACACTGACCCGGACCTTCCCCATGACCGACACGACGGCGATCGCCGCGATCCTCCCGCCCGCACCTCTGGACGCCGCGGCGAGCGACCCGAACGTGATGGGCTGGATGCGGGGTTCGCCGCCGCCGCCCGAGCTGCAGGTGCGCTTCGACGATGGCGGCATGTACACCTTTCCGAAGCTGCGCTGGGCGCAGTCGAACATCCGGCGGCTGGTGCCGACAACGAACGTGGCGCGCGGCGATGGCCCGGTGCGCGTGCTGCCGCGTGCCGATCGCGACGACATCGATGGCGTGCGCTTCACGCCGATCGGCGGCTCCGAGACGATGACTTGGGCGCAGTCGCTGGCGGCGAACTACACCGATGGCATCGTGGTGCTGCACCGCGGCCGGATCGTTCACGAGCGCTATTTCGGCGCGCTCGATGCGCAGCGCCCGCACATTGCATGGTCGGTGACGAAGTCGTTCTTCGGGCTGATCGCCGCCTCGCTGATCGCCGAGAGCGCGCTCGACCCGCAGGCGCCGGTGAGCGTGTACGTGCCCGAGCTCGAAGGCAGCGGCCTGGGCAATGCCACGCTGCGCCAAGTGCTCGACATGACGACCTCGATCCACTACTCCGAGGACTACACCGACCCCGATGCCGGCATCTGGCTGCATGGCCGTGCCGGTGGCATCTTGCCGCGTGTGCCCGAGCAGGTCGGCCCGGGCAGCTTCTACGAATTCCTCGGCACCTTGCGGCAAGACGGCCCGCACGGCGAAGCCTTCGCGTACAAGACCGTCAACACCGATGTGCTCGGCTGGGTTTTGCGCCGCGTCACCGGCTTGCCGCTCGGCGAACTGCTGCAGCAGCGCATCTGGTCGCAACTCGGTGCCGAACAAGACGGCTACCTGATGGTCGACAGCACCGGCACCGAGTTCGCCGGCGGCGGCTTCAACTGCGCGCTGCGCGATCTGGCAAGGGTCGGTGAGATGCTGCGCCACGACGGGCTCTGGAACGGCCGGCAGGTCGTGCCGAAGGCTGCCATCGACGACATCCGCGGCGGTGCCGACCCGGCGCATTTCGCGCAGGCCGGCTACGTGACCTTGCCCGGCGCGAGCTACCGCGACATGTGGTGGGTCACGCACAACGCGCATGGCGCGTACTGCGCGCGCGGCATCCACGGGCAGGGCGTCTACATCGATCCGATGGCCGAGATGGTGATCGCGCGTTTCGCGTCGCACCACATCGCCGGCAACATGGGGATCGACCCGACCACGCTGCCGGCGTACCACGCGCTCGCGCAGTTCCTGATGAAGGGCTGATCAGCCCGGTGTCTTGAATGCCGCGAGCAGCGGGCCGATGCGCTGGCCCATCTGCTCGCCGAGCGCTTGCAGCCCGCTCATCGGGCGGATCATCACCTCGAAGTCGACGATTCGGCCCTCGGCATCGAAGCGGACCAGGTCGATGCCCTTCAGCTGCTTGTCGCCGACCCGCGCACTGAACTCGAGTACCGCGTTCAGGCCGTCGTCGGTCGCCAGTTCACGGTGGTATTCGAAGTCCTCGAACACGCCGATCACGGTCGACAGGATCAGGTTCACCGCGTTCGCGCTGGCGTAGGGCTTGAAGGCCATCGGCGAGCGGAAGGTTGCGTCGGCATGCAGCAGCGATGGCAGCTCGCTCAAGTCTTTCGACGCGACCATCTTGTGCCAAGTAGCCAGCGTCGCCGCGACCGGTGGCGGATGCGGCGCGCTGGCGATCATCACAGCACCTCGGAGGCGAAGTCGGCCAGGCGCGACCGCTCGCCGCGCGCCAGCGTCACGTGGCCCGAATGCGGCCAGCCCTTGAAGCGGTCGACCGTGAAGGTCAGGCCCGAACTGCCTTCGGTCAGGTACGGCGTGTCGATTTGCGCGAGGTTGCCGAGGCAGACGATCTTGGTGCCCGGGCCGGCGCGCGTGATCAGGGTCTTCATCTGCTTGGGCGTCAGGTTCTGGGCCTCGTCGATGATCACGAACTTGTTCAGGAAGGTGCGGCCGCGCATGAAGTTCAGCGACTTGATCTTGATCTTGCTGCGCACCAGGTCGTTGGTCGCCGCGCGGCCCCATTCGCCGGCGCCGCCGTCGGTCTTCGACAGCACTTCGAGGTTGTCGTCGAGCGCGCCCATCCACGGGCTCATCTTTTCTTCTTCGGTGCCCGGCAGGAAGCCGATGTCTTCACCGACCGGCACGGTCACGCGCGTGACGATGATCTCGGTGTAGCGGCGGTCGTCCATCACTTGGCTCAGGCCCGCGGCCAGCGTCATCAAGGTCTTGCCGGTGCCGGCGGCGCCGGTCAGCGTGATGAAGTCGCAGTCCGGGTCCATCAGCAGGTTGAGCGCGAAGTTCTGCTCGCGGTTGCGCGCGGTCACGCCCCAGACGGCATTCTTCTGGTGCGTGTACTCCTTCAGCGTGCGCAGCACCGCGGTCTTGCCGGTGATCTCGGTGACCTTGGCGTAGAGCGATGCCGCTCCCGGCGCTTCGAGGTAGACGAACTGGTTGACCAGCAGCACCGGCACCATCGGACCGCTGATCCGGTAATAGGTGAGGCCGCCTTGCTGCCAGCTCTCCATGGTCTTGCCGTGCTTGTCCCAGAAGTCGGACGGCAGCGGCAGCACGCCGGTGTACAGCAGGTCGCCGTCTTCCAGCGTCATGTCGTTCAGGTAGTCCTCGGCCGGCAGGCCGAGCGCACGCGCCTTGATGCGCATGTTGATGTCTTTCGACACCAGCACCACGTCGCGCCCCGGCTGCTGTTCGCGCAGCGCCTGCACGACGCCGAGGATCTGGTTGTCGGCCTTGCCCTGCGGCAGCCCGGCAGGCAAGGTGACGTTGATCAGGTTGGTCTGGAAGAACAGCTTGCCGCCGGCCTCGCGATGGCCGGTGCGCGCCAGTGACAGGCCGTCGGACATGCCTGATGAATCGCGCGTCGGCATGCTCGCCGCCAGCGCATCGAGCTCGCGGCTGACCTGGCGGGCATTGCGCGAGACCTCGGTCATGCCGCGCTTGTGGCCGTCGAGTTCTTCGAGCGTGATCATCGGCAAGTAGATGTCGTGCTCTTCGAAGCGGAACAGCGAGGTCGGGTCGTGCATCAGCACGTTGGTGTCGAGCACGAAAAGGGTCGCCGGGCCGTTGCCGCGCGGCTTGCGGGCGCGGGTCTCGGGCTGCGGCTTGCGCGGCGCGACCGCCGGTCGCGCCGGAATCACCGGGGCCGCTTTGGCGATTGCCGCGCCGGGCGCCGCCGGCGCGTCGTACAGCTCGACGACTGCGGGCGAAGCCGGCTCGGCGGCTGCGCGGGTTTTCTGGGGACGTTTGCCGGGCTGAGGCGCTGCTTGGGAGTCGAAGTCGGCGGCGCTGAGGAGGGAGGCGCGTTTGGCAGGCGGCTTGGGCAGTGGCATGGGGGGTGTTGGTCTCGGCGGTCAGAAAACAAAAAAGCCGCACAGTCGGCTGTGCGGCTTTGAGGGATTGCGCAGTTCAAAACTGTCGGCCATGCGGAACATTATGCACAAGTTCGGTGACGCTTCCGCGCCGACTTCAGCATGCAAAAAGGCCGGCATGCAGCCGGCCTTTTCAAGGGGCGACGCGAGATTTCAACCGGCCTTTTTGATCGCCTTGACTTCCTTCAGCACTTCTTCGACGTGACCGGCCACCTTCAGCCCGCGCCACTCGCCCTTGAGTACGCCGTGGCCGTCGATCAGAAAGGTGCTGCGCTCGATGCCCTTGACCTTCTTGCCGTACATGATCTTGTTCTTGACCACGCCGAACATGTGGCACAGCTTCTCTTCGGTGTCGGCGATCAGTTCGAACGGCAGTTCGAGGCTTTGCTTGAACTTGTCGTGCGAAGCCATGTTGTCGCGCGAGACACCGAACACCACTGCGCCGTTCTTGATGAACTCCTTGTGGTGATCGCGGAACTGCATCGCCTCTGTCGTGCAGCCGGGGGTATTGTCCTTGGGATAAAAGTACAAGACGACGATCTTGCCGGCGTAGGCCTGTGGCGTGAATTTCACGCCGCCGGTCGCGAGCGCTTCAAATTCCGGGAGAGGTTTATTGAGGGCTGGCGTCATGGAGTATTCTGTTTGGTTGCGCCGGGGCAGGCGTAGCCGCAGATTATAGACGCTGCCAGGCTACTGCCGACCGGCCGGTCAACCAATGCCGGTGCCAGCTGGCGCGGTTTCGAACAAGAGCGCCGCGACCACCGAGCGGTCTTCGGCGAGCAGCACGTTGTAGGTTCGGCAGGCCGCGGCGGTGTCCATGGTCTCGACGCCGATGCGCCGGCCGATCAGCATTCTCATCAACTGCGGTTTGGCGAAGCGGATGCGCGGGCCGCTGCCGAAGATCACGAGCTCGGGCTTCAACGCGGCCAGCATCTCGAAGTGCGCCTCCGTCAGCGCGTCGAAACTGCCGACCTGCCACGGACGCACGTCGCCGGTCCACGGCACGATCACGCTGTCGCGGTACTCGGTACCGTTGACGATCACGCCGCCGGGCCCGTGGCGGGCGATGGCGTTTTGTCCTTCGATTCGATCGGCCTGAAGTTTCATCGCTGTGTGTACCGGGAGCGCTCACGTCTGCGCCGGCATAATTGTAGATTCCCGCAGTGCAGCAAATCATCGGAGGCCCTTTGAAACCCATCGTCAAGTCGAGCAAGCTCGCCAACGTCGCCTACGACATCCGCGGGCCTGTGCTGGACAAGGCCCGGCAGATGGAAGAAGAAGGCCACAAGATCATCAAGCTGAACATCGGCAACGTGGCCGCGTTCGGCCTCGAGCCGCCCGACGAGATCGTGCAGGACATGATCCGCAACCTGCCGCACTCGGCCGGTTATACCGACAGCAAGGGCCTGTTCGCGCCGCGCAAGGCGGTCGTGCACTACACGCAGCAGAAGAACGTGGCGGGCGTGACGATCGACGACGTGTACCTCGGCAACGGTGCTTCCGAACTGATCGCGATGGGCATGAACGCGCTGCTGAACGACGGCGACGAAGTGCTGATCCCGTCGCCCGACTACCCGCTGTACACCGCCGTGGTCGGCCTTTCGGGTGGCACGCCGGTGCACTACCTTTGCGACGAGTCGACCGGCTGGATGCCCGACATCGAGCACATGAAGTCGATGATCACGCCGCGCACGAAGGCGCTGGTGGTCATCAACCCGAACAACCCGACCGGCGCGCTCTATCCCGAAAGCGTGTTGCGCGAGATCGTTGAAGTCGCGCGCCAGCACGAGTTGATCGTGTTTGCCGACGAGATCTACGACAAGACGCTGTACGACGGCGAAACGCACACCAGCATCTCGTCGCTCGCCGACGACGTGCTGTTCGTCACCGTCAACGGCCTGTCGAAAAACTACCGTTCGTGCGGTTATCGCTCGGGCTGGATGGTGGTCTCGGGCGAGAAGCGCCATGCAAAAGACTACATCGAAGGCCTGAACATGCTGGCCTCGCTGCGGCTGTGCGCGAACACGCCGGGGCAGCTCGCGATCCAGACCGCGCTGGGCGGCTATCAGAGCATCAACGATCTGGTTGCGCCGGGTGGGCGGCTGTGCCGGCAGCGCGATCTGGCGTACGAACTGCTCAGCGCGATCCCGGGCGTCAGCGTCGTGAAGCCGAAGGCGGCGCTCTACATGTTCCCGAAGCTCGACCCGACGATCTATTCGATCCAGGACGACCAGCAGTTCGCGTACGACCTGCTGTCGGAGCAGAAGGTGCTGATCGTGCAGGGCACCGGCTTCAACTGGGCCACGCCGGATCACTTCCGCATCGTGTTCCTGCCCAACTCCGATGACCTGACCGAAGCGATCGGGCGCATCGCGCGCTTTCTCGAGCACTACCGCAAACGCCACTCACTCTGAACCCGAAGATGAAACCGATTCAAGCAGGGCTGATGGGCTTGGGCACCGTGGGCAGCGGCGTGTTCGAGGTGCTGCAACGCAACCAGGAAGAGATCACGCGGCGCGCCGGGCGGGGCATCCGTCTGACGATGGTCTCGCGGCGCGATGTCGCGAAGGCGAAGGCGCTGGTCGGCGATCACGCGGCCGTGGTTGCCGATGCGCGCGAGATCATCGCGAACCCGTCGATCGACATCGTGATCGAGTTGATTGGCGGGACCGGCATCGCGCGCGAACTGGTGCTGGAAGCCATCAAGGCCGGCAAGCATGTCGTGACCGCGAACAAGGCGTTGTTGGCCGTGCATGGCACCGAGATCTTCGCGGCGGCGCGCGAACGCGGCGTGATGGTCGCGTTCGAGGCCGCGGTGGCCGGCGGCATCCCGATCATCAAGGCGCTGCGTGAAGGGCTGACGGCGAACCGCATCGAATGGATCGCCGGCATCATCAACGGCACGACCAACTTCATCCTGTCGGAGATGCGCGCGAAGGGTCTCGACTTCGACCTGGTGCTGAAAGAGGCGCAGCGCCTCGGCTACGCCGAAGCCGACCCGACCTTCGACATCGAAGGCGTCGACGCCGCGCACAAGGTGACGATCATGAGCGCGATCGCGTTCGGCGTGCCGGTGCAGTTCGACAAGGCGTATGTCGAGGGCATCACGAAGCTCAACGCCGCCGACATCCGCTACGCCGAGCAGCTCGGCTACCGCATCAAGCTGCTGGGCATCACGAAACGCCGCACCGGCGCGGTCGAAGGGATCGAGCTGCGCGTGCACCCGACGCTGGTCCCGGCCAAGCGCCTGATCGCGAACGTCGAAGGGGCGATGAACGCGGTGATGGTCCAGGGCGATGCCGTCGGCAGCACGCTGTACTACGGCAAGGGCGCAGGCGCCGAGCCGACTGCGTCGTCGGTGATCGCCGATCTGGTCGACATCACGCGGCTGCACACCGCCGACCCCGATCACCGCGTGCCGCACCTCGCGTTCCAGCCCGGTTCGCTGCAGGACACGCGCATCCTCACCATCGACGAGGTCGTCACCGCGTTCTACCTGCGCCTGCAGGTGAAGGACCAGGCCGGCGTGCTCGCGCGCATCACCGCGATCCTGGCCGAAAGCGACATCTCGATCGACGCGTTGTTGCAACGTGAATCGGCCGAAGGCGAAGCCCAGACCGACGTGATCATCCTGACCCACGACACGGTCGAGGGCCGCATGAACAACGCGATCGCGCAGATGCAGGCGCTGCCGACCGTGCTCGCACCGATCGTGCGCATTCGCAAGGAAGAGTTGTCGTGAAGTACATCAGCACTCGCGGTGACAAGGCGCAGCGCAGCTTCTGCGAAATCCTGCTCGAGGGCCTGGCGCCCGATGGCGGGCTGTACCTGCCGATCGCGTATCCGAAGATCGACGCCGCGACGCTCGCGACCTGGCGCGGTCTCGCGTATCACGAGCTCGCGTTCGAGATCCTGTCGCTCTACATCGACGACATTCCCGCGGCCGACTTGCGCGCGCTGGTCGCGAAGACGTACACGAAGGAAGTCTTCGGCACGGCCGAGATCGTGCCGCTGCGCGCGTTGGAGCCTGGCGTCTACCTCGAAGCCCTGTCGAACGGCCCGACGCTGGCGTTCAAGGACATGGCGATGCAGTTGCTCGGCAACCTGTTCGAGTACGAACTCGCGCGCCGCGACCAGCGGCTGAACATCCTGGGTGCGACCTCGGGCGACACCGGCAGCGCGGCCGAGTACGCGATGCGCGGCAAGCAGGGCGTGAATGTCTTCATGCTGTCTCCGAAAGGCCGGATGAGTCCGTTCCAGCAGGCGCAGATGTTCAGCCTGCAGGACGCGAACATCCACAACATCGCGATCGAAGGCGTGTTCGACGATTGCCAGGACATCGTCAAGGCGGTCTCGAACGACCTTGCCTTCAAGCGCGAGCACCGCATCGGCACCGTCAATTCGATCAACTGGGCGCGCTTGCTGGCGCAGGTCGTCTACTACTTCGCGGGCTACTTCCAAGCGACGAAGGGCAACGACGAGAAGGTCACGTTCGCGGTGCCGTCGGGCAACTTCGGCAACATCTGCGCCGGCCATGTCGCACGAATGATGGGCCTGCCGATCGCACAACTCGTGCTCGCGACCAACGAGAACAACGTGCTCGACGAGTTCTTCCGGACCGGCACCTACCGCGTGCGCAGCAGCGCCGAGACGCATGAGACGTCGAGTCCGTCGATGGACATTTCCAAGGCTTCGAATTTCGAGCGCTTCGTGTTCGACCTGCTCGGGCGCGATGCGGGGCGCACGCGCGAGCTGTTCAAGACCGAACTCGACCGCAGCGGCGCGTTCACGATCACGAACGACGAGTTCGCGCGCATCGAAGGCTACGGCTTCGTCTCCGGCACCAGCACGCACGCCGACCGACTCGCGACGATCCGCGACACCAACCATCGTTTCGGCACGGTCGTCGACACGCACACGGCCGACGGCCTGAAGGTTGCGCGCGAGCACCTGACGCCGGGCATCCCGACCATCGTTCTGGAAACCGCGCTGCCCGCGAAGTTCGCCGAGACGATCGTCGAAGCCATCGGCCGCGAACCCGATCGCCCGGCCGCGATGCAAGGCATCGAGAAACTGCCGAAGCGCTTCGAGGTGATGCCGGCCGAGGCCGCGCAGGTCAAGGCCTTCATCGCCGCCAACTCGTGAGCCAGGGAGCCTGAGCGCATGCAGCCCCAACGCACGCCGATGCTGACATTGGACGAGGCGCTCGCCCGCCTGCTCGCTGCTGTCGCGCCGATGCCGGCGAGCCAGCACGAGACGCTCTCGACCTTCGACGCGCTCGGCCGCGTGCTGCAGGCCGAGGTGCGTTCGATGCTCGATGTGCCGCCGGCCGACAACACCTCGATGGACGGCTACGCGATGCGTGCGGCCGACGTGCCGGCGTCCGGCACCGTGTTGCCGGTGAGCCAGCGCATCCCGGCCGGCATCGTCGGCCAACCGCTGCAGCCCGGCACCGCAGCGCGCATCTTCACCGGCGCGCAGGTGCCGGCCGGCGCCGATGCGGTCGTGATGCAGGAGCAGTGCGAAGTCGTACGCGACAGGATTGACGAGGGCGTTCGCGTCAACCTCGTTCCGGCGACCGGCCAGTGGATTCGCCGCCGCGGCGAAGACGTGCGCGCTGGCGATGTCGTGCTGCCCGCCGGCACGCGCCTGACGCCGCAGGCGCTCGGCCTCGCCGCGACCGTCGGCGCCGCCACGCTGCGAGTCGCGCGCCGCCCGCGGGTCGCGCTGTTCTCGACCGGCGACGAGCTCGCGATGCCCGGTGAGCCGCTCAAGCCCGGCGCGATCTACAACTCGAACCGCTTCACCTTGCGTGCCGCGATTCAGGCGCTGGGCTGCGACTGCACCGATCTCGGCATCGTGCCCGACCGGCTCGATGCGACGCGCGACGCGCTGCGCCGCGCCGCACAGGGCAACGACCTGATCGTCACCTCGGGCGGCGTCTCGGTCGGTGAAGAAGATCACCTGCGCCCGGCGGTGCAGGCCGAGGGTCGCATCGAGCTGTGGCAGATCGCGATCAAGCCCGGCAAGCCGCTGGCGTTCGGCGAAGTGATGCGGCCGGACGGCAGCGCCGCGTACATCATCGGGCTGCCCGGCAACCCCGTATCGAGCTTCATCACCTTCATGCTGATGGTGCGTCCGGTGCTGCTGCGCCTGCAGGGTGCGACCGCGCTCACGCCGCTGCGCAGCAAGCAGCGCGCCGACTTCGATTGGCCGAAGCCCGACAAGCGCCGCGAGTTTCTGCGCGTACGGCGCAACGGCGCCGGTGGGCTCGATCTGTTCCCGAACCAGAGCTCGGGCGTGATGACCTCGGCGGTTTGGGGCGACGGTGTCGTCGACACGCTCGAGGGCCGACCCATCGCGAGAGGTGAGCTGGTCGACTTCATGTCGTTCGCGGAGTTGCTGTCGTGAAGCTCACGCTGCGCTACTTCGCGTCGATCCGTGAGGTGCTCGGCGCGAGCGAGGTGATCGAGGTCGCCGAAGGCAGCAGCGTCGGCGCGGTGCGCGATGCGCTGATCGCGCGCGGCGGCAGGCATGCGAGCGCGCTCGCGCGCGGCACGGCCTTGCGCAGCGCGTTGAACCCGGTGCTGTGCGACGAGCGCGCGGTCGTCGCGGAGGGCGCCGAGCTCGCGTTCTTTCCCCCCGTGACCGGCGGCTGAGATGAACGCACCGCGCGTTGTCATCCAGACCGCCGACTTCGACTTCGACCTCGGTGCCGAGGTCGCCGCGCTGCGCGCCGGCGACGCCGGGGTCGGCGCGGTCGCGTCGTTCGTCGGTACCGTGCGCGACCGCAACGACGGCCTCGGCGTCAGCGCGATGGAGCTCGAACACTACCCCGGCATGACCGAACGCGCGATCGAAGCGATGATCGACGAGGCGCAGCGTCGCTTCGACATCCGTGGCGCACGCGTGATCCACCGCGTCGGCCTGCTGCAGCCGCAGGACCAGATCATGATGGTCGCGGTCACGTCGGCGCACCGCGGTCAGGCCTTCCAGGCATGTGAATTCCTGATGGACTACCTGAAGACCCAAGCGCCGTTCTGGAAGAAGGAGCAGACGCCCGAGGGCGCGCGCTGGGTCGATGCGCGCAGCAGCGACGACGCGGCGATCGCGCGCTGGGGCATCGCGGCCGGCAACGCCGCGCCGGAGACGCCGTGAGCGGCGCGGTCCCCTGGCTGCAGATCGTCGCCGTGGCGATCGGCGCGACCGTTGGCGCGCTGGCGCGCTGGCTCACCGGCCTGTGGCTGAACGCGCGTTGGGAAGGCTTCCCGCTCGGCACCTTGCTGGTCAACTGCGTCGGCGGCCTGCTGATTGGCATCGCACTGGCCTGGTTCGAGCGCACACCGAACGAGTTGCTGCGTCTGCTGCTGATCACCGGATTCCTGGGCGGCCTGACGACGTTTTCGTCATTCTCCGGTGAGTCGTTGTTCCTGTTGCACCGCGGTCACTACCTGCTGGCGCTGGCGCATACCGTAGCCCATCTGTTCGGCTCGCTGGCCTGCGCGGCCGGCGGCTACTGGCTGATCGCGCGCTGATTGACGGGGCGCAAGCCGCAGCGACGCCGGCGGCTTGAAAATTGAATCGGTTGCCTCATGTCCGACGCAATCGGAGGATTTTCCCCATGCGTATCGACAAGCTCACCACCAAGTTCCAGGAAGCACTCGCGGATGCCCAGAGCATCGCGGTTGCCAACGACAACCCGTACATCGAGCCGGCCCACGTGCTGGCCGCGATGCTGGCCCAGGCCGACGGCCCGAAGGCGCTGCTCGACCGCGCCGGCGCGAACAGTTCGGCGCTGAAGACCGCGCTTGACGTGGCCATTCGGGGCCTGCCGCAGGTGCAGGGCAGCGACCAGGTCGTGCAGCCGGGCCGCGACCTCGCAGCGCTGCTTCAAACGTCCGAGAAGGAAGCCGGCAAGCGCGGCGACCAGTTCATCGCCAGCGAGATGTTCCTGCTCGCGCTGGCCGACGCCAAGACCGACCTCGGCGGCATCGTGCGCGGCCACGGCCTGACGCGCAAGGCGCTCGAAGCGGCGATCGAGTCGGTGCGCGGCGGCCAGAAGGTCGATTCGGCCGAGTCCGAAGGCCAGCGCGAGGCGCTGAAGAAGTACACGCTCGACCTGACCGAACGCGCCCGCTTGGGCAAGCTCGACCCGGTCATCGGCCGCGATGACGAGATCCGCCGCGCGATTCAGGTGCTGCAGCGCCGCACCAAGAACAACCCGGTGCTGATCGGCGAGCCGGGTGTCGGCAAGACCGCGATCGTCGAAGGTTTGGCGCAGCGCATCGTCGCCGGTGAAGTGCCCGATTCGCTGAAGAACAAGCGCGTGCTTGTGCTCGACATGGCCTTGCTGCTGGCCGGCGCGAAGTTTCGCGGCGAGTTCGAGGAGCGGCTCAAGAGCGTGCTGAAGGAAGTGGCGGCCGACGAAGGCCAGACCATCGTCTTCATCGACGAGATTCACACGATGGTCGGCGCCGGCAAGGCCGAGGGCGCGATCGACGCCGGCAACATGCTCAAGCCCGCCCTCGCGCGCGGCGAACTGCACTGCATCGGCGCGACCACGCTGGCGGAGTACCGCAAGTACGTTGAGAAAGATGCCGCGCTCGAGCGTCGCTTCCAGAAGATCCTCGTCGGCGAACCGAGCGTGGAGTCGACCATTGCGATTCTGCGGGGCCTGCAAGAGAAGTACGAGGTTCACCACGGCGTCCAGATCACCGACCCGGCGATCGTGGCCGCGGCCGAACTGAGCCATCGCTACATCACCGACCGTTTCTTGCCCGACAAGGCGATCGACCTGATCGACGAGGCGGCATCGCGCGTGCGCATCGAAATCGACTCCAAGCCCGAGGCGATGGACAAGCTCGACCGGCGCCTGATCCAACTGCAAATCGAGCGCGCCGCGGTGACGCGCGAGAAGGACGAGGCGTCGCAGCGAAGGCTCGGCCTGATCGAAGAGGAAATCGGCCGCGTGCAACGCGAAACCGCCGATCTGGAAGAAATCTGGAAAGCCGAGAAGGCCGCCGCGCAGGGTTCCGCGCACCTGATGGAAGAAATCGATCGGGTCAGGTTCCAGATCGAGGAATGGAAGCGCAAGGGTGACTTCAACAAGGTCGCCGAACTGCAGTACGGCAAGCTCCCGGACTTGGAACGCACGCTGAAGGAAGCGCAGGCCAAGGAAGCCAGGAAGGGAACCACCAAGGGGGCGAAGCCACAACTCCTGCGCACGACGGTCGGTGCCGAAGAGATCGCCGAAGTGGTGGCGCGCGCGACCGGCATCCCGGTGAGCAAGCTGATGCAGGGCGACCGCGAGAAGCTGCTGCAGATGGAGGGCAAGCTGCACGAGCGGGTGATCGGGCAAGACGAAGCGATCACCGCCGTTGCGAACGCGATCCGGCGTTCACGCTCGGGCCTGAGCGACCCGAACCGCCCGACCGGCTCGTTCCTGTTTCTCGGGCCGACCGGCGTCGGCAAGACCGAACTGTGCAAGGCGCTCGCCGGCTTTCTGTTCGACAGCGAAGAGCACCTGATTCGCCTCGACATGAGCGAGTACATGGAGAAGCATTCGGTCAGCCGCCTGATCGGTGCGCCGCCGGGCTATGTGGGCTACGACGAAGGCGGCTACCTGACCGAAGCGGTGCGGCGCAAGCCTTACAGCGTGTTGCTGCTCGACGAAGTCGAGAAGGCGCACCCGGACGTCTTCAACGTGCTGTTGCAGGTGCTCGACGACGGCCGGCTCACCGACGGCCAGGGTCGCACCGTCGACTTCAAGAACACCGTGATCGTGATGACCAGCAACCTCGGTTCGCACCAGATCATGGCGCTGGCTGGCAAGCCGAGCGAGGAGATCCGCGAGGCGGTCTGGGTCGAGGTGAAGCAGCACTTCCGGCCCGAGTTCCTGAACCGGATCGACGAAGCCGTCGTGTTCCACGCGCTCGACGCGAAGAACATCGAGGCGATCGCGAGGATCCAGCTCAAGGTGCTCGAAGCGCGGCTCGAGAAGATGGAGATGAAGCTCGACGTCTCGGCGCGCGCGCTGGCTGAACTGGCGAAGGCCGGCTTCGATCCGGTGTTCGGCGCGCGGCCGCTGAAGCGCGAGATCCAACGCCGCATCGAGAACCCGGTCGCCAAGTTGATTCTCGAAGGGCGTTTCGGGCCGAAAGACGTGATCCCGGTCGACTTCGAGGGCGGCGAGTTCGGCTTCGAGCGGGTCGTCCACTGAAGGCGGGCTGCCGCGCCACCGACCGGGCGTCCTCGAGCCGCGCATCGCTGCGCTGAGTCTGCAAGCGCGCGAGCGGCCGCAGATTGCACAATAGGGCATGCTGCAGCGCGCTTCGTCGACACATTGGCCGGGTGCCCGCGCGCGCTCGATGGCCTCGGTTTGGCATGACCGCGCCTGAGGCTGCGCGCCGGCGCTGGCGCGGCAGTCAGCGGATCACCGCTGCATTGCTCGCGGTCTGGTTCGCGGTGACCTTCGGCGTCACGTACTTCGCGCGCGAACTGAGCGCCACGGTGCTCGGTTGGCCGTTCAGCTTTTGGGTCGCTGCGCAGGGCGCGCTGCTCGTCTACCTGCTGCTGGTCTGCCTCTATGCGCGCTGGATGGCCCGGCTCGACGCCGAGCACGGCCTGAGCGAAGAGAGCTGACATGACCGGCCCGGAATCACGCACGTCCAAGCACCGGCTCGATCGCATCTACCTGCGCTACACGATCGGCTTCATCGCCTTTGTCGCGCTGCTGGCCGTGCTCGAACAGGCGGGCATGCCGCGCCGCTGGATCGGCGTGACTTTTCTGCTCGCCACCGTCGGCCTGTACGCCGCGATCGGCATCATCAGTCGGACCACGGACGCGGCCGAGTACTACGTGGCCGGCCGGCGCGTGCCGGCGATGTACAACGGCATGGCGACGGCGGCCGACTGGATGTCGGCCGCCTCGTTCATCGGCCTGGCCGGCACCTTGTATCTGCAAGGCTACGGTGGCTTGGCGTACGTGATGGGCTGGACTGGCGGCTTCGTGCTGGTCGCGCTGCTGCTCGCGCCGTACTTGCGCAAGTTCGGCCAGTACACGATTCCCGATTTCCTGGCGGCGCGCTACGGCGGTCGGGCGCCGCGCCTGATCGGGTTGATGGCCGCGATCCTGTGCTCGTTCGTCTATCTGGTCGCGCAGATCTACGGTGTCGGGCTGATCACGACCCAGCTGACAGGCGTCGACTTCGTGCTCGGCATTTTTCTCGGCTTGGGTGGCGTGCTGGTGTGTTCGTTCCTCGGCGGCATGCGCGCGGTCACGTGGACGCAGGTGGCGCAATACATCATCCTGGTGATCGCCTACCTGATCCCGGTGGTGTGGCTGTCGATGAAGCAAACCGGCGTGCCGGTGCCGCAACTGGTCGTCGGCCAGCAGCTGGCGAAGGTCAGCGAGCGCGAGCAACAGTTGCTGCGCGACCCGAAAGAGCTCGAAGTGCGCGCGCTGTTCAAGACCCGCGCCGACGAGTACGCGGCCAAGCTGAAGGATGTGCCTGCCGCGCTCACCACCGACCGCACCGAGGCGCAGACGCGTGCCCGCGAGCTGAAGGCGGCGCATGCGCCGCTGCGCGAGATCCAGCTGGCCGACAAGGCGCTCGCGACCCAGCCCAAGAGCGAACAGGCGGCGCGTGAGAGCTGGACCCGCGCCCAGGCCGTCAACGAAGCCCGCTCGCAGCCGCTGGCCGGCATGCCGCTGCACGCGCAGCAGTTCGCAGGCGATCCGGGCGGCGATGCGGCGCAGCGCAAGATCTTCGACGACTCGCGCCGCAATTTCCTCGCGCTGGTGTTTTGCCTGATGGTTGGCACCGCCGCGTTGCCGCACATCCTGATGCGCAGCTACACCACGCCGTCAGTGAAGGCGGCGCGCGAATCGGTGGCGTGGTCGCTGTTCTTCATCCTGCTGCTGTACCTGACGGCGCCGGCGCTGGCCGTGCTCGTCAAGTTCGAGGTCTTCAACGGCCTCGTCGGGCTGCCGTTCGACCGCCTGCCGGTCTGGATCGCCAACTGGACGCGCATCGACCCGGCGCTGATTTCGGTGATCGACATCAACCGCGACGGCATCCTGCAGCTCGGCGAGATCCGCATCGGCAGCGACCTGATCGTGCTGGCCACGCCCGAGATCGCCGGGCTGCCGTATGTGATCACCGGCATGGTCGCCGCCGGCGGCCTCGCGGCCGCGTTGTCGACCGCCGACGGGCTGCTGCTGACGATCAGCAACGCACTGTCGCACGATCTGTACTACAAGCTGATGGGGCCGGAGTCGTCGGCCACGCGGCGGGTCACGGTGTCGAAAGTGCTGCTGCTGGTGGCCGCGCTCGCGGCCGCGGCGGTCGCGGCGCAGCGGCCGGCAGACATCCTGTTTCTGGTCACGGCGGCGTTCTCGATCGCGGCGTCGGCGTTCTTCCCGGCGCTGGTGCTGGGCATCTTCTGGAGCCGCGCGAATCGCTGGGGCGCGCTGTGCGGCATGGCCGGCGGGCTCGGCTTGACGCTGTACTACCTGATTCGCAACGAAGCCTGGCTGCGCGGGCTGTTCGGGGTGACCGCACCGGTCGATCTGTGGTGGGGGATCCTGCCGGTCTCGGCCGGCGTTTTCGGTGTGCCGCTGGGGTTCGCGGCCTGCGTGCTGGTCAGCCTGTTGACGCCTGCGCCATCGGCCGAGTCGCGCGCTTTCGTGCGCAACCTGAGATACCCCGGCTCCGGCTGATTCGCCTCATCGCCCGCATCGGGCTATAATCTTGGGCTTCCCTTGCCACACCCGGGTCTGACGCTTCGGGGTGGCTTCACCACCACACACCCCTCACGGGACGTGGTATCCACAAGGAGATTCAATGCGTCATTATGAAATCGTTCTGCTGATCCATCCGGATCAAAGCGAACAGGTTCCGGCCATGCTGGAACGTTACAAGGGTGTCATCACCGCCGGCGGTGGCAAGGTCCACCGCGTGGAAGACTGGGGTCGTCGCCAGATGGCCTACATGATCCAGAAGCTCGCGAAGACCCACTATCTCTGCCTCAACATCGAGTGCAGCAAGGAAGTGCTGGCCGAGCTCGAAACCGGCTTCCGCTTCAACGACGCCGTCATTCGCCACCTCACGGTGCTGCAGGATGAAGCCGTGACCGCGCCTTCGGTGATGATGAAGATGGTCGAGCGCGAAGACTCGCGCAAGTCGTCGCCGCCGCCCGAGCGTGGTGGTGACCGCGGTGACCGTGGCGACCGCCCGGAACGTCAAGAGCGCCCGCCGCAGGAGGCTTCGGCCTGAGGATGCCGGCGCCGTTGCCTTCATCGAGCGCTGAATGAACCGTCTGGTTCTGACCGCGCAACTGGTGGAGCGAGGCGCGTTGCGATACACACCCGCCGGTTTGCCGGCCCTCGATTTGAGCCTGAAGCACGAATCGGAGGTCACGCAAGACGGCAAGCCCCGCAAGGTCTGGTTCGATATCCGGGCCCGGGCGATCGGTGAAATCACAGCGCGTGTCGAGAAGCTGGAGTTGGGAAGCACACACGGCTTTGCCGGCTTCCTGGGTTCGCAGCGCAACGGCCGAGGTGTCGTGTTCCATGTAACCGAGCTGGATTGAGGCGAAGGCCCGATCGGCTCACTGTTCGAATCAATGAGGTGTCAATATGCCCCCGCCACGTGGAAAAGGTCGGTTCTCCAAGGACCGCAAACCCAAGCGCAATACCCAGTCACTGCTGTTCCGTCGCAAGCGCTTCTGCCGCTTCACGGTGACCGGCGTCAAGCAGATCGATTACAAAGACATCGACACGCTGCGCGACTTCATCGGTGAAAACGGCAAGATCACGCCCGCC
>JAZJZJ010000060.1:23202-50352 GCA_040389925.1 Pseudomonadota bacterium
TCTGAGGAGCACTCCCATGCAAATCATCCTGCTGGAAAAAGTCGCCAACCTCGGCAACCTCGGCGATGTCGTCAAGGTCAAAGACGGTTACGCCCGCAACTTCCTGATCCCGCAACGCTCGGCCCGCCGTGCGACCGAATCGGCGATCAAGGAGTTCGAAGTCAAGCGTGCCGAGCTCGAGAAGGCCGCTGCCGAGAAGCTCGCCGCCGCGAATGCGCTGGGCGAGAAGATGAGCGGCCGCACCGTGCACATCACGCAGAAGGCCGGCGTCGACGGTCGTCTGTTCGGCTCGGTCACGAATGCCGACATCGCCGATGCGCTGACCCGCATCGACTTCAAGGTCGCGAAATCGCAGGTGCGCCTGCCGAACGGCCCGCTGAAGATGGTCGGCGAGCACACCGTGAGCGTTTCGCCGCACACGGATGTGGTCGTGGAAGTCAAGGTTGTCGTGCTCGGCGAAACCGACTGACGCCTGACGGTTAGAGACGATAGCGGGGCCGGCTTTGCCGGCCCCTTCTCTTTGGTGGGTTCGATTTCCACTGCTCGTACCCTGAATTTCCACAGGGTTGTGCACAGCCGCGCCGATGACGCGGCCCTATGATTCTTGCGATGTCGACCTTCCTGCCTGTTGAATCCTCCCGCCAAGACGACGAGGTCTCGAAACTCCGCATCCCGCCGCACTCGGTCGAAGCCGAGCAAAGCGTGCTCGGCGGGCTGCTGCTCGACAACAGCGCCTGGGACCGCGCCGGCGACTTGCTCGTCGACAGCGACTTCTACCGCTTCGAGCACCGCCTGATCTACGCCGCGATCGGCGCGCTGATCAGCGCGACCAAGCCGGCCGACGTGATCACCGTGTTCGAGCAGCTGCAGGGCCTGGGCAAGGCCGACGACTGCGGCGGCCTGGTCTACCTGAATGCCTTGGCGCAGAGCGTGCCGAGCGCGGCCAACATGCGCCGCTACGCCGAGATCGTGCGCGAGCGCGCGGTGCTGCGCAAACTCGTGGCGGCGAGCGACGAGATCGCGACCAGCGCGTTCAATCCGCAGGGCCGCAACGTCTCCGAGATCCTCGACGAGGCCGAGGGCAAGATCTTCCGCATCGGCGAGGAAGGCTCGAAGTCGCAACAGGGTTTCCAGAGCATGGACAACCTCGTCGTGCAACTGCTCGACCGCGTGACCGAACTGCACGAGAACGGCGCCGAGGACGTGACCGGCGTGCGCACCGGCTATTTCGACCTCGACCGCATGACCTCCGGCTTCCAGCCCGGCGACCTGATCGTGCTCGCGGCGCGACCGTCGATGGGCAAGACCGCGTTCGCGCTGAACATCGCCGAACACGTGGCCGTCAGCGAAGGCTTGCCGGTCGTCGTGTTCTCGATGGAGATGGGCGCGGCGCAGCTCGCGCTGCGTCTCGTCGGTTCGCTCGGCCGCATCGACCAAAGCAACCTGCGCACCGGGCGACTGAAAGACGACGAGTGGGGCCGCCTCTCGGAAGCGGTCGAGAAGCTCGGCAGCGTCAGCATGTTCATCGACGAAAGCTCGGCGCTGACGCCGACCGAGGTGCGCGCGCGGGCGCGCCGCCAGGCGCGGCAATGCGGCCAGCTCGGCATGATCGTCGTCGACTACCTGCAGCTGATGAGCGGCAGCGGCGGCAGCAGCGAGGAGAACCGTGCGACCGTGATCGGTGAGATCTCGCGCGGGTTGAAGTCGCTCGCGAAGGAGCTGAAGTGCCCGGTGATCGCGCTCTCGCAGCTGAACCGCAGCGTCGAGAGCCGAACAGACAAGCGCCCGATGATGAGCGACCTGCGCGAGTCCGGCGCGATCGAACAGGACGCCGATGTGATCATGTTCATCTACCGCGACGACTACTACAACAAGGAAGCCAGCAAGGAGCCCGGCATTGCCGAGATCATCATCGGCAAGCAGCGCAACGGGCCGACCGGAACGGTCAAGCTGTTCTTCAACAAGCCGCTGACCAAGTTCGACAACCTGGCCCCTGGCAGCGCGGGCGGTTCGGACTACTGATGCGGGCCGCCGCGCCGGGCCGCCCCAAGCAAGGCCCGATCCTCTCGGGGGATCGCTCGCGGTACGCCGCGAGCGAGGGGTCGTCATGACTCATTCGCGAGCAGTGTTGACGATGATCGTCGTCACGCTGATGTGGAGTATCGCCGGCGTCGTGACGCGTCACCTGGAGGCGGCACGCAGCTTCGAGGTCACGTTCTGGCGCAGCGCGTTCACGGTGCTCGCGTTGGTGACCCTGCTGCCGGCGATTCGTGGCCGTGCCGCGCTCGTGCACTCGCTCCGCGAAGGTGGCAGGACGCTCTGGCTCTCGGGCGTCTGCTGGTGCGTGATGTTCACCGCGTTCATGGTCGCGATCACGCTGACCAGCGTGGCGAACGTGCTGATTACGATGGCGGGTGCGCCGCTGATGACCGCGCTGATCTCGCGCGTGTTCCTCGGCCACCGCTTGGCGGCGCGCACCTGGGCGGCGATCGTCGTCGCCGGCATCGGTATCGCGTGGATGTACGCGCGCGAGTTCAGTGCGGCCGATGCGCAGCACCTGATCGGCACGGGGGTCGCGCTCGCGGTGCCGATCGCTGCCGCGATCAACTGGGTCGTGATCCAGCACACGCGCAGCAACGCCGATGTCGATCTGCTGCCCGCCGTGCTGATCGGCGCGGCGTTGTCGGCGCTCGTGACCCTGCCGTTCTCGCTGCCGTTCGCGGCCTCGGCGCATGATCTCGGCCTGCTCGCGCTGCTGGGTGTCGTGCAGCTTGCCATTCCCTGTCTGATGTCGGTGGCGGCAGCGCGGCACCTGAGTGCGCCCGAAGCGTCGTTGCTCGCGCTGTTGGAGGTGATTTTCGGCGTCGCGTGGGCTTGGCTCGGTGCCGGCGAGACGCCGGCCGTGCACGTGCTCGGTGGCGGCGCGATGGTGCTGATCGCACTCGCCGCGAACGAGGCCGTCGCGCTGCGCCAAGCGACGCGCTGAAGGGCGGGGACGAACGCGGGAGAGGGCTTCCCCTCAGCGCCGCGCGTCGCGCTGCGCACTAGCATGGCGCCACCACCCGCATGGACCGCCGCATGAAACAGCTCCCCGGCCTGGACGCCAGCTTTCTCCACCTTGAGACGCCGCAGATGCCGATGCACGTCGGCGCGCTCCACAACTTCGAGCTGCCTGCGGGCTACCAGGGCGACTTTCTCGCCGACATGCGCGCCCACATGGCCGCGCGCCTCGTGCTCGCGCCGGCGCTGCGGCAGAGGCTCGTGAAGATGCCGTTGAACCTGAGCAACCCGGTGTGGATCGACGACGAGCCCGATCTCGAACAGCACATCGTCGGCATCAGGCTGCCGAAGGGCAGTGGCCAGCCTGAACTCGAAGCGCAGGTCGGCAAGCTTCATCCCGTGCTGCTCGACCGCAGCCGGCCGCTGTGGAAGTTCCACGTCTTCAGCGGCTTGAAGGATGGCCCCGGCGGCACCAAGCGCTATGCGATGTACACGCAACTCCACCATGCGGCGGTCGATGGCCAGGCCGCTGTCGCGCTCGGCCAGGCGATCCTCGACCTCAGCGCCGCAGGCCGCGAGGTCGACCAGCAACGCGTTGGTCGCGTGCGCCGCGAGCGCAGTGCGATCGACATGCTGCGCGGCGCGCTCGGCAACCAGCTGAACCTCGTGATGGACGCCGTCAAGGCGATTCCCGGCACGGTGGGCGTGCTGTCGCAGATGGCGTCGCAGAAGGTCGGTGACACGGCCGGCGGCACCGTGGCCGCGGTCACGTCGCGCCTCAAGGGGCAGGGCGCTTCGGCCAAACACAAGAGCGTCAGCAATCTCGCGCTCGCGCCACGCACCCGGCTGAACACGACGGTCTCCGACACCCGCGCGTTCGCGTCGATCAGCCTGCCGCTGGCCGCCATCAACGCCACGCGCCGCAAGCACAAGGCCAGCCTGAACGACGCGGTATTGATGATCTGCAGTGGCGCGCTGCGGCGCAACTTCTTGAAGCACGGCCCGCTGCCGCGCAAGTCGATGGTGGCCGGCGTGCCGATCTCGACCCGCGCAAAGGGCGATACCGCCTCGAACAACCAGGCGACGATGACGATCGTGAGCCTGGGAACGCACATCGCCGACCCGGCCAAGCGCCTTGCCCATGTGCTCGCCGCCACGGCCGCGATGAAGGCCAACATGGGCGCAATGAAGAGCCTGATGCCGAGCGACTTTCCGTCGCTCGGCGTGCCGTGGCTGATGGCGGGGCTGAGCTCGCTGTACGAGAAGGTGCGCGTGGCCGATCGCATCCCGGCGATCGCGAACGTGACGATCTCGAACGTGCCCGGCCCGACGGTGCCGCTGTACATGGCCGGCGCGCGAATGCTGACGAACTACCCGACCTCGATCGTCGTGCACGGCGTGGCGCTGAACATCACGGTGCAAACCTACGACGAGTCGCTCGAGTTCGGCCTGATTGCGTGCGGCCAGGCGATGCCTGAGGTCGCCGAGCTCGCGCGCCACATCCAGGCGGCGTTCGACGAGCTCCAGGCGCTGCCGCCGAGTGTCGAGGCCGCGCCGGTCGCGGCGCCGTCGGCCCGGAAGGTTGTGGCGAAGAAAACCGCGGCCGGAAAGACCGCCGCAGCCACCGAGCCGAGCGCGAAGTCTGTCCCGAAGGCGACAACGCGGGCCAGGGCAAGCGCCCCAAAGAAAACGCGGCCGGCCCGGTAACATGGGCCGATCGTCACTGCCTGCCCGCGGCATGCCCAGACTGCCAAGAACCTCGATCGAACAACAGACGCCGTCCACCGACGATTTGCGTCCGCCCAACGCCTTGCTGCTGATGCTCGAAGGCCGGGCCTTCTGGGAGTTGGGCGCGCTGTTCGCCGCGACGCCGTGGCTGCGTCGCCTGCCGAGGGGCGACGGCCACCCGGTCCTCGTGTTTCCCGGCATGGGGGCGAACGATGTCACGACCGTGCCGTTGCGCAACTTTCTCTCCGGCCTCGGCTACGCCACGCAGGCCTGGGGCCAGGGCTTCAACTTCGGCCCGCGCGATGGCGTGCTGAAACGCTGCGCCGCCGATGTGCGCGCGCTGTCAGAGAAGCACGGGCAACCCGTCAGCCTGATCGGCTGGAGCCTGGGCGGCCTGTACGCGCGCGAGATGGCGAAGGAACTGCCTGACCACACGCGCGGCGTGATCACGCTCGGCACGCCGTTCACAGGCCACCCGCGCGCCACCAACGCGTGGCGCATCTTCGAGTTGCTCAGCGGCCAGAAGGCGCACGACCCGGCCATGATCGCGCGCCTGCGCACGCCGCCGCCGGTGCCGACGACCTCGATCTATTCGCGCACCGACGGCATCGTCGCGTGGCAGTGCAGCCTGAACGAGCCGGGCCCGCGGGTCGAGAACATCGAGGTTCAGGCCAGCCACACCGGCATGGGCATGAACCCGCTCGCGCTGTATGCCGTCGCCGATCGGCTCGCGCAGGCGAGAGACGCGTGGAAACCGTTCGATCCGAGCGGCGCACGGCGCTGGTTCTTTCAGACCGGTGTCAGTCCGAATTCGGCGAACCCGGCGAACGCCGCCACGTCGGGCTGACCGGCAGCGCCGCATGCAAATCTCCGCCAACGGCATCGCCCTCGAAGTCGAAGACCACGGTTCACCGAACGGCGAGCCGCTGGTGCTGATCATGGGTCTGGGGATGCAGCTCGTCGCGTGGCACCCCGACTTCGTCGCGATGCTGGTGGCGCGCGGCTTTCGCGTGATCCGCTTCGACAACCGCGACATCGGTTTGAGCCAGCGCTTCGACAAGCTCGGCGTGCCCAACCTCGCGATCGAGTCCATAAGGTTCGCGCTCGGCATGAAGGTCAACGCACCGTACACCGTCGCCGACATGGCCGACGACACGGCCGCGCTGCTCGACGCGATGGGCATTGCCTCCGCCCACATCTGCGGCGCCTCGATGGGCGGGATGATCGCGCAGCAGCTCGCGGTACGGCACCCGAAACGGGTCAAGAGCCTGACGCTGATCATGACCAGCAGCGGCTCGCGCAAGCTGCCCGGCCCGACGCTGAAGGTGCGCAGCGCATTGATCTCGCGGCCGGCCGACCCGAACAACGTGCAGAGCGTGATCGAGCACTACGTCAAGCTGTATCGCCTGATCGGCAGCCCCGGTTACCCGGCGCCCGAGGCGTATCTGCAAGAGCGCTTGGGGCTGTCGGTGCGGCGCTCGTACCGGCCGGCCGGAACGGCGCGCCAGATGATCGCGATCGCAGCCGACGGCAACCGTTCGCCCTTGCTGGCGCAGATCAGGCAACCGACGCAGATCATTCACGGCAAGGCCGACCCGCTGGTGCCGGTGGCGGCCGGCGAAGACCTCGCTTTGAGGATCACCGGTGCCGAGATCGATCTGATCGCCGGCATGGGCCACGACTTGCCGGTCGAGCTGTGGCCGCGCTTCGTCAGCGGGATCGCGTCGGCGGCAGCGCGGGCCTGAGCACGCTCAGGCCTGCAGCCACGGGTTGATCACGGCCACGCCGCAGCCGGCGAAATCATCGACGTTGCGCGTCGCGACGCCCATCGCGTGCTGACGCGCGATCGCGGCGATCTGGGCGTCGAACTGCGAGATCGGCCGACCGCTTGCGCGACGTGTGGCGACGATTTCGGCGTAGGGCATCGTCGCAGTGCTGTCGAAAGGCAGCACCCGGCCCGCAAAGTCTTCGTCGAACATGCCGCGCAATGCGGATTCGAGCGCGCTGCGGCGCTTGCCCGACGGCAACAGGCGCGCGCCGAGCATCATCTCGGCCTGCGTCACGGCAGTGACGAACAGGCCCTCGGCAGGCTGCGCTGCGAGCCATTGCAGCACCGAGCGCTCGGGCGCTGCGCGCAGCAACTCCGACAGCACGTTGGTGTCGAGCAGCGTGCTCACTTGCGGCGCGGGGGCTTGGCCGGTGCCGCGTCGAAGGCGGGCGGCGGCCGCACCGGTTCGCGGTCGGCGATCGGCAATTGCACGTTACCCAGCCCGGCGAACCGCGCGCGGATGCGCGCGCCAATGTCGGACGCCGGTGCGGCCGGCTCCTGCAACGCGGCTCGCAGGATGTGGCGCACCTCGTCTTCCATCGAGCGATTGCGCGCCGCGGCGCGCAATCGCAGGCGGCTCTTCAGTGTGTCTTCGAGGTTGCGGATCGTGAGCGTTGCCATGGTGCGGTCTCCTGCAATGGACGCATTATAGTCAATGCTATCAATGACATCATTGAGTTCAGTTTGTCGCAATGCAGCGATCGGGTCGCCGGGCAGGAGAAAATACGGTTCTATGCAATCCAGCGAGCAGCAAACCTTCAACGCGTGGCGCCTGAGCGTCGCGCCGATGATGGATCGGTGCGAGAAACCAACATCCATGCGGGTTGTAGGGGTGGCGTGTGCACTTCGTGTGCAACGAGTCGAGGGCCTGCACACGGCAGGCGCTTACTGCGCGCACCTAGCGCCTGAAAAATCGGATCGAGACACACGCCCGCAGACGGTTGCCCCCAAGCCCTTGCGCGTCAGCACCGGCCAAGCCATCCACCGATGGTGGTTGGGCATGCACATTAAAAAAGCCGCCCGAAGGCGGCTTGACCCGCTGCTGCAGGCCGTTCTCAGGCTGCGCGCTTCATGGCCGGCCTGTGATCGGCCGGCGGTGCTTTCGGCGCGGGCGACGTCGGAACTTGGCTCTCTTGTCGCTTCACCTCAGCCGCGCCGATAACCATCTGCTTCAACTCTCCCTCAGCCCACCGGCAGATGGCGTCACGCATCAGCGGTTGATAGCCAACGCCGTGCATCGCGGCAAGGGCCTTATACGTTTCGATCGTGCTGCGCGGCAGACGGATCGAGATCGCTTGCATGCCAAGCGCTTCTTCGACGGCAGCCTCAGTTTCAGCCGAAGCCCTGCGAACATGCGCCTTGCTTGCACCAAGCGCGCGGTCTTCCCACGCTTCAATGCTGCCAGGGATGTTTGCCTTCTTGACCATGGAATCTCTCCGGTTGGTACTCATTGTCCGAACTCGCGGTAGATGTCCAGCTCGTCTTTGTTCGGCTCGAACGCGCTCTTGATGTGCGCGTTGCCGTTGACGAAAATGAACACGACCTTGAGGTCTCGTTTACGGTTAGTAGGCGCTATGAACCACAGCGTGGCCGGGTCAGTCTGATGATCCTCTCGATCATCCTCAAGGAAGACTCCGCACTTGTTTTCAAAGCACTGTTCGATCTCCCTTACTGTGACCTGATGCTTCGCTCCGAGCTTGATGAGAACACTGGAGGAAACAATCAGCTTGACCATGGAGTGATTGTATATACACTCCGGCCCGCGCCGATATTAGGGTTTCAGTAAAGACAAGCCAAGGGAAGGCCCTAGGTTTAGGGAGTCCGTCACGGATCAATCGACGACGCCCAAGCGACAGCGCAAGGCTAACGCAGGCGTTTTGGGGGTGTCGCCAATTCTGGAGATACCCGCTTCGGGCGGGGGGTCTGCTCAAATCTGAGCACACCCCCCAACTGGGGAAAGTTCATATGCCGGACACCGCCGAGGAATAGGTCTCGACCTTACCGTTCTGCAGTCTTCCCGGTGAGCAATCCGCCGATCGTCAGCCCATCGCGTTCATCGTCCGCCAGATAGCCCAGCGGCCTCACCAACGGCCCCACCGGAATGCCGGTCAGCACTCCCACAGCCGTCAGCCCATCGCGCACAGCAGCCCGCGGATTGCCATCGCCCTGCACCGCGTTGTAAATCGACTTCGGCGCGCGCACCGTGGCCTCGATCGCGCTGTACGCAGGGCTGGCTCCGATTCGATCATCGAAGCGCTCAGGTGTGAACTGTCCGATCGCCGCATTCGCTGCTTGACCCGCGACCGGGATCGAAGCAACGGCATAGCGTGCCTGCGACAGCACGAAGGCCTGTAGCAGCTTGTTAGCCAGTTCGTCGCCGTCTTCATCGTCGCCGCCAAGCTCGCCCTTCATCCCCTTGCCGATCACGTCGGCCAGGAAGGCAGGGACTGCGAAGCCGAGCAGGTAGACCAGCGCGAGCCGCGCAGACTTGCCCTTCGCGTTCTGAGCCTCGGTCGCGATCAGGTTGGCCTGCCCGTTGAAGAAGCTGTAGAACTGCAGGAACAGACGCGTGAACGCGCCAGCATGCTCGACCTTTGAAGCATCCTCGGGCGCAAAGCTGGACTGCGTCATGCGCACGGCGCTGTCGGCCTCACGAACCGCTGCGCCATCTTCCTTGCCGTCGAGTTGGGCCTGTCGATACGCGCCGAGCCACACGGTTCGATCGATGACGTTCTGTGCTGCTTGCTGCAGTGCGTAGCCGTACTTGAGGCCGGCGCCTTCGGCACGCTGCACAAGGTTCGGGTTCAGTATCAGTTCGTTGATCGTCTGCTCGACGTGACGCGCGCTGTCGTCGGTGCGCTGGCTCATCCATGCGGACAACTCGTTGATCGCTCGCCCGGTCGAACCGGGATTGCGCACAAGCTGCAGCATGCCGCCAGCAAGGTGACGCGGGCTGACGCGAAGCGCGGCGACGCTCAGGCCGGTCACCTGCTGCAGCGTGTTGACCACGTTGGCCGACATCATCAGCAGGCCGGTGCGATTGCGCACCGTGTTGGCGATTCGAGCCACGGCACGGTCAGCCTGCGACTCGGGCGCCTTGTTCAGGGTCTGGGTAGCAGTGCGCTTGAGCCAAGGCACCAGCATGCTCTCGGCCGCGGTCGGATCGACAGCATCGAGCGCCATGCGGAACGACTTGTTCCGCACGACCAGGCGCGCGGTGTCACGAAGCGTCGGCCCGAGGGCTGCGAAGCGTGCGACCTTGTCGATGTGCGCCGGGAGCAGCCGCAGATCAAGCGCCAGAGGCTTGGTGTAGTCCTCGATCCGGGCCTTTGTGAAGCCGCGCCCGACCGCCGGAAACATCGGCGAGTTCTGGCCGGCGAGCAGATCGTCCATTGCGCCGTGCGCCCGCCCTTCCGACACCAGCAGGCGATCGGTGAGCGCGGGCACGTAGCCGCCTGCAAGCTCACCAAACGGAGTCTGCACGGCGTCAGCAGTGATCTCGCTGAAGTAGTGCCCGAACATGCTTTTGTGAGCCTTCTGCGAAGCGGGCTTCATCTCCTCCAGCAGGTTCCACGTCGCTTGCACGAAGTCCCAATCGGTCTTGGTGATCCGCTTCTCGGCGTGCAGCCGCGACAAAAGGGCATCCCAGCGACTTTTGTCCAACGATCCGTCTTCACGCTCGACCGCCCACTGATAGCCGAGCAGCAGTTTGCGCAGGTTCGACTCGTTGCCGGTGTGTAGCAGCGCGTGGATCAATGCAGACCGATCGGCGAACACGACACCATCACCAAGTTCGGGCGCGGCGATCTTGCCAGGCTTGAGCGTGGGTTCGATCGTCTTCAAAAGCTCGAGGAATCGCCCGACGTACAGGTTCTTGTCGGCTCGGTACTTCGTCACCGCCTCGGAAACCGGCTGCCACATGTACTTGCGGAACGGCCCTTGTGAGTCGCCGCCGTCCCGAGCGTCTGCCCAAAACTCCACACGGCGCAGCGCCGCACGCATGCCGGCCAAGCGGATTCGGAGATCGAGCTTTTCATTGCGGCCGACGATCTTCTCGCCCTTGGCCGCGGGTTGCCCGGCAAGCTGCATGGCCATCGCGTCCGCGGCTTCGGCGATATCGACCTTCTGCCCGTCGATCTCGATCTCGCGGGTGGACTTGGCGAGCGACCACACGGCATCGACGCGGTCGCGCATCACGCGGAAGTCGGCCACGGTCATGTCGCGGTGCTCGGCCACTGGCGCGGGCAACCCGTCGAGCAGCATCACCAAGTCGGCATGCAGCTCGGGATCGTAGTTCTCGACCCGCGCGAGGTAGTCGGCAGCCGTCTTGTCGCTCGCGGCCAGTCCGTACTGCGCGAGGATCGCGCGAGCGGCATCGGCGAGGTTGCCGTCTCTGGCGCCGTCGTCGGCCTTGCTGACCATCCGCCGAAAAGCGATCAGCGCCTTTGCGATTTCGTCAGCAACGCTCGTGGCTTCGGTTTCGAGCGCGGTCTGCAGCACCTGACGTTGTTTCCACTGCGCGGCTTCGGCCGTGTTGCCTTGCCGAAATGCTTTCGCGGCATCGCGGGCAGCCCTCGCTGCAGCGGCCTTGAACTGCGCAGGACGAACGCTGCGAACGGTCCGGCGCGCGATCGACTGCTCGGCGTACGCGCGTGCCTCCTGAGCAAGCAGCACCTTGTTCCCGACGGCCCGGCTTAGGGCAGCCGCCTCGGTGGCGAGGAAGCGCTCACGGGCACGATCCGCGATCATGGCTTCGGCCGACCGCTCCTGAGCGATTGCGTCCGCGATGTCCGGGTGTTGATCGAGCATGCGCTCATCGGTCAGCGCTCGAACGACGGCGTCGAATGGTTCCGCTTGTGCGATCGCACGACGCATCGAGTCGGCAGAGTCGAACCCGAATAGCTCGGCCGCCGCGTCCGGGTGCGTTGCCTTGCCCTCAGGCGTTGCCAGGAAGCGCTGGGCGGCGTAGATCGGGCGCGCCTGCACCTCGGACACCACCGCCGGCTCGATCTCGCTACGGGCGGCCAGAGCATCGCGCTCGATCGCAACGGTTGCTTCGGTCTTCCGTTTCGCGAGCCACTCCATATCCCGCAGGTTGCGGCTGTCGCGGTACTCGACGGCCGACTGTGCGGACTCTGCGGCCTGCCCGAGATACGCGTCCCAATCGCCCGGCGCCATGCGGGCCTCGTCCGCCGACTGGATCAGGTTGCCGTCATCGGGGCGCGACTCAGGCTCGGACAACTCGGACGCGAGTTCGGTCGGACCGTCGAAACGCTCGGCCTCCGACAGCGTCATGCTCTCGGGCGCGGTGCGCAGGTTTGGGAGCAGTTGCTCGCCGGGCAGATGCGCAACCAGATCGGCAAGGCTGACCTGCACGTCGCCGCCGGTTGCCTGTGCTTCCGCAAGTTGTGCGGCCACTGCCGGCGCGGCGCTCAGATCGACGCCGGCCAGATGTTCCGGGGCGATGTAGACGACAGCCTCGGGCTGCACCTGTTGCACGAACTCCGCAAAGCTCTGCGCGTCGCGCTTCTTCAATGCCGACTGATCCGCCGCCTTGATGATCTCGCCGACTGTCTGAGCGTCCGTCACTGCGGCCTGTGCTGCTTCCGCCGTCTTGACGGTCCGGCTGCCGGCGATGCGGCTTGCCGTCACGCCGACGACTTCCGGGCCGGCACTCACCGCTTCGCCGAGTATCTCCAGCGCAACCTCTACCGGGTCGGCCTTCTCGCCGACTGAGTGCGCGGCCTGCACGGCTCCGACACCGCCGCCAGCGCCTTGCACCGCCGCCTGGCTGAAGATGTTCGACAGTGGGCCGGGGCCGATCTTCAGGCCCATCGCGGCGCCGGCCACGGCATTGGCTGGAACCTCGGCCAGCGTCTTCGTCCATGCCCTCGATGCGGCTTCGGTGGGCTCCAAGCCCTTGCCGAGACCCTCCTGGTAGTTCGTGCCGAGACTCGACACGACGACAGCCGTACCGTTGCCCGCGGCGCCGGCAATCGAGGTGTTGACACCCTTCGCCACGAGCGCACTGGCGACTCGATTCGTCACCGCCGCCCGCAGGGGTGCAGTCGCTGCGGCACCGAGGCCGAAACCAAGCAGCGACGACGGGAGTTGCTCGGTCAGGAACCTGCCGACGATCCCGAAAGGGTCCTGCTCCGATGCGACCTCACCGGGCAGATTCAGGAGCGTTCCGTACCAAGTCCCTCCGCCGGCCACCTTGGCGCGTTCGCCCGCAGCAGAGAGGCCGGGATCGCTGCCCTGAGCGACGTAGAAGCCACCGGTCTCGCGCAGGATGCGCTGCGTCTCAGTCCGGTCGGCGCCAAAGGTCTTCGCCATCTGATCGGCGAGGAAGTCGAGCGTGAGTTTGGCGCTTGCCGCACCCTTGCGCAGGGCGTTGCCGAAACCGTAGGCGCTCTGCTCGACGCGAGCGAGTTGCGCGCTGTCGTCATGGGCCACCGCCGCAAACGCGGGCTCGGTGTAGCGGTTGCGCAGCACAGGTGACAACGCCGTATCGGTGTCAACTCGCTCGATGGTCGCGCGCTGTTGGACTGCGGGGAGATTGCGCTGAACGACATCGACGGGCAGCGATGTCTGCCGACCGAGGCGCACGGCACTGGCTGCCTGATCGGGACTCAGCGGAGCGGCGTTGTGGACGCTGGTGCGCAAGGTGCTGCGCTGGTCGTTCGCCAGGTCGGCGGCGCCCGTGGCGTAGCGGTTCGCCGGCTGCTCGGTTGCAAGGTCCGCGGCAGCGTCGGCGTAGGGGTTCGTCATGGCTTGTTCGTCACCCGGTTGTACAGCGCCAGGCGGTTGGCCGGCGTCTGCGGCAGGCCTTGCTGCTTCAGCGCGTCATTGAGTGCGTCCAGCTCAGTGGCCGGCGCGTCGGTTGCGGCGTTCGGCTTGAAGCGCGTGCGCTGGTCCGGCGTGAGCTGGAACATGCGGCGCTCGCCCCACGGCAGGATGCGGTCGGGGTCGGGGCCTTGCAGAACGGCGCGGTCAATGATGGCCTGCCGTTCGTCATAGGTCAGCGGCTTGCCCTTCGTTTCCTGCGCGTCATCGACCGCTGACTGCACGAAGCTCTGGAACTCGCCCTTCTGGGCCTTCGTGATCTTGAGGGCGCTGATCGTCGCGCTCATCTGCTGATGAAGCGTCGCGGCTTCACGTTGCTTCGGTTTCGACTTCTCGGTCTTGCCTTGAATGTCGAGAAGCTGCTCAAGTTGGCTGGGGCCGATGCGTTCCGCGTACTCGCCGAGATGCAGCGCCTTGAAGCCCTCAGGATCAGCCGCGGCCTTCTCTCGAAGATCGACGTACAGACTCCAGTCCGTCTTGATCGGCTTCGATGCGTTCGCTGCTCGCGCCTCTGCAGCAGCGGCCCTGGCACGCGCTTGGCGATGCTCGATCAACGCGGCCTGCTGGCTCGGGTCCATCAGCAGCAGCAGGCTCTGAGGAACGTTCTGCCCCTTGGCAACCAGCAACTGACCTTGCGCGTAAGCCTCGGTCTTTGCCTTCGTTACCGTGGCGTCGCGCATGTTGAATCGCTCGCGCAGTTCGGCCTTGATCGCCTTCTCTTTGTCGCCGCTGTAGGTCTTCTGAACATGCGCCATCGCGTCCGCTTCTGACGTGAACTTCGTAGCGATCTCGTCGGCAGCGTCTTGCGCATCGCGGAGCAGTCCGCCCTTGTGCAGTGCGTGCTCGATGACAGCAGCGTCGCCGCCGTTGATCTCTTTTTTGTTGGCGTAGAAGTAGGCCTTCGCGGCGTCCGGGTCGGAGTCCACCGCGTTCATCACGATCTGTTTGTGCAGTTGCGTCAGCGATGCCATCTTCAGGTTGGCGGTGATCTCGGGCGTGTCGCCACGGATCTTGCTCACCACGTCGATTGCGCCGCTGATGTCCTGCCGGGCCAGCGCGACACGCTCGGGTGAAGGATCACCGACGGCCAGGTCAATCGCGCTCTTTACGCGGGCCAGTGCCGAGTCCTGCAACGATCGATTGGTCTCGACTTGCTCATGGCGCATCAGCGTGTCATTGGTCGCACGCTGGACGTTGAACGATCGACGCTCGAACAGGGCGCGGGCCTTCTCGCTGGTCACGCCTTCTGCGGCTTTGCGCTTCGCCTTGTCCCAGAACTCAGCGGCACGTTCGCTGCCGCCCTTGGCGTTGACGCCTTGGCGGCCAAGTTCCTCGCGCTCGAACGCCTGCCGGTCGGCGTCGAACGACACCTCGGCGCGGAACAGTTGGTCGGCGTCTTCTTTGTCCTGCATGCGCTGGGCAACGTCGCCAAGTAGCTGACCGACCTGACCAAGGGCGCGAGCTCGGTTCGCTCCGAAGGCCTCAGACGTTGCTGCTGAGGCAGATTGCGGAACGAACGGAAGTGCGTTGCGTTCGATCGTCGGGCCGGACAGGACGGGGACGGTAGGCATTCAGATGCTCCGGCGTTTGAAGCGCACCAGCGGCTGGTGTGGCGCGTGTGCTGATGTCGGCCCGATTGGTGCCACGTTGTAGCGGGCCGAGCAATCGAGGTTGGCGTATTCAAGCCCGATGCGAGTTGCAGCAAGCATCGAGGCCCACGGCTCATCTGCCGCGATGCTGTCTTCGATCTGCTGACGCATGAGAGCCTCGGACGTGCTCAGTGTGCGGGGCAGACCGTCGAGGTATTCGGCTGCGCTGGTCAGGCGCTCGATGTGCGTGGTCATTTCAGCTTGCCCGCCTTCGCAAAACGATCGGCAGCCGCAGCCAGCGCGAGCGCGACGCGCGGGTGGTTGCCGGTGCCGCTGCGGTTCAAGTGCGCCTTGAGCTTGGGGTCAGCGTCGATCATCTTTTGAGTCGATCGCAGCACTAGGCCCGCGCGAGGGCCATATTCCGAGCGAAGCGCGGCCTTCGCTTCGGCAGACCACGCGGCAAGCGTCTCAGCATTCGGAGCATTGCGACCAGCGGCCACAGTCGCCTGAGCAATGTCGCGAGCCTCCCCATCGGATAGCTCCAACCGCCCGAACCGCATCGCCCATTCGCGCGCCGCGACTTGGGCTTCGCCGGGCGTTTGCATCTGGTCGAGAAGACCCTCCTCGATCACCAGCGTCGCGCCCCGGAATGTCTTCTCAACATCGTAGAAGTTTTCAGTGACCACCTGCTCGTCAGTGCGAGCGAATGGACGCGTCTCCGCACCCGCGCCAAGCAGCACCGCCGGGCCCGAAGGCGGCGCGACTTCGTTCATGTCAGATTGATCGTAGAAGCTCATGCTCAGGTCCTCGCGGCGGCGTACGCGCGCCATGCAGTCGGGTCGGTGGTGACGACAGCGGTGATTGCGCCGCCAGTGAATGCAGCGCCGCCTGTGACTTGCACGAGCGACCACCAGCGGTTCGATGTGCACGGCGGAAACGCGAACGTCCAAACCTCGCGTCCAGCGACCAACGCAGCGAGTGCAAAGGTTGGCGACTCGCCGTGGGCCGTGGCCGTCGCAGGGTTGATCGTTCCGGTAGTTGACGACACCAAGCGCAACGCAAGCGTCGCAGCGCCGCCAGACGTGGCGCTCGCCTTGACGACGATGACGATGAAGAGGGGGAGGCCCGGCCCGACCCCATTCGCGCGGCCGGTGTCGATCACATCGCCGATGACGTAGGCGCCAGGCGCGCCCGTGTTGAGCGAAGCGTTCTGCGCAAAGCTCGTGCGACCGTCGAGGATCATGCTGCGACCCTCAGGCGACGCCGCGCATTGGCGATCTCGTGATCGATGCGGTCAGCAGTTCGATCGGCGGCACGTTCCGCGATCTGGATTGCCGGCAGATCGCGAGAGTGATCGCGCAGCGTGGCGAGCAGCGCATCGAACATCGGAATGGACTGCGCAACCCAGTGCCAGTTGCCCTGCCGTGAGTACAACTCGCGATCCATGATGCTGCCGACCGCCTCGCGGGTCTCGCGCAAGCAAGTCTTGTCCACGTCCGCATAGCGGGCCATCTGCGCGGCGAACTGCTCGATCGTCGCCTGAATCTCGGTCGCAAGATGCACGCGATGCTGGCAGGCCTCCTTGGCCCTCTGCGCCGCGGTCGTTGACTCCTGCAGTGCGGCGAGGCGGCTGTCGGCGCTGTCCAGGCCATGCGCTCGCGTGAGAAGGCGGTTCAACGTCTCGATCTTGCCCGTCAACTCTCGCTCGCGCGATGCCAGTTTCTCGAACTCGGCCATCAGCGCCGGGTCGTCGGAGCGTTCGGAAAGGTCCATCAAACACGCGCCGAGCGCATCCTGCACATCGTGCAGCCGGAGCTTCTCGCCGTTGATCTGGCCGTTGAGTTGTTGGACGCGATGCTTGCCGTTCGTGATCATGGGGTCTGCCTGTGTTTGAGCCTGCCGACATGGTCGTCTCGGGTCAGCGGGCCTGTCACGCGAACGGATAGAGAAGGGAAAGTTTTCGGTTCACGTCACCACGCGTCAAGGTCGATGCCGTTGGTGCGCGAGGGCAAGCAGGCGAGGAGTCGGTCGCCATCGCTCAGCACGCGAACCTGCCGGAGAACCTGCGCGAGCGGCTCACAAACATCGCTCAATGTCCCGGCCGCCCACTTCAACTGCCTGCGCGTCAGGTTGGCATCGCCAGGAGCGTTCGGGTGCAGCGTGCTCACGTCGATGTGCACACCGCGACTGCCCGCGAGCCGATGCAGGACGCCGATCGACTCGCGGGTCTTCGGACTCGGCGACCAGTGCGTGGTCCGTTCGTCAGTGAAGCCGACAACGTACACGGAGGCGTGCTCCAGGTTCTCGCGCCGGAACGACAGCCTTCGGCGCGGCATCGCGTCGCTCATAGCCAAAGCCTCACGCGCGCGTACTGTGTAGTTTTCACCTCGCGCGCGTACTGTGCGGAAACCTCATCAAATCTCATCAGTCGCTCTGCGTCGTTGATCCGACGAAGTGCCAGTCGTCTGGTCATAGATCAGCCGCCGGCTCACTTGTAATAGATTCCAGTGACTTGCGGATCGCACCAACCTTCGACAGCTTCAGCCCAGCATCGACGAGGCGGGCGAGCGTGATGTGGCCGAAGCGGCGATTCATTTCCTCCCGCTCCTGCAGCGTGAGCGTCTGCATGCTGGACAGGACCAGCGTGACCACGCAGTCAGGTGTCGAATCGCTCATGGGTTGAGCCTCGCACGCACCCGCGTACTGTTCAGAAATCCACAGAGTTCAGGTTTTGTCAGGTTTTGAGTCTGAGGTTTCCTGAGGCTTTCAAGTTTTCTCAAGTCCCAGCTTCCTCGCGCACACGCACGCGCGATGCGTGCGGCTCCGCACCAAGATTTACCAAGTTGGTCCGCCACGTCGAGCTCTCGCACGCACACGCGTACCTGGCCCCAAAACCCTCGCGTGTGCGTGATGCGTCCGGCAGGGCTAACAAAAGCTAACAGCCTTCTCTCGCGTGCGCGTGCGGGCGATGCGTGCGGGGAATCCGCCAACCTGTCGTTTTTCTGCCGAGTTGGAAGGGTTGGAAGGGTTCTCCTATTTGGGACGTATACGCGCACGCGCGCAATACGGTCCATATGGAACAACTGTTCCAACCCTTCCAACTTACCGCCGCGATTCATTGACGGCTGCCAGTTCAAGCGCGGTCAAACGAAGCCCGACGTACCGCACGCCGTTCGAGTTGCGCTTCTGAACACCAGGAATCGAGGTCAGGCGCGAGCCCCACGCCGTCATGCTGGTGGCGTGTTCACCGCGGGCCTTCTTCCACATGGAGAAGCTGGAATACAGGTCCGAGGCCTTGCCTTCACCCTGCCGCTCGCAACACTCGTCCATCCACAGCGCGAGGTCGTCGTGATCTGCCATGTAGTCGGCGGAGGCGGCGCGGACAGACTCAGGAACGGCCAGCCCCTCGGATGCCCAAGCCATTGCACCACCGACGATCCAGTGCAGGATCGCAGGCGCCTCGGCTTTGAGCTTGTCGAGCATCAGCGGGTCCCGCGCGCTGCCTTTGAAGCTCGCCATGAACGGCACCAGCAGCATGCGTCTCGCCATCGCAGGATCACCACCGCGTAGGCGCGGTTTGAAGTTGCCGACGATGACGTGTTTCTGGCTCATGTGGAACTCGAAGAAGTCGCCCCGCATGAATCTGGCGGTCAGGGTGGTGTCGCCGGTCAGTTCCTTGATCAAGCTCTCGTTGAAGAAGCTCGTTTCCTCCAACTCACTCGACACCGCCAGGCGCTTGCCTCGCAGTTGCGCGAGTTCTGTCGGATGCCGATCGCCTTTGCTCTGCATCAGGACGTTCGCGGGCAGCTTGATCGTGTAGCTGCCGCCCAACCATTGCACGAACTCGGTCAGCACGCTCTTGCCATTGGCGCCGAGTCCGTACAGAAAAAACAGCACCTGCTCGCGGCGGTCACCGGTCAGCCAATACCCCAGACTGCGGCGCATGAACTCGATCAGGTCGCGATCTCCGACGAAGACCTGATCGATGAATCGCAGCCACAAGGGACAAGCCGCATCGACCGGAGAGACGCGCGCTGCTTGGGTGACGTATGCGACCCCACGGGGCGCCAGTTGGCCGGTTCTGAGATCAACCAGGCCCTTGGGCGAATTCAGCACCATAGCGTCGCAGTCCCACGCATCGACCGGGATCACCAGTCGCTGGTCAGTCTGGGCGAGACTCAGGACTGCATTGACGGTGCGCGCCGATGCGAGCCTTTTTCCCTCGCCATCGTCCTCGGCGAAGGATGCGGCCTCGCGGCAGATGCTGCGCGCCAGGTCGTACCGTCGGAGCTGGTCATCACGCCGCCAAACTATGCCGTCATCCACCATCCAGCCGATGCCGTGACTTGATCGGAAGTTCTGGCCGCAGCGGACGAAGTCGAGCGCCAGCGCGTCATCAGAAAACTCAGGGGGAAGGATTGGCTGCGGCTCGTCGCTCGGTTCAAAATCGCGCGGCGGCATTGCGGGGAGCGCATACATCGGCGATGAGTCCACGATGTCCCGCAGGACGAGATCAGCGGTTTCGGTGTGATCGCTCATGCTGCGGCTGCCCTCACGAAGTCGTTCAGGTCTTGGCCGCGCTTCGGCGGTCGCACGATGCGAACGTCAGCACCGGCACGAACCCAGCGGGTTGCGCAGCCCTCGGCGGCCTTGATGCCGGCATCGTCATGATCCGCGGCGATGGTCAGAACCTCGACACCGGGTAGGACGGGGAAGGTCGCCAAGTTACCGGCGTCGATCAGGCTCCAGACTGGTTTGAGAACGCGGGCCAGCGTCAGCGCTGTCTCGATGCCTTCACCCACTCCCAGCCCGTACGTGACCGCGTCGTCGGGCCAGAGCCGGATTACTCCACCGGCCTTCCGGTGTCCACCGAGCAGCATCCGCGCCGGTTCGATGTCGGCCTTCTCGCCGTTGGCCTTGATCCAGGTGCGATGCAGGCTCATGGGCTTTCGGGTGACGGCGTCAGTCACGAGCGCGACCAGCGCCGGGCCGACGTACCCGCTGTGATGCCGCAGGGCAGGGTGAAGCCTCAGATCGCCATCGGCCGGCGGAAGTGCGCAGCCGCGAGCGGTCAGGTAGGACTCGCCTTCTGTACCGCTCAGGCCCACACAGGCGTCGAACAACGCGATGCCCACTTCGCTCAGCCGTTCGCGTTTGAGCGGCGCTACGGCCCGCGCAGGCGCCACGCCGGGGCGATAACGGTTATCAGCACCCGGCCGTTGCGACTCGGTGTAGTTGCAGCGGAAGCAGTGAGCTACGCCCGCGCCGTCGTGCGCCACCGTGATGCCGAGCGTCTTGTCCTTCGGCCCGCGACCGCATGCCGGGCAGCCGACGCGATGGTCACCCGGCTCAAACTCCGACCAGTTGATCATGCGTCCATCCCGATCAAGATCGTGATGCGGGCGCGCAGGCGGCGCAGCGTGTCGATGTCCTCGGGGCGCAGGTTCTGCGCGGCCGGCAGTTCGGCGAGCACGAACGTGGCGTGTGCGACAACGTCGTCGCGGTGCCGAACCCGATCGAGCGCAGCGATCGTCAATGCGCGCTTCGACCCCGGCTTCGGTGGCTTGGGCGTATGTGTCAGGCGCGGCGGTTTTGGCGTCGGGGCGGCCGCGTTCATGTACCGCTGCGCGGTGCGCTCGGAGAACGTCACGTTCTCTTTGATCCACGGCAGGAACGCTCCGTGCGGCATCTCCGCCTTGACGCTGAGCAGCAGGGCGCCCGCCAGCCGGGCGTGCTTGACAGCCTCGACCGACAGCGACTTCGCGCGCTGGTGGTGTTCGCCGATTTCCGCGGCGGCGGTGAGCATCAGATTCGTCATGCTCTGAAGATGCTAGGGAGGGAAAAGTTTCGTGTGACTGCGCTCATGCAAGCGCTCCCACACGCACCAGGAACGCCTGCACCGCGGCCATTCCCTCCAGCGACCTGACCATGCCCCAACGCCCGACGACGAAGCTGCCATCGGCCATGCGGACCAGCTCGAAACCGGCGAGGGCGGCCTTGGCAATCGCGGTAGACACTTCCTTGTCGGGAGCCGCCACGTCGGCTACGGCGGCGCTCACAGCAAGCCCTTCGCCGGGGTGGCCGGTCGACGCTCACGCACCTTGCTACACAAGAAGTCCGCGACCGCCTTGTGCGGGTAGAAGTAGCGGTTCCCAAACAGGATGTATGACGGCCCCGTTCCGCGCTTCCTCCAAGCTTCGACCGTGTTCGCGGTCAAGTTGCCCAGAGCTTGAAGTTCACCTTCTGTCAGGCAGCCGAGGGAGCGCGCCAGTTCTCTGACTGCGTCCTCGTTGCATGCTTCTGTTTGACTCATCGTGCGCCCCTTGTTGACATGGGCGCATGATTTCTTCGTGGGCGGTGAGAAAAAAGGCGGATCGATTCAACTTCCAGAAGCTGGCCAGAGCCACGCCTTGCCCGGGTACATCTGACTCAGGAGTTTGACCAGCGACTCTTTCTCCAGCCCAAGGCTTTCTGCTGTCGCTTCGGCCGCCGCATACTTCTTTGCGCCGGCTTGTCTGAATGGCGCGACGGCACTCCGAATCCGCTCCTTTTTTGCGTCTCCGATAGCGCGCCGCCGGTCCGCGGCCATGAGCGACTTGTCGGCTCCGGACCGATATAGCCCATCGATGTAGCCCGCGAGGCGACTGAGTTCGCGGCGCAGGGGTGCCGCACTCTCGCGCCATGCTGCGCCGCCTGCGAGGTTGTCTTTGACCGCCGCTTCCAAATCCAAGGCGAGCCGCCACAGGATGAACCTCACGCGATCCCGCGCGTGAGTGACTTCAGCTTCGAGTTGATCAACAGACACGTCTCCCCAGGCGGCCCGAGCTTGCAGCAGAAGGCTATCCGAGCCTTCCCACTGCTCGATCGCACCGACCTCCAGCGCAGCCTTCACGATTTCAAAGAACTCGCTCGCGGCGGCTTTCAAGTCAGCTTGGTCACGGGTCAAAAGCTCGTCAATAGCCACGCCTCCCGGCGTTGCCTCTTGCTTGGGGGCCGAGCCTCCCGGCCCGGCCTTCTTGCTGGTGGTCATCCTTCAGTACCCAGGGTGCGTGGGCGTGGCGTCCGCTTGCTCATCGACGAGCCGGCGCAGTTCGTCATCGAGTGCACACACCATGCCGCGAGTGGCCGTGAGGTCCCTTGACGCCTCGCCGCACAGGTCGACGTGATAGCCGCCGCCGCGCTGCATCGCGCAGAAGGCCAGCCCGATCAATTGGCCAGCTCTGGCCGCGGCGCAAAGACGTTCAAGCGTTGCAACAGTCTCCGCTGAGATGGCCATCTCTCGGACCAACGCCGGGCGGCGACTTGGGAGTATGCGGATGCTAGCCATTGGGCAGCGCGTCCAGCGTCTTCAGCGCCGCATCGACCTCAAGGTCCATTTTCTCAAGGCAGGCCTCCATGGCCATCGCCAGCGGGAATGTCTCTCGCTCGCAATGCACGTCGAGTTCGATCAGGAGCCGCTCGATTGATTCGCTCATGATCTTCGCAGTCAGCAGGGCGGACGCTGCCACCTTCAGCGCGGACGCTTGTGTGTTGAGATCAGACATGGCTCGCCTCCGAAAAGGTCGTTCCGAAAAACACTCGGTCCTTCAGGGGGTCCCACTCGGTGCCGCAGTCGCTGCAGTCGTGCGAGAGAGCGAAAAGCTTCGCCAGTGCCAAGCAGAAGCCCGTACGAAACTCTGCGCTTGCGCGGCGCCCGGGCTTTCCCCCTCCCTCCAAAGCGGCGAAGAGGAAATGGTCGATTACTCGCCCAATGACGCGCATGCTTTCCATCTCACCGACTTCGCACATTGCGTTGTCGATGCCGGCGACGCTTTCCATCAAGCCTTTGTAGGCCGTCGCACCGTCAAGAATCGAGTCCTCCGAATGGTTTCGCAACAGGAGGCCGCCCGGTTCCGAGCGCAGCTTCTTGACGTTGGGAGGCTTTCCACTCGTCGGCGATACAGTCAGCTTAGTCATTGCACTTCTCCGTAGGTTGTGCGTGATCAGGCGGGGCAGGGCGTTACAGCGCCTTGTCCTGCCGCTTTGCCGGCTTCCGGCCGGCGCGGGTTCGTTCAATCTGAACGACGTTCTGAGATTCGGCGGCGTGCCGCGCGACTGCGAGGTGCACGTCGGCCGGCTTGATGTCGGTGTACCTGCGCAGCATCGCCCAAGTCTTGTGACCTGTCAGGAGCGCGACGCGGGGTATGTCCAAGCCCATGCGGAAGAACTGAGCTGTTGCTGCGTGCCGCAGGTCGTGGAAGTGCAGGTCGATGATCGGCGGCTCGAGCGCTTGGCAGGCGCGTGTGAAGGCCGTCGACACCGAAGCGGCGCGCGCCGCGAAGATGGAGCCGACCTCGCGTCCCTCGATCAGCGGCGCGACGATCGCCCACGCGTCGGGCAGCAGCGGCACGGTCTGATCGTTGCCGGCCTTGTTGCGCGGATCCTTGCGGTCGCGGATCACAACCGTCCGCGCTGCGCGGTCGACATCATCGACCTGCAACTGGCAGATCTCGTCTTGGCGCATGCCGCTGGCCAGCGCGAAGCGGCACAGCGTGACCATGTCGATGCGCTGCCGCAGGTTGGCCCTCCAATGGGCGTACAGGCGTGCCAGTTCGGCCGGCGTGGGCTCGCGGTCCCGTTCGCGGCTGCGTGTGTTCAGGCCGCGGTGTTTCAGGCTCTCGCGCGCTTCCAAGGCGAGCCGGTCATCAATGTCGAGGTGGCGAGCATGGCGCCCCCACTTCAGCACTGCGGACAGGAACGACAGGTCGCCCGCGATGGTGACTCCGCCGGCGCCTTCCGAAGACCGTCGATCGATGAAGTCGCGCAGCGTGACCGCGTTCAATGCAGCGAGCCGCACCTTGCCGAGCCGGTCGTCGAGCATCTTGAGGGTCGCGGCCTTCGTCTTGCCCGGAAGCTTGGCGACGGTCTCCTGGTACTTCTCGATCAGGTCGCCGACAGTCGCCCCCTTGGGCACCGGTGCGAAGCCGCCGGTAGCGATGTGGTGTGCCTGGCTTTCGATGCCGGCTGCCCAGTCCTTCGCCTCACGCTTCGAGGGAAACGTGGCCGCCCGGTAGATGCCCGCGCGCCTTACCTGCGCGCGCCACTTGCCACTCGGTAGCTGGGAGAATGTCGGCATTCGTGTGCACCTCGTGTGCGACCAATCGTGCCCGGAATGTACCCCCGATTAATCACCTCGTGTGCACCGCGTGTGCACAAAACCCTGCACACGGTGCATTTAAGTCAGTGACTACTACCGCCGCAAGACCCGTAAATACTGGCTTTTCTCCGTGGAGATTGTCGGTTGCCCCGATGATGGACTGGACCGACCGGCACTGCCGTTTCTTCCACCGCCTGCTGACGAAGCGCACCCACCTGTACACCGAGATGGTGACGACCGGCGCGCTGTTGCATGGCGATGTGCCGCGCCATCTCGACTTCAACGCCGCCGAGCATCCGCTCGCGCTGCAGCTCGGCGGCAGCGAGCCGGCCGATCTGGCGCAGTGCGCGAAGCTGGCCGCGCAATGGGGCTACGACGAGGTCAATCTGAACTGCGGCTGCCCGAGCGAGCGCGTGCAGCGCGGTGCGTTCGGCGCCTGCCTGATGGCCGAGCCGCAACTCGTCGCCGACTGCGTCAAGGCGATGCGCGATGCGGTCGGCCTGCCGGTGACCGTGAAGCACCGCATCGGCATCGACAAGACCGAGAGCTACGCGTTCGTGCGCGACTTCGTCGGCACGGTCGCCGCCGCCGGCTGCGAAGTGTTCATCGTGCATGCGCGCAACGCCTGGCTGAAGGGCATCAGCCCGAAGGAAAACCGCGAGCTGCCGCCGTTGCGCTACGAGCTCGTGCACCAACTCAAGCGCGAGTTCCCGGCGCTGACGATCGTGCTGAACGGCGGCGTCAAGACGAATGACCAGATCACCGAACAGCTCGACCATGTCGACGGCGTGATGCTCGGCCGCGAGCCGTATCACCACCCGTGGCTGATGGCGGATTGGGATATGCGCTTCTTCGGTGAATCATCGGTCGAGCATGATCGCGACGCGATCGAGGCACAGATGGTCGCGTACATGCAGCGCGTGGTCGCGGCCGGCGAGCCGTGGTCGCATGTGTCGCGCCACATGCTCGGCCTGCGCAATGGCTTGCCGGGTGCGCGCCGCTGGCGGCAGGTTTGGTCGGACCATCGGTTGAAGCAATCCGACCCTGCCGAAGTCAGTCGCCTCGCGCGCGAAAGCGCCGAAGCGTTCGCCTGATCAGGTGGCGCTGCGCGCCGGCCAAGTCGCGAGCACCACGCCGGCCAGCGCGAGCGTGAACGCCGCCGCCTGCGCGGCGCTGAAACGCTCGCCGAGAAACAGCACACCGACCGCCGCCGCGCTGACCGGCAGCAGCACCGTGAAGATGCCGGCCTTCGACGCCGGCACGTGCTTCAGCCCCGTCATCCACAGCCACACCGTGACCACGCTGGCGGCGATCGAATAGAACGCGAGCAGCCACCACGACGAAGCCGCGACCGCGCCGAAGTCGAAGCTCAGTGCCTGCCAGAGGCCGAACGGCGTGACCAGCGCCAGCCCCCACAGGTTGATCAGCGCGCTGATGCGTTTCGGGCTGACGTTGGCCGCGAGCTTCTTGCCGATCACCACGTAGCTCGCCTCGCACAGCACCGCCGCAACGAGCAGCAGGTTGCCGAGCAGCGAGCTGTGGTTCGCGGCATCGGTGTTCTTCGTCAGCGACACCAACGCGATGCCGCCGACCGCGCACGCGATGCCGAGCATCGTGCGCACCGGGATGCGTTCGTGCAGGAACACGCGCGACAGCAGCGCGACCGCCGCCGGGATGCCGGCCATGATCACCCCAGCCGCCAGCGCCGAGCTCATCGAGACGCCGAACAGCATGCAGATCGAGAACAGGAAGTTGCCGAAGAAGGACTCGAGGAACAGCAACTTGCGGTCGTGTGCGTTCAGCCGCGGCTCGGCCGCGCTGCGCTTGACCCAACCGGCCATCGCAATGGCCGCGATGCCGAAGCGCAGGAACGCGAGCAGGAAGATCGGGAACACGATGACCAGGATCTTCGACAGTCCGACGTAACTGCCGACCAGCGCCATGCTGCCGGCCAGGCACAGGAACGAGAGCCACGGCGCGTGCGGCTCGTGCGCGCCTTTCAGACCACTCATGCGTCGCGTGCGGCGGCGGCCACATCGGCAGCGCGCAGCCGCTCGCGCCGCGCGATCACCAAGCTCGCGCCGATCACGCCGATCGAGACCAGCACGACGGTCAATGTCGCGACCGCGTTCACGCTCGGGTTCAGGCCGAGGCGGGCGCGCGAAAAGATCACCAGCGGCATCGTCGTGGCGCCGGGGCCGGAGAGAAAGGCCGACAGCACCACGTCGTCGAGCGAGAGCGTGAAGGTCAGCAGCCAGGCCGACAGCAGCGCCTGCGAGATCATCGGCAGCGTGACGAGCCAGAAGACCTGCCAGGGCCGCGCGCCGAGGTCCATCGCGGCTTCTTCGAGTTGCGGGTTCAGGTCTTTCAGGCGCGCCTGCACGACGACCGCCGCGTAGGCCATGCCGAGCAGCAGATGCCCGAGCCAGATCGTCATCAGGCCGCGTTCGGGGAAGCCGAGTGCCTTTTGCATCGCCACCAGCATCAGCAGCAGCGACAGGCCGATGATCACCTCGGGCATCACCAGCGGCGCGTTCAGCATGCCGGAGAACATCGTGCGCCCGACGAAGCGGCGGTGCTTGACGAGCGCGAGCGCCGCCAGCGTGCCGAGCACGACCGACGCGCAGGCCGTGAAGAACGCGATGCGCAGCGAGAGCCACAGGCCGGTCAGGATCTCGGTGTCGGACGTGAGGGCGGCGTACCACTTCAGCGTGAAACGACCCCAGACGTTCGGCACCGGTGAATCGTTGAACGAGAAGATCACGAGGGCTGCGATCGGCAGGTACAGGAAGGCGTAGCCGACAGAGAGCCATCCACGGCCGAACCACTTGTTGAATCTGACTGCGTTCATGCGCGCGCCTCCGTCGATTCAGCTTGGTACTTGTTGAACAGCGCCAGCGGCACGATCACCAGCAGCACCATCGCCACCGCCACCGCCGAGGCCATCGGCCAGTCGTTGTTGCTGAAGAACTCGTCCCACAGCGTGCGGCCGATCATCTGCGTCTGCGGGCCGCCGAGCAGCT